>NZ_JBDJLA010000002.1:0-394369 GCF_039673135.1 Stenotrophomonas sp. TWI1151
GAACTTTGGAATCGGCCTCAGCGCCTTCTTCCGTTTGCCCCGACGTTTCCGTCGTTGCGAGCCGCCCATTATAGACCGGCTTATCTGCTTCGTCAACACCTTTTTTCAAGGTCGTTTCACCGAAGTGAACCGTTGTTGCCGATGCCGCTTCGTCGTTCGCCTTAGAGGCTTTCGTCGTTGCGAGCCGCCTATTATGTCAGGCTTTTCGTTTCCGTCAACACCTTCTTTCGAAGCTTGTTGCCGTCGCTGCGGGTGGGTGTTCACCGGGGTGAAGACCGCGTCGCAGCGAGGGAGCGAATACTAAAGGCTTCTGAAAATTCGTCAAGGGTTTTCGTCGATCTTTTTCATCAACGCGTCATCCATCCATGCTGCTCATCAACAAGCGCGGCAGCACGCGCGTTGCGCGTGCTGCCGCTGGCTTGCTAACAATGCATCTCTTGTCATCAGGAATGCATGCGATGTCCGCGGTAGGCAAACGTTCGTTGTGGCGCGATCTCTCCCTGCCTGCGGTGATGGCGGGCTTCATTACGGTATTGGTGGGCTTCGCCAGTTCGGCGGTGATCGTGTTCCAGGCCGCACGCGCGGTAGGCGCCGACCAGGCGCAGATCGCCTCGTGGATGTGGGCGTTGGGCCTTGGCATGGGCGTGACGTGTATTGGTCTGTCACTGCGCTATCGGATGCCGGTCGTCACTGCATGGTCCACGCCGGGTGCGGCCATGCTCGTGGTGGGTGCGGGCGCGGTCGGCTACAGCGATGCGATCGGTGCGTTCGTCCTTGCCGCGGTGCTGGGCATGCTCGCCGGCTTCTCGGGGATCTTCGCGAAGCTGATGAAGCGTGTGCCGATGGCGCTGGCCGCTGGCATGCTTGCTGGCGTACTGCTGCGCTTCGGTCTGGATGTGTTCGTCTCCATGGGCACTCAGCTGGGCATGGCACTGGCGATGTTCGCCACCTGGCTGATCGGGCGACGGCTGTTCCCGCGCTATGCGGTGATCGCCACGCTGGTTGTCGGTGTCCTGGTCGCCGCAGGTGAGGGCCTGCTTCATATGCAGGACGTGCGGCTGGAACTGGCCACGCCGGTATTCACCTGGCCAACGCTGTCGTGGTCGGCGGTGTTCGGCATCGCCCTGCCCCTGTTCGTGGTCACCATGGCCTCGCAGAACATCCCGGGCGTAGCGGTGATCCGTGCCTCCGGCTACGACACCCCGGTATCGCCGGTGATCGGCTGGATCGGGGTGGTCAACACGCTGCTCGCCCCGTTTGGCGCCTATGGGCTCAACCTGGCCGCGATCACCGCCGCGATCTGCATGGGCCGTGAGGCACACGAGGATCCGGCCCGCCGTTATACCGCCGCGGTGGCCGCGGGCGCCTTCTATATCGTGGTGGGCCTGTTCGGGGCGACGGTGGCGGCCGTGTTCGCCGCCTTCCCCAAGGAACTGGTGGCCTGCGTGGCCGGCATCGCACTGTTCGGCACCATCGCCAACAGCCTGGCGACGGCCCTGCGTGAGGAGGCCGATCGCGAAGCGGCGCTGGTGACCTTCCTGGTCACCGCCTCGGGCCTGTCGCTGGCCGGGATCGGCTCGGCGTTCTGGGGGTTGGTCGCCGGCGGCATCTGCCTGGCAGCACTGCGACCGCGTCCGGTCGCCCGCTGACGCCTCACGCGCCTTCGAAGATACGCAGTACGACGAACAGTGCCAGGCCCAGGCCCAGGGCAAGCCGGCTGGTACCCCCGCGGCGTACTAGTTCGGCGTTGATCCGCTCCGGCTGCCCGGTAAAACGGGCCTGCGCCCGCGCCACCATGCGGCGGCAATGCCAGCGGTACAGCGCATTGCCGAAGATGCCCAGCGAGAGCCGCACACCCAGCGATAGCACGACGCCGCCCACGGCCAGGTCCAGCAGGACCATCGCCATGCCAATGGCGAAATCAGCAACCAGCACCGCCAATGCCACCAGGTACATGCGCCGGTACATGAGCCAGTGGAAGCCGAACAGGACGGCCGGCCAGTGCCACGGGCGCGGCCAGCGGCCACCGGCGTCATCCAGATGCCAGCGACGGGCATACAACGCGAAGTTGTCGCCCACCGCCTTCGCCAGCAGCGGATGGCGGTCATGCACCGCCACGGCCGCATCGATCTGGGCGTCGATCATGGCCTCGTGCAGGGCGGTGCTGGGCGCGCGATAAGGATCCTCGGCCGTCTCGTCCGGCCGGGCCGGGGACGGAACCGTACTCATAGCGGGCGAACCGCCAGCGTCTGCTGCAGCACGTGCTGCGCGCCCGGCGCCAGCGTCACCACATCCGGACCGGCGTTGGCCGCTTCCAGGCACACATAGTTGCGCCAGCCGGCCCCGACATCGGCCATCTTGCTGGCGCCGGCCTCACCCGGGTTCCAGGCGACCAGCGAGCGGCTGCCGGTGGTGGTGATCTCGATGCGGCGCTTCAGGCCCGGGTCCTTGAGCACGTAGCGGCCGCCGGCCTGCGTATAGATGCGGTCGCTGCGGCCGGGATCGCGCGGGTCGCGCAGGTTCCAGTCGCCCTGCTGCTGGCGCGGGGTCGCGTAATTCTCGAACTTGTCCAGGTAGGACAGGCCATCCAGGCCCTCCACGCTGACCTGCATCGCATCGCTGACATGGAAGTAGTTGTGCAGGGCCTGGGTGAAGGCGACCGGCTGGCGGCCGGTGTTTTCGGTGATCAGGCGCTGTTCCAGGGTCCGGCCGATGCGCAGCTCCATGCGCAGGCGCAGGTCCAGGTTCTCCAGCACCGGCGGCGCCAGGGTCAGCACCATGGTGCCGTCGGCCTCTCGACGGGCCTGCTGCAGGGTCCATGGCACGTTGCGGACGAAGCCATGCGAGGGCACGTCATTGCCCTGCCCCTGGCGGCCGAAGTACGGCCAGCACACGGGGCTGCCCCCGCGGATCGGGGTCGGCAGCGGCTGGGCGCTCGGCGAGAGCCACATGACGTCCTGCCCGCCCTTGGGCACATAGGACAGGAGCTGGCCGCCGAACACGCTGATCGCGGCGGTGGCGAACGGGGTCTCGACCGTCCACGCGGGGAAGCCCTGGATGTCGGCCAGGCTGAGCCCGGGCACCTGGGGCAGGGCCGCGCGGGGCGCCGCCGGGGATTGGACGTACTGGGCGTGATTGGGCGGCAGGGTGAACACGGTGGATGCGGGCATGGTCGGTGTGGAAGAAGGAGGAGCACCGCGCAGGGCGGTGAGAATGCGCTGGCCGGCACGGCCATCGGCGGGGGTCCAGCCCAGGCGCTGCTGCTCGGCCTGGATGGCGCGGCGGGTCGCGGTACCGATCATGCCGTCGGCCGTACCGATATCGTGGCCGCGGGCCAGCAACAGGGTCTGCAGCTCTCGACGTTCGGTACGGCCGATGCCGGGATCGTCGGTTGGCCAGGCGGCGACGATACCCGGACCACCCCGCAGGCGATCGGCCAGGGTGGCGATCGCCAGGGCGTAGCTCTCGGCGGCGTTGTAGGCGTAGATCGCGTCGTAGTTGCGGAACACCAGCCACGCCGGGCCCTTGGCACCGGTCGGGAGCAGCAGTGCCGCGTTGCTGTCGGCCGGGAGCCCGGCAGGCGCCAGGCCCCCCCCGGCGACCGGGACGATGCCCAGCGCGCGCCAGTCAGCCAGTGGCTTGCGCTGGGTGCGGCCGGCTTGGGCAGCGTTGAAGCCGGCCGGAATCTTCACCTCGATGCCCCACGGCTGCCCGGTACGCCAGCCTGCCTTCTTGAGATAGTTGGCGGTGGAGGCCAGCGCATCGGGAATGGAGGCGACCAGATCGCGGCGACCATCGCCGTCGCCATCCACCGCGATGCGCGCATAGGTGGAGGGCATGAACTGGGTGTGGCCGAAGGCGCCGGCCCACGAGCCGGTCAGGCCCTCGGCGCGCAGGTCGCCGGCATCGATCAGCTTGAGCAGGGCCAGCAGTTCACCGCGGAAGAAGGGCTGGCGGCGGCCTTCGCAGGAGAGCGTGGCCAACGACTGCAGCAGCGGGCGCTTGCCGAACACGCGGCCGTAATCGCTCTCTACGCCCCACACCGCGACAATGGTGGCGGCATCGACACCGTACTCGGCCGAAACACGGGCCAGCAGATCACGGTGCTCGATCAGACGGGCGCGCCCGTCATCAACGCGCTGGGTATCCACCAGCGCGGCCAGGTAATCCCACAACGGAGTGGTGAACTCCGGCTGTGCATCCAGCAGCGGCAACACGCTGGGGTCGGGGGTCAGCCCGGCGGTGAGCACCTCGAAGCGCTCGGCGCTGATGCCCTGCTTGCCGGCCTGCGCCTTCAGCGTGACCAGGCAGGTGGCGAATGCGTCCGGCGCGGCGACCGCGATCGACGGTGCGCCGAGCCACAGCCCGGCCAACAACAGGGGCGACCATCGCATTGGCGGAATCCTTGCAGCCAGTGGACCTGCATCATAGCGGCAATGCCGCGCAGGTCAGGCCGGCTGCAGCAGACGCAGGCCGAAGGCGGGATCGGTGGCGTTCCAGTGGGCGGTCACGCGCAGGCCGGCGGCGGCGGCCATCGCGGCGAACACCGCATCGGTGTACTTGTGACTGTACTCGACGGTCATCGCCTCGCCTTCGGCGAAGTCGAAGCTCTGCCCCCCCACCTGCACGCGCTGGTCGCGCTGGCTGACCAGCTCGGTTTCGATGCGCAGCCGCGGCACGCTGTAGCGGGCACGATGGCGGAAGCCGTCCAGATCGAAATCGCTGCCGATGTCGCGGTTGAGCCGACGCAGCAGATTGAGGGTGAACTCGGCAGTGACCCCGGCGGCATCGTTGTACGCCGCTTCGATCAACGCCGCGTCCTTGTGCAGGTCGATGCCGATCAGGGCCATGCCATCCGGGCCCATGGTCTGGCGCATCGCCTTCAACAGGGCGACGGCGTCGTCGTGGGCGAAGTTGCCCAAGGTCGATCCAGGGAAGAACACCAGGTGGCGGGCCGGCTCGCGCTGCGGCGATGGCAACTGCACCGGCTGGGTGAAATCCGCGCAGACCGGCAGCATTTCGATGTCCGGCAGCGAGGGGGCCAGCCGGGTGATGCTGTCCAGCAGCGCGGCGCGGGAGATTTCGATCGGGGTGTAAGCGACCGGGTCCCGCAGCGCATGCAGCAGCAGTTCGGTCTTGCGCCCGCTGCCACTGCCCAGCTCGACCACATGCAGTCGCGGGCCGACCACCTTGGCGATGTCACGCGCGCAGTCCTGCAGCAGCTCCAGCTCGGTGCGGGTCGGGTAGTACTCCGGCTGCTGGGTGATCTGCTCGAACAGCGCCGAGCCCTGCGCATCGTAGAAGTACTTGGAGGGCAGCTGCCGCGGGGTGGTGGACAGACCACGCAGGATGTCGGCGGTGATCTGGTCCCGATCCGGCTGCAGATCGGTCAACGCTTGGAGTGCATCACGGACCGAACTCATGCGGCATCCCGGGCCAGGCGCAGGCCGGCGAACTGCCACCGGGCCGACGGCGCGAAGAAATTGCGGTAGCTGGCGCGCAGGTGATCGGCCGGGGTGGCGCAGCTGCCTCCGCGCAGCACCCACTGCCCGCACATGAATTTGCCGTTGTACTCACCGAGGTTGCCCGGGAAGGTGCGGAAGCCGGGATACGCCCCGTAGGCGCTGCTGGTCCATTCCCATACATCGCCAAACAGCTGGACGAGATCGCCTTCTTCCGCCGCCCCGCCCGGGTGGAGGTGATCGGTATCGGCGAAGCGACCCCGCAGCGGCCGGCCGGCGGTGGCGGCCTCCCATTCGAATTCGGTGGGCAGCCTGGCGTCCTGCCAGCGTGCGTAGGCGTCGGCTTCGAAGTAACTGAGATGGCAGACCGGTGCGTGGGGGTCGAGCGCACGCCAGCCGCCCAGGGTGAACTCCCGCTCCAGCGCGTCATCCCAATAGAGTGGATGCTCCCAGTGCTGCTCCTGACACAGCGTCCAGCCTTCGCTCATCCACCAACGCGGCTCGCGGTAGCCACCGGCCTGCACGAACTGGCGGTACTCCTCATTGCTGACCGGGCGGTTGGCCAGCGCATGCGCGGGCACCAATACGCGGTGGACCGGCGATTCGTTGTCATAGGCGAACGTGGGGCGGGTGGGCCAGACCGGCGCGCCGATCTCCACGATCTGTTCGGGACTGCTGAGCCACTGCAGCGGCAGCGCACGGGCCGGCGCCACGACAAGATCCTCGCGGTAGGCCGGCTGCAGCGGGTTGGACCAGAACGCGTGCTTGATATCGGTCAGCAGGAGTTCCTGGTGCTGCTGCTCATGGTGCAGGCCGAGCAGCAGCTGCTGCTGGGCCTGCTCACTCAGGCTGCCGGCCTGCAGCGCAGCGATCACGCGCTGGTCGATCTCGGCGCGGAAATGCAGCACTTCATCCAGCGAGGGCCGCGAGAGCAGACCGCGCTGGGGGCGCGCATGGGCCGGGCCGATGCTCTGGTAGTAGCTGTTGAACAGGTAATGCCAGTCCGCATCGACCGGTGCGTAGCCGGGCCGGGTGGCCAGCACGAAGCGCTCGAAGAACCACGTGGTGTGGGCCAGGTGCCATTTGGCCGGACTGGCGTCGGCCATGCTCTGCACCATGGCGTCTTCCGCACTGAGGGGGGCGGCCAGCGCGACCGTGCGGGCGCGCACGCTGGCGTAGCGGGCGGCCAGCGACGTCGGCGGGGCGGCAGTATGCGGAGGTGCGGCAGCAACGGCGGTAGTCATCGCGATCAGGATCGGCCAGCCGGGGTGAGCGCCACGTCATGGCACGGCATGGATCGGGTGACAACGCTCAGAATGCGTCGAGATAGAACCAGCGGCCGTCTTCGCGGACGAAACGGCTGTGTTCGAGCATTTTCACCGCACTGCCGCCGCCGACCTTGTAGCGCGCGGTGAAACGGACCTGGGCGTGGTCGGCATCTGAGCGGGTATGTGCGTGGATCGTCAGCCCCAGCCACTGCGTGCGCTGGCCGGGTGCTTCGTCCAGCGACAGCTCGGCCGGGCGCGTGGACGGGTGCCAGCTGGCCAGCAGGTACCCGGCCAGGTGGCGCACGTAGGCGCTGTAGCGCGAGCGCATCAGCGCTTCGGCATCCGGCGCGGGTGTGCCGGCGTGGTAGCGGCCGCAGCAGGCGGTGTAGGCCGGTGGGCGGCCGCAGGGACAGGGATCGGAGATGGCGGTGGTCATGGGGGTATTGTCGCGCGATGACCGGGCGTATGCTGGCGCGCCTTCTGCCGCGATGTGCTGCCGTGCTTGAGCTGGTTCCCCCTGAGCTGTTGTGGTTGGTGGCGATCGCCTTCATCGCCGGCCTGGTCGATGCCGCCGTCGGCGGCGGTGGGCTGGTGCAGTTGCCCGGGTTGTTCACCGTCTTGCCGCAGCACACGCCGGCGATGCTGTTCGGCACCAACAAGTTCAGCTCGATGTTCGGCACGGCGGCTGCCGCATTCCGCTACGCGCGCAATGTGCGCTTCCCGTGGCGGCCGGTACTGTTCGCGGCGGGCACGGCGTTTGTGTTCTCGTTTGCCGGGGCCACGGCGGTCAGCCTGCTGCCCAAGGACGCGGTACGCCCGCTGGTGCTGGTGCTGCTGGTGGCGATGCTCGGCTACACGCTGTGGAAGAAGGACTTCGGTGCCCTGCACCGCCCGCGCGAGATCGGCCGCAAGGAACTGGTGACCGCGTTGGCGATCGGTGCGGTGATCGGGTTCTACGACGGCTTCTTCGGGCCCGGCACCGGCAGCTTCCTGATCTTCCTGTTCGTGCGCTTCTTCGGGCTGGACTTCCTGCGTGCGTCGGCCGCCTCCAAGGTGGTGAACCTGGCGACCAACGTGGCGGCGATCTCCTTCTTCGTGCCGACCGGCAACATCCTGTGGCTGTTCGCACTGCCGATGGCCGCGGCCAACATCATCGGCTCGGTGGTCGGCACGCGGATGGCGCTGCGCGGTGGCACGCCCTTCATCCGCAAGCTGTTCGTCGGCCTGGTGGTGGTGCTGATCGCCCGGATGGGCTGGGACACCTTCGCCGGTTAGCAGGACGGGCCAGCCCTGGGGCTGACCCGTCGGTTGCTCAGCGCTTGGGCTTGGCGGGCTTCTTTGCGGGCGCCTTGGGCGCGGCCTTGGTGGCCGTCTTCTTTGCCGCTTTCTTTGCCGGCACCTGGGGCACAGCCTTCTTCGGGCGGGATGCCGACGCCGCTGCCGGCGCCGCCACGACCTCGGCCTCGACGTGGGCGTCCTCGTCGATCGAGGCCGCCATCACTTCAGTGGCCATCGCCTCGGGGGCATCCACTACGGCAGGCGGGGCAATCACGGCCGGTGCCGGTGCCGCCGTCGTCTCGCCGGCGCGGGCACGCTCGGGCAGCTTCAGGCGCTTGCCTTCGTCGTCGTACTCGATCAACAGGACGCCGGAGTCGTGGCGACCGCTGATCTCCACGAAGCAGGCACCGCCGATGAACGGCTCCAGCGTCATCACCGACTTCAGCGGGGTGGCCACGACCATCTGGAACCCGAAGTTGTCGAAGATGTTCATCGCCAACGCGGTGAACTCGTTGTCGGCCTTGTCGAAGGCTTCATCGAGCACCACCGCCGCGTAGCTGGGCAGCTGGCCGTCGGCGCCACCGAGCTGGTAGCGCAGCGCGGCCGCCAGGCAGGTGGTGGCCAGCTTCTGGCGCTGACCGCCGGACTTGCCCGCACCGCTGCGGTAGATCTCGACCTGCTGGCGGGTGGCGGCGTCGAGCTCGACGCCGACGAATTCCACATGCAGGCGCACGTCCAGCACCAGCTCGCGCCAGCGCTTGTCCTCGCCTTCCTGCGAGCCGAGCTTGGCGACCAGCTCACGCAGCACCGCGAACTGCGCTTCGGCCAGTTCGCGCTGCTCGGTCTGCTGCTGGGACAGCACGTCACGCAGGCGCTGGTGGAAATCCAGTACCTCGGGCAGGCGGCGGTCGGTGAGTTCGATGGTCAGCAGGGTGCCGCGATTGAACGGTACCTGCTCCAGCGAGGCATTGACCTCGTCCAGGCGCTGGGCGATCGACTTGCGCGCCTCGGCCGTGTGCCGCTGCAGGGCCAACAGGTTGTTCTTGCTCTGGCTCTGCAGCAGATCGAAGAAGCGTGCCTCGTGCTGCGGCAGGCCATCGTTCTCCAGCCGTTGCAGGCGGGCCAGGAAATCTTCGGCGCTGGACAGGCTGACGGTGAAGTCGCCGCTGTCTTCCGGCCAGGCCTGGCAGTAGCGGCGGAAGCAGCCGAGCAGCAGGTTTTCCAGCCGGTTGTGTTCGGCCTGGGCACCGCCGAGCTGTTCGTTGAGGGTGTTGCTGATCTGCCGGAAGTGGGCTTCCAGGTTCTCCAGGCTGAGCACCCCGAGCGCCTTCAGGCGTTCGTCCAGGCCCTGCTGCTGCAGCGGCGTGACCACGCGCTTGGCCAGCGGCGCGCACTGCTCGTGCAGGCGTTCCAGGCGTTCGTGTTCACGGCCGAGCTGGCCGCGCTCCACGCGTACGTCTTCATAGGTGCGCTTGGCCTGGGCCACATCGGCCCGGGTCTTCTCGATCTGTTCGCCCAGCCTGCGCAGATCGGCATTGCCTTCGCGCAGGTCGTGCAGGGCCTGGGCGATGTCGTCCAGGCGCTGCAGCGGTGCGGCCACATCGATCTCGTCCCAGCCCAGCGTGCACAGCTGATGGCAGGCCAGTCGGGCCTTGCCGTCCTGTTCGCGCTGCGCGCGCAGGCCGGCCACGTCGCTGTCGCAGGCAGCGATGCGCTGGGCCAGTTCGATCGCTTCGCGCTCGTACAGGTCCAGTTTGTCGCGGTTGTTGAAGCCGAGCAGCCAGCGGCGGCGGTCGCTGATGTTGTGGCGATCGTCCTTCTCGAAGCGCTCGCCCGGGTGCTTGACCTGGCCTTCCTTGGTGATGCCGCGGTCGGTATCGCGCAGATGGCGTGCATCCACGCACTCGTAGTCAAAGCGCTTGCCCAGCTCGCGGCGCAGCCAGCCGGCATAGCCGTGCTCGCGCAGCACCAGCTTGTGCAGCAGCGAACGTGCGCCCGGCTCGCGGCCATGCAGTGCGTCGTCGTTGCGGCGCACCCGGTAATAGACCAGGCGGGTCCCGAGGTGGGTCTGGTTGATCCACGCCGAGACCTCGGCGTGGTGGCGCTCATCGACCAGCAGCGACTGCGCGAAGCCGTGCAGCACGCGCTCGATGGCGCCCTGCCATGCGGCGTCTTCGTCGCGGACCTGCAGCAGTTCGCCCACGAACGGCAGTGCCGCCTCGGGAATGCCGGTGTCGCTGCTCAGGCGCGCGCGCAGCTGCTGCATCGGCGCGGGAATGCTGGACGGGGTGCGCTTGAGCGCCTCCAGTTCCGAACGCACCTCGGCGAAGCGGCGCTCGTCGTCGCGCTTGCCGCCCATGCGCTCGGCGATGGCTTCGTCCAGCTCGGCCGCGGCGCGCTGGCCGTCGTCCAAGCGGGCCTGGGCGCGGGCGAGCTGCTCGGCAAACCCGTGCGCGGTCTCGGCCAGGGTTTCCCCCAGTTCGCGGCTGGCATGGTTGGCCTGGCTGCGCTTGGCCAGCCGGCGGTCGCGTTCCTGGGCGACACGGCCCTGCTCGCGCTCCAGTTCTTCGATGCGCTCACCGCCCTGCTGGCGACGCTGCGCTTCCAGCTCGGCGAGGTGGCTTTCATGATTCTCCAGCGCGCTGCGGCGCTGGCCTTCTTCCCCGGACAGACCGCGGTCGCGGGTATCCAGTTCCAGCAGGCGTGCCTCAAGCAGGGCCAGGCGACGCTGCTCGCGCACGCCGTCGATGCCCAGCTTCATCTCGTCCAGGTCTTCGCGCTGGCGGCGCAGTGCCTGCAGATCGGCGTAGTGGCCGCGTGCGGGCAGCAGGGTTTCAACCTGGCGGCGCGCGGTGACCACGGCCTGGTGGGCGCCATCGAGTTCAGCGAAATCATCGACCAGCCGCTCGGCCGCATCGAAGGTGCGCGGTGCATCGAGCATGAAGTCGCGCAGGAACACGTTCAGATCGCCGAGGTTCTTCGCCGACTGCGTCTTGTGCAGCAGGCGCAGCGCCATCTCGTTCTCGATCCCGAGCACATGGCGGAACCGTTCGGCATAGCTGGCGAAGCTGTCGAAGTGATGCACATCGCCCAGGCGCTGCTTGAGCTTGCGCAGGTCCAGGTCGAAGCCGCCGAGGTCACGTGCGATGTCGAAACTGCGCTCGGCCACCATGTAGTGCTTGCGCACATCGGCCGCGGCCGCGCCGTTGCCGGCAATCCAGAACAGGCGCACCAGGCTGACGATGCGGCCGTCATTGCTGCGGTATTCCAGCACCAGGGCGGTCCAGGTAGCGCCTTTGCGCAGGTACTGGGTGGCGATTTCACCGGTGCCGCTGTCCTGCTGGTCGGCCCAGGCGCCCCGCACGTAGGAGACCAGGTTGCGGTCGCGGCCACTGCGTTCGGCTTCGCGCGCGGCGGCGTTGAAGTCGACCAGGGCCGGCGGCACCAGCAGCGCGGACATCGCATCGAGCAGGGTCGACTTGCCCGAGCCGGAGCGGCCGACGAACAGGAAGCCGCGCTCGGCGATCGGCACTTCGGTCAGGCCGGAGAAGGTGCCCCAGTTGTGGACCTGCAGGCGGCGCATGCGGAACTGCTGCGCGCGCGGGTCGGGCTGGTCGCCGGGGAACAGGGCGGGTGCGGGAATGTGGACGGTCATGGCAGGGCTAGCAATCCAGGCAGGGCAGCGGCGCGCGGGCGCGCGCTCAGGCGTCGAGGTCGGCCGGCGCTTCGCGCAGGCGGCGGTACACCTGGGCCAGGGCGGCGACATCTTCGGCGGAGAACATCAGTTTCAGTGCCGGCGAGACTTCATGACGCGCATCGTCGCCGCCGAGGCGGGTGAGGATGTGGTTGTCCTTCATCTTCTGCACGGCACTGGCGACGCGGCGGTTGAAGCCGGCGCGGTCGGTGGACAGGTGGCGCTCGTACACGGCCAGTGCTTCGGCCAGCTCGGCATCCTCGACCACCGCGCGCACGCCGCGCGCATCGGCTTCGGCCAACTGCTGGCGCAGGTGCAGCAGCAGCACCGAGTCGATGAAGGTCAGCGGCGAGGTACGCAGCAGCACCGGTGCATCGATATCTTCGGTATCGGCCTGGCGGGTGAACGCCACGCCACTCTCGCGGTCCAGCACCAGTTCCAGGAACAGGTCCGAGAGCGCCGAGCGGATCGCCGCTTCGCTGCGGATCAGCGCCGGCCACAGCTTGGCGTGACGCAGCTGGTCGATGCTCGGGCCGATCAGCAGCTGGCACAGCGCGCGGCGGCCATCGAGCGGCAGCCGGCCGGTGTCGCCCATGTAGAACACGTCATTGTTACGCCGCAGGACGGGCGTCACCACGACCGGTTCGTCGTCGTGCCCGTCTGCGCCGCCGTCGATCGGGGTGTCGGTGGATTGTTCATGCCAGCTCATGGCGTTTCTCCTGGGTGAACCAGATCAGCGGAATGCGGGCGCGACGCCATTGGCCATCGCCGCCGCGCCATTGCGCGATCTCCTGTTGATCGGTGGCGACCTCGCCGTGGCGGGTGCCAAGAGAGAGGTAGCCGATGATGCTGCCCAGCCCCTGCGGGGCCTCACGGTGCTCAAGCACCTGCGCGATCGACAGCCGCGGCTGCTCGCCGAGCAGGTCGTGCAGATCGCGGCGCAGGGTGCGGAAGTCGATTTCAGAGGCGGCCACCAGGTCGCCGACACTCTCCAGCGAGATCGCGGCGGTGTCGTTGCGCTGCACGCTGCCATCCACCTGCGCCTGGCGCGGGTCGTGCAGCTTCCATTGCGACAGCGAGCGCAGCCGGCTGGTGGTGAGCTGCAGGTCGCGGCCGATGCCGCGCTGCGCCGGGATGTGGTCGCGCAGGCCCAGCGCCTCGCCCTGGGCCTGCTTGAGCAGCTGGTTGAGGCGGCGCTGTTCCAGGTAGCCACGGCTCTGCACGAAGCCGCGCAGGCTGCGGGCGAAGTGCTGCAGCACATCGTGGACCTGGCCACCGCGCTCGAGCATGGTGGTGGTGAAGCCGCGCAGGAAGGTGCGCTCGTTGCGATCCAGCTTGCGGGCGAAGCCACGCGCGAGCACGGTCTCCAGCGCGGCATCGAGCTGGGCGCTCTGTTCGGCATCATTGAGCAGGCGCCAGAACGCCTCGAAGCTGCGCCCGGCGTCGCTGTCGCCGATCACGTCCACGCCTTCGAACAGCTTGGACAGCACGTCGCCGCGCTCGCCTTCGTCATCGATGATGCGTTCGCGGAATTCACGGTTGAGGCGTTCGAAGTCATCGCGCACGCGGCGGAAATCTTCGGCCAGTTCGTCGGCCAGGCCGATGATCTGGCGGGTCCGTTCCAGCGCGCGCTTGCCATCCAGCGAGGACACCTTGCCGCCGCTGACGCGGGCGATCTCGGCATCGATGCGGTCGCGCTCGTCGCGCAGCGCGGACAGGCGTGCATCCGGATTGGATTCGGTCAGCGCGGCCAGCTGCGAGAGCTGCTCGATCACCAGGGCCAGGCGGCTCTCGGTGGCGGCAGCGCGCGCCTGCTCCAGGCTGTCGGCGAAGCGGATCGCCTGCGCGGCCTGGGTGGACAGTTCGTACTGTTCCTGATCGGCGCCGTCGGGCAAGCGGCGTTCCAGCCAGCCCTGGGCCAGCCAATGCGCGATGTAGGCCTGTGCGGTGCGCGGCAGATCGCGCGACAGCTCATCGGCCTTCAGATCATCCAGCGCGCGCTGCAGGCGTTCGTGCAGCACCGCGGTGGACAGGGTGCGCTCGTCCTGCATCAGCAGGCTCTGCAGCAGGCCGATGATCTCCGGCGCGTGATCGGCCGCCAGCAGCTTCCACTGCGATTGTTCGCGCAGGTGGCGGTAACGGGTAATGCGCTCGCGATGTTTCATTCGAGACCCGGGACAGGAAGACAGGCCGCGCGGGTCGCGGCGGCCGGGAAGGAAACGGGACGCGCACGCACCCGCAGGGCCGGGCCGAAGCCCAGCGCCTGCCGGCCGCGCGCGACAGCGCGGGGAATCAGCGCTTGCCGCCCACTTCGATGAAACGCAGGAACTCGGCGCGGGTGCGCGCGTCCTCGCGGAAGCTGCCCAGCATCTTGGAGGTGACCATGCTGACGCCGCGCTTGTGGATGCCGCGGGTGGTCATGCACTCATGCGCACCTTCCACCACCACGCCCACGCCGACCGGCTGCAGCACGTCCTGGATGCACTGGGCGATCTGTGCGGTCATCTTTTCCTGGACCTGGAAGCGGCGTGCGTACGCCTCGACCACACGGGCCAGCTTGCTGATGCCCACCACCTTGCCAGCCGGCAGATAGCCGACGTGCACGCGGCCGATGATCGGCGCCATGTGGTGTTCGCAGTGGCTTTCGTACTCGATGTCGCGCAGCACGATCAGTTCGTCGTAGCCGGCCACTTCCTCGAAGGTCCGCTCCATATAGGCGCGCGGGTCGTCGCGGTAGCCGCTGAACCAGTCGCCATAGGCTTCGGCGACGCGGCGCGGGGTATCCAGCAGGCCTTCACGGGTCGGATCTTCACCGGCCCAGCGCAGCAGGGTGCGCACCGCCGATTCGGCCTCGGCCTGGGTGACGGGGTTGGCGTCGTTGTCTTGCTTGCTCATTACATACAGCACCCGAAGGGGGGCGAGCATCGTACCCGACAGACCCCTCGGGCGTCCTGCGCCGGGGCGCCCGGGCCGTGTCCGGACAGGCTGTCATTGGGCCGCGGTTGTGCCACGGGTATTGATAGGAGACGAATTAGTAGTATCCTATCTATTCTGATGAACCGATCCCTCGACGAACGTACCCAGCTGCAGATGCAGCTCAGTTCCGGCCTGCTATACGCAGGGCGGCAGTGGCAGCGCCTGGCCGACCAGGCCCTGGGCAGCTACGGTATTTCCGCTGCCTGCACCATGCCGCTGCTGATGATCGGGCGCGCCGGCGGGGGTATCCGCCAGGTGGCGCTGGCCCACCAGCTGGGCATGGAAGGCCCTTCGCTGGTCCGCCTGCTGGACAAGCTGGCCGCCAGCGACCTGGTCCGCCGCGAATGCGATGCCAGCGACCGCCGCGCCAACCTGCTGTGGCTGACCGACAAGGGCGAGGCCCTGGTCAGCCAGCTGGAGACCCAGTTGATCGGGCTGCGCCAGGACGTGTTTGGCGCGTTGACCCTGGATGAACTGCGCACCGTGCTGAAGCTGTGGCAGCTGCTGGCCGATGCGGCCGACCGCGTGACGTAAGCCTGCTCTCCCGTTGTACGGCCCGGTGTCGTACTGCGACGGCATGACATACGACGACCAACGGTCGTCGCCTACCTTTTTCCAGTGAACCCTCTGCCTCGATGTACGGTGAATTCAGTCTCTATGGTGTGTTCGTCCCGACCCTGCTCGGGCTGATGCTGCTTGCCTACCTGCTCAAGAGCGGGTTGCGCGTGGTCCTGCAGCGCACCGGCGCCTACCGCCACATCTGGCACCCCGCCCTGTTCAACCTGGCCGTGTACGTGATCGTGCTCGGCGGGTTGTTTTCCCTGATGCGTTGGATGCAATCGTGAACAAGATCCTCAAGCAGACATTCCCGGTCGTATTGACCGCCGTGGCCGTAGTGGCCGCCGTGCTGGTGCTGCGCCACCTGTGGGCCTATTACATGGATGAGCCGTGGACGCGCGATGCGCACGTCAGTGCCGACGTGGTCCAGGTCGCGCCGGACGTGTCCGGGCTGGTGGAGGCAGTGAAGGTGGCCGACAACCAGCCGGTCAAGCGCGGTGAGGTGCTGTTCGTGGTCGATCGCGCGCGCTATGAGATCGCGCTGGAGCAGGCCCAGGCCGCTTTGGGCGAGCGCCGCGCCACGCTGGACCAGCTGCGCCGCGAGATCGCCCGCGACCGCAGCCTGCAGGATCTGGTCGCCGCCGAGGACGCCGAAGTGCGCCGGGCCAAGCTGCTCGCCGCGCAGGCTTCGATGGCCACCGCGCAGGCGGCCGTGGATCTGGCCAAGCTCAATCTGGCCCGCACCGAAGTGCGCAGCCCCAGCGATGGCCACGTCAACGACCGCACCGTGCGTGCCGGCGACTACGTGACCGCCGGGCGGCCGGTGATGGCCGTGCTCGATACCGGCTCGTTCCGCGTGGACGGCTACTTCGAGGAAACCCGCCTGCAGGGCGTGCATTCCGGGCAGAAGGTCGACATCCGCCTGATGGGCGAAGCGCAGCCGCTGCAGGGCCACGTGCAGAGCATCGCCGCCGGCATCGAAGACCGTTACCGCAGCGAAGGCAGCAGCCTGCTGCCGAACGTGACCCCGGCCTTCGACTGGGTGCGGCTGGCCCAGCGCATCCCGGTGCGCATCCATATCGACCGCGTGCCGGCCGGCGTCAACCTGATCGCCGGGCGTACCGCCACGGTCACCATCCAGCCGGACACCGCCCCGGCCACGCCGGCGCAACCGGCACGGACGGCGCTGTGAACCGCCCGGCGCTGCACCGCATCGCCCTCGGGTTGGCCCTGACCACGCTGGCCGCGTGCCGCACGGTCGGCCCGGACTATGCGGTGCCGGCCGGGTCCGCCTTCCAGCGGCCGGAGGCGAATGCCGCCTTCCTCGAGACCGGTAACCCGCAGGTCGCCGCTGGGGCCGCGCTGCCCGCGCGCTGGTGGGAGCTGTACCAGGACGACACCCTCAATGCGCTGGTGCAGCAGGCGCTGCGCGACAACGTGGAACTGAAGGTGGCCGATGCCAACCTGCGCCGCGCCGCCGCCGTGTACGAGCAGGCGCTGGATGCCGGTGGCTTCGAGTACGAGGCCGAGGCCGGCGTGAGCCGCGCGCAGCTGTCCGCCGAATCGTTCCTGCTGGAGCACGAACTGCCGCCGATCAACCTGGCCGACGGCAAATTCGCGGTGTCCTATCAGTTCGATCTGTTCGGCAAGCTCAAGCGCGCCTCCGAGGCCGCGCATGCCGACGAGCAGGCCACCGCCGCCGCGATGGACCTGGCGCGCGTGTCGCTGGTGGCGCAGGTGGCCGGCAGCTACGTCGACATCTGCCACGCCAACCACGAGCTGCACGTGGCCGAGCACTCGCTGCAGCTGCAGCAGCGCAGCCGCGAGGTCACCCAGCGCCTGATCACGGCCGGCCGCGGCACCCCGCCGGAGCTGGCCCGCGCCAACGCCCAGGTGGCGATGCTGCAGGCCGCGCTGCCGCCGCTGCGCGCGCACCGCCAAGCCTCCGAATACCAGCTGGCCGCCCTGCTCGGCCGCACCCCGGGGCAACTGCCCGAGGGCGTGAGCGACTGCAGCCAGGCCCCAACGCTGGCGCAGGCGCTGCCGATCGGTGATGGCCGCGCGCTGCTGCAGCGCCGCCCGGACATCCGCCAGGCCGAGCGCAAACTGGCCGCCGCCACCGCGCGGATCGGGGTGGCCACCGCCGAGCTGTACCCGGACATCCGCCTCGGTGCCTCGGTGGGTGCCGCCGGCCTGCTGGAAGACTTCGGTACGCCGCTGACCCAGCAGTGGTCGATCGGCCCACTGATTTCCTGGACGCTGCCCTCTTCCGGCACGCATGCGCGCATCCACGCCACCGAAGCCGGCGCCGACGCCGCGCTGGCCGAGTTCGATCACAGCGTGCTGCAGGCCCTGCGCGAAACCCAGACCGCGCTGAGCCGCTATGCCCAGGATCTGCAGCGCCTGCAGTTCCTGCAGCAGGCCCAGCAGCAGGCCGACCTGGCCGCCAGCCAGAACCGCCGCCTCTATCAGGGCGGGCGCACGCCCTACCTGGCCAGCCTGGATGCCGACCGCAGCCTGGCCAGCGCCGATGCGACCCTGGCCGAGGCCCAGGCGCAGGTCTCGCGCGACCAGATCCAGCTGTTCCTGGTGCTCGGCGGCGGCTGGAATGCCGACGCCGTCGCCACCGGCACGGCCGCGAGGTAAGCCATGCTGCTGCTGGACAGACAGGCCTGGTTGTTCTCGGTCAAGACCTTCCTGGCGGCGATCGCGGCGCTGTACATCGGCCTGGCCGGCAATCTTTCGCGGCCGTACTGGGCGATGGCCACGGTCTACATCGTGACCCAGCCGATGCTGGGCCCGACCCGCGCCAAGGGCGCCTATCGCATCCTCGGCACGCTGATCGCCGGTGCGGCGACGCTGTGGATGCTGCCGCACCTGGTGGAAACCCCCTTGCTGCTCAGCGCGGCGATGTCGCTGTGGCTGTCCGGGTGTCTGTTCATCGCCCTGCTCAACCGCGGCCCGCGCGGCTACGCGTTCCTGCTGGCCGGGTACACCACCGCCTTCATCGGCTTCCCGGCGGTGACCTCGCCGGACACCATCTTCGACACCGTGGTGGCGCGCAGCGAGGAGATCATCCTCGGCACGGTGGTGGCGGTGCTGTTCGCCTCGCTGTTCTTCCCGGCCTCGGTGCGGCCGATGCTGCGCTCGCGGATCGGCAGCTGGATGGGCGATGCGGCCGACTGGTGCCGGCAGATCCTGACGCGCGGCCATGCGCATGGCCCGCGCAACCGGTTGGCCGCCGATCTGGTCCAGTTCGAGGCGCTGATCGAATTCATGCGTCGCGATGATCCGCGCCATGCCGGCGCGGCGGTCTCGATGGAGCGACTGCGCGAGCGCATGCTGCTGATGCTGCCGGTGCTCTCTTCGATCGCCGACCGGCTCGGGGCGTTGCGTGCGGGTGGCCGTGCGCTGCCGCCCGGGCTGGAGACGCTGATCGCCGATCTGGCCCAGTGGCTGGAACAGCCCGGCCGCTCCAGCGCCAGTGCGTACGCCACACTGCGCGCACGCATCGTCGCGCTCAAGCCGGCGGTGGATGGTGAGCTGGACCACCTGCTGCTGGTGACCCTGCTGCTGCGGCTGGAAGAGCTGGTCGACCTCTGGCAGGACTGCACCACCCTGCATGCCGCCATCGATGCCGGCACCGCGCCGAGCGATACCGCGCATTACCGCGTGCGCACCCAGCGCGTGGATCACGTGCGCCATGTGGACTACGGCATGGCGCTGTTCTCCGCCGCCAGTGCCGGCGTCGCCCTGATGACGTACTGCGTGCTGTGGATCGGGCTCGGCTGGGAGGGCGGCGGCAACGGCGCGATGATGGCCGCGGTGGCCGCCGCGTTCTTCGCCGCGCAGGATGATCCGGCGCCGAGCATGCTGTCCTTCCTGCTCTGGGCCATCGTGGCCAGCCTGGTGGCCGGCGTGTACCTGTTCGGGATCTTCCCGGCCGTACACGACTTCGGCAGCCTGGTGCTGGTGCTGGCGGTGATCTTCCTGCCGCTGGGCCTGCTGCTGCATCGGCCCAAGACCGCATTGATCGGCCTGCCGCTCACGGTGAACCTGGTCGCGCTGTTGAACGTGCAGAACACCTACAGCGCCAACATCCAGAGCTTCATCAACTCGGCCGTGGCGATGTTCATCGGCATTGGCTTTGCGGTGGTGATGACGCGGCTGTTCCGCTCGGTGGGTGCCGAGTGGACCGCACGCCGGCTGGTACGCCAAGGCTGGAACACGCTGGCCGATGCGGCCGAGGGCCGTGGCCAGCAGGACCGCCAGCAGTTCGCCGCGCGCATGCTCGATCTGCTCGGCCTGCTGGCGCCGCGCCTGGCGGCGACGCCGGAAGGCAGCGACATCGCCTCGGTGGACATGCTCACCGAAGCGCGGATCGGCCTGAACATCCTGCAGCTGCGCCGCTCACGGCATGGCCTGCCGCCGGCCAGCGTGGCCGCGATCGACGCGATCCTGGACGACATCGCCCGCCATTACCGCGCCCAGGCCGCGCAGCGCCGGCCAGTGCCTGCCCCGGCCGGGCTGCAGACCCGGCTGGAGGCCTCGCTCAAGCGCGTGCAGACCGTGGCGGCCGGCAAGGCCCGCGATGAGGCGCTGATGGGCCTGATCGGGCTGCGCTATGCCCTGTTCCCCGAGGCGCCGGTGGTCGATACCCCTGCCCAGCCCCCCGCAGCGGCCCCTGGCCTGCCCGCGCCGCGCTGAACCGGCCTGGCCGCAGACCGGCCGGCCCACACCGATCAGGGCTATCCTGACGCATGCATTTGCGCATGGATCAAGGTGATTTCCGATGAGTTACGACCTGATGGTGTTCGACCCCGCCGTCGCCCCGCGCGAGGCCGAGGCCTTCCTGCAGTGGTATGACGCGCAGACCGAATGGAACGAGACGCACGACTACGACGACCCGAAGGTGTCGGTGCCGGCGCTGCAGGCATTCTTCGCCGCATTGGCCGAGCATTACCCGCCGATGGACGGCCCGCTGTCCGATGAGGAAGACGACCGCCCGGAAGTGACCGACTACAGCATCGGCCAGCACGTGGTCTACGCCTCGTTCGATGACGAGGTGGCCGAGAACGCGCACGGCCTGGTGCAGGTGCTGGCCAACACCCACCAGCTGGGCTTCTTCGATGTCAGCGGTGACGGCGCCATCGTGTTCCCCGATGGCACCGTGGTGATTCCGGAGTAAGACCGGCGACGGGGCTAGAACAACTGCCCCTGGGCCGGCGCCGTCACCACGGCGTCGGCCACTGCGTCCCCCTGGCCGCCCTGCAGGCGCGCCGCCAGGCCCGACAAACGGCTGGCATGCCGCGCCAACGCGGCCTCCAACACG
Organism: Stenotrophomonas sp. TWI1151; assembly: GCF_039673135.1. NCBI lineage: Bacteria > Pseudomonadati > Pseudomonadota > Gammaproteobacteria > Lysobacterales > Lysobacteraceae > Stenotrophomonas > Stenotrophomonas sp. TWI1151. The sequence goes on from NZ_JBDJLA010000002.1 coordinate 20,569, forward strand.
TCCGCACTGCCGAGCACGTGCAGCGACTGCCGCGCGCGGGTCATACCCGTGTAGATCAGCTCACGCGAGAGCACGCGGTTGTCGCGCCGTGGCAACTGCAGCCAGACCTCATCGAACTCCGAGCCCTGTGCCTTGTGCACAGTCATGGCGAACGCACTCTCATGTGCGGGCAACGCACCCGGATGGAAGCCGCGCGGCTGGTCCGGCGTCTCACCGGGAAACCACGCCGTGACGCTGCCGTGCCGATCAATCAGGCAGATGCCGATGTCGCCGTTGAACAGGCGGTGCCGGTAGCTGTTTTCAGTGATCAGCAGCAGCCGACCGTGGAAATAACCCGGCGCCATGCCCGGCCGCGGCACACCGGCCAGCAGGGCTTCGATGCGCGCGTTGAGCCCGCGTGCACCCTGTGGGCCTTCGCGCACGGCGGTGAGCAGGCGGATGCGGCCGGCATTGGCCAGCGCCTGACCGGGATCGGCGGCTTCGCCGAGGGCCCGCCAATGCCCGAGCAGGTGCTCGCGATGATGCTGCAGCGGGTCGCTCTGGTCCTCGTGGAAGTGCACACCGGCCAGCGTGCCTACGCGTAGCAGCGCCAGTGCGGTGGCACTGTTGCCCTCGCGCACGGCATGCGCCAGCGGCGCCAGATCGAGCGCGTCGGTCTGCCGGTAGCCGCGCTGCAGCTGCACGCGCCGGCCCGCGAACCTGCGTGGCGGTGCCACCGGTTGCAGCGCGTCGGGCGCGAGCAGCACGCGTAATGCCTGCGCGTCGTCGGCCTGGGTGCCCAGGCCATCGCCACTGGCACGCAGGATCGCACTGAGCACATCGCCGGCTTCCACCGAGGGCAGCTGGTCCGGATCGCCGAGCAGCACCAGACGGCTGCCATCGGCGACCGCCTCGACCAGCTTGGTCATCAACGGCAGATCGATCATCGAGGCCTCGTCCACCACCACCACGTCATACGGCAGCGGGTTGTCGGCGTGATGGCGGAAGCGCGGCGAATCCGGGATTACCCCGAGCAGGCGATGCAGGGTGGTACCGGTGCTCGGCATCGCATCGCACAGGGCCGGCGCGATGCCGACCAGCCGCAGCCGCTGCACGGCCAGGCGCAGGCTCTCGGCCATGCGTTCGGCGGCGCGGCCGGTGGGCGCGGCCAGCGCGACCCGTGGCAATGCCTGGTCCGCCTGCACTGCCTGGGCGGCCAGCAGCACCAACAGGCGTGCAATGGTGGTGGTCTTTCCCGTACCGGGACCACCCGTCACCAGCACCAGCGGATGGCGCAGCGCGACGGCGGCGGCGCGGGCCTGGTGATCGATGCCCTCGCGCGCCTGCGGGAACAGCTGGCCAAACAGGGTGGCCAGGCGGCCGGGGTCGGCCTCGGCCACCGAATGGGTGGCGATGCGTTGCAGGCCCTGCGCCAGCCGACGTTCGTATTCGCGATAGCGACGCAGATAGAGCAGCCCGTTCTCCAGCACCAGCGGTGCATCGCCGGCGACCACGTCGTCTGCGCCGGGCACCTCCACCCACGGCGAGGCGCGCAGCTGCGCCAGCCAACCCCCGGGCGCGGGCCACTCGATCTCGGCGTCGATCAGCCGCTGCGGCTGGCCCGGATCCAGGCCGGCATGGCCTTCCGAGACCGCCAGCGACGCCAGTGCAGCACCGAGCAGCACCGCCTCGGGCGTGTCCGGGCGCAACCGGCGCAGGCTCTGCGCCAGTGCATGATCGAGTGTGCGCAGCGCGTTGCCGCGGTACAGCGTGGTGAGCAGGCTCATGCGTCCCCCCGTGCGCGCGCGGCCATGCGGGCCTGGGCGTGTTCGCCACCCGCGAACAGCGCATCCAGCGCGTCCACCAGAGCAGGATCGAAGCGATGCGCGTACAGGCCGGGGCTGTCGTCGCGGCCTGCATCCAGCCCGCGGCAGAACAGATAGCGGATGCCGCCCATGTCGCGCGTGTAGTCGTACTGCGCACCCAGCCGGAAGCGCAGCCAGCGATGCAATGCCACGGTGTAGATCAGCGCCTGCAGGTCGTACTCGCTGTGCTGCATGGCGCTGGCCAGCCGGGCTGCGTCGTAGCCGGACAGGCGATTGGATTTGTAATCAAGCACGTACCAGCGGTCCGCACGCACGTAGGTGAGGTCGATCTTGCCGGTCATCAGGCCTTCCAGCCGCCGCCGTGTGCCGAAGCCATGGCGGTCACGCACCAGTCCGTGCGCGTGCAGCAGGGTCAGCAGGGCGGGCACGGCGGTCGGCTGCATCGCGAAGTGGAACTCGATCTCGGCGCGGCGCGCATCGGCCGGCAGGTCGTGCAGTGCGCCGCCTTCCGGCAAGGGCACGGTCAGGGTCTGGCCGACCAGCGCGGTCAACATGGCCACGCCATCGTCCAGGTCTTGCTCGGCATAGCCTTCCACGCGCAGCGAAGCACGCAGGACCTCGGCCTCCTCGCCGGGTGCCGGCTGCCCGGCATGCCAGCCGCCCCACACCGCGAAATCGGTGTTTTCCAGTGCATCGTGCAGCACATTGCCGAAGCGGCTGCCCATGAACCGCGGGTCGATCTCATCGCTGGCCACGGCCGGTTGCTCGGCGTCCAGGGAGAGGTCCACGCCGGCCGGTTCATCGGCCGCGGGGGCCGGCACTTCGGTCGCGGCGGCGTCGGTATCGTGGCCCGCATCGGCATGTGCCAGCTGGGTGAAGCTGTACACCCACCAGTCGTGCGGCACACGGCGGGTCAGCGCGCGCACCGGCGGCAGTTCGCCCTCGCGTTCGAAGGCGAGCTGTGCCGGCCGCGTCTCCACCGGGCCTTCGATCACGGCGATGTCCGGGTGGTCACGCAGGGCGGCGATGTTCGACAGCATCGGTGCCAGGCGGGTCTTCGCCAGGCCGGCGAGATCGCCGGCGGCGATCCACAGCGCGTGCTCGGCGCGGGTCAACCCGACGTAGAGCAGGCGCGCGTCTTCGGCCTCCTGTTCCTGCGCGCTGCGCGTGCTGGCCACGCTCCAGCTGTCGTCCTTGTCCAGCTTCCAGTGCAGCTCGCGGCGGCCGTTGGCGTATACCGTGCAGTTGGCCTCGGTGTTCGGCGCGCCACCACCGATGCCCACGAACGGCAGGAACACCAGCGGATACTCCAGGCCCTTGCTCTTGTGCAGGGTGATGATCTGCACGCGGCGCGCATCCGATTCCAGGCGCAGCAGCTGCTGTTCGTCGTTCTGGTCTGCATGCGCCATCTGCACCTGCAGCCAGTCGAGCAGGCCGTGCATGCCCAGCGTCTGCCCGGCCGCCTGCTGCAGCAGTTCGCCCAGCTGCAGGTAGTTGGTCAGGCGGCGCTCGCCATCCAGCAGACCGAGCAGGCGCTCGGCATGTTCGGCGCAGAGATCGGTGATCACCGCGAACGGACCGCCGCGCTGCCAGCGCTCGCGCCATTCCAGCAGCCGCACCTGGAACGAGCGCTGCGCATCGCCTTCGCGTTCCAGCGCGTCGATCGCCTCGGCATCTTCGCCGAGCAGCACGGTCGACAGCGCGGCGCGCAGGCGCCCTTCATCGGCCGGCTGCAGCAGGGCCAGCAACAGCAGGCGCAGGTCGTATGCCTCGGGCGTGGCGTACAGGCTCTGCTTGCCCGCGGCGACGGCGGGAATGCCCACCGCACCGAGCGCCTGCTGGATGCGCGTGGCCTCCTTGTGCGAGCGCACCAGGACCGCGATGTCGCCGGGTTGCACCGGCACGTCGCGCAGCAGCGCGCGCCCTTGCCGGGCCTCGCCGAGGATCTGGTGGATCGCGGCGACACAGGCGTCGCTGGCCTGCAGGCGCGAGGGATCGGCCTTGAGATCGCCCGCCTCGGTGTTGTGCAGCACGCGTAGGGTCAGGCCGGGGGCGGGAATCCCGTCGCGCAGGAAATCCGCATCCACGCGGGTGCTGCCGGGGTGCACCGGCTCGAAGGCGATGTCGGCTTCGAGGAAGGCACGTTCGCCGGCATTGGCGTACAGCGCTTCGATCGCGTGCAGCACCGCCGGACGCGAGCGGAAGTTGCGGTCCAGCGCAGGCGCTGCATCGGCCTGGCGCTTGGCCTTGAGGTAGGTGTGGATATCGCCGCCGCGGAAACCGTAGATCGCCTGCTTCGGATCGCCGATCAGGAACAGCGCCGGTGCCAGGCCGGCCTCGCGGGTCTCCTGCGAATCGCCGAACACGCGTTGGAAGATGCCCCATTGGCGGTCGTCGGTATCCTGGAACTCGTCCACCAGCGCGATCGCGTATTGCGCGCGCAGCTGCTGCACCAGGGTGGCGCGATGCGGGCCGTCGAGTGCATCGGCGACACCGTCGATCAGGTCATCGTAGGTCTGCACGCGGCCGATCCGCTTCAGCTCGGCCAGGCGCGCACGCGCTTCGTCGCGCAGGTCATGCAGGAAGGCGGTGGCCTGCTGGCGCAGCCACTGCTCGCGCGCATCGGCGGCATGCCACCAGGCCTGCAACGCATCGAACAGCGGCGACGCCGGGCACTGGCCTTCCATGCCGTCCTTGCAGAAGGCCAGCAGCTGCACCGGCAACAGCTTGCCCAGGTGACTCTTGTCGCCGCGCGGCCAGTGCTGCGCGCTGCGGCCGGCAAACAGCTCGCCGAAGGCCTTGTCGAAACTCGGCCGTTTGGCACGACGGCCGTCGAAGACCTTGCGATCGAAGGCGACGGCGATCTGTGCCTGCGCGTGCTCGGCGTGGGTTTCGATCGCCTCGGCCAGCGCGGCCGCGGCGAGCCGCAGCTGCGGCGCGGGGTCGTCGACGCTGTGGGTGGGTCGCGCCGGCAACAGCGGCAACGGCTTGATCAGCGTGGCGAGATCGCCGGCCAGCGCCTCGGGCGAGGACCACAGCCAGGTCAGCGCATCGACCGTGGCCGGGTCGTTGGCATGCACCCGCCACAGGTCGGCGGCGAGTTCCTCGTGCAGCGCGCGTTCGCTCGGCAGCAGGGTCGGCGGATCGAAGGTATGTCCGCTCTCCAGGGCATGCTCACGCAGCACGCGGGTGCAGAAGCCATGGATGGTGAAGATCGAGGCGAGGTCGATTTCGTCGGCCGCGGTCTGCAGCCGACGCGCCAGCGCGGCCGGCGTTTCTTCACCGAGGGCGAGCTGGCGGTGCAGGATCACCCGGGTCAGGACGACCTCCGGGCTGTCCTGTTCGCTCGGCGCGCGCTCGACCAGCTGTGCGGCCAATGCAAGGCGCTCGCGGATGCGCTTGCGCAGTTCCTGCGTCGCGGCATCGGTGAAGGTGACCGCCAGGATCTGGCCGATGCGCCAGCCCCTCTCCACCACCAGCCGGGTGAACAGCGTGGCCAGGGTGAAGGTCTTGCCGGTACCGGCGCTGGCCTCGATCAGGCGCACGCCCTCCAGCGGCAGCGCCAGATAGGGATCGGTGAGCAGGTCGTGGTCGATCATCGCAGGGCTCCTTTCTCGTCAAAGCCCGGGAACACCCGGCCCTCGCGCACCGCGGTGAACACCACGAAGCTGTTGTGCAGCAATTGTCGGTAGCTGTCCGCGCTGGCGAACGGATCATGGCCACGCAGCGCGAGCGGGTAGCCGGCGCCGGTGGATTCGCCCCAGGTGCGGTCGCTGCCATGCCACTTGGCGCGGCCCTCGGCTTCGCGCTTGGCCTCGGCGGCGGTGTACAGCACCCAGCCGGTGGACGGGCCGTACAACAGCGGCGCGCGCAGCCCTTCGCTGCGCAGCTGCAGCAGGCGTCGCAGCACCTCGTGCGCGCGTTCGACCTCCAGCGGCGGCAGCGTGTGCGGGCCGAGCCCGTCATCGCCCGCGTCGTGGAACTGGACCAGTGGCTGTGGGTCACCGGCGGCGTTGGCGAGCAGCCAGTCCAGGCCCTGGCGGATCGCGGCGCGGCCATTGAGCGGGCCCGGGCGCAGGCGCACCAGGCCATGCGGGTGCAGGCCCTCGACCCGGCCATGCAGGCGCACCCCGTCGATATCCACGTCGTAGCGGCGGCTGCCGGCAGCGGTACCGGCCTGCCACTGCGCCAGCGCCTGTGCGTAGGGTTCGGTCTGCGCCTGCAGCAGCGCGAACTGACGCTCGCCCAGTGCACCGGAGGGCAGCAGCGCACGCGCGCGCAGCCGGGGGTAGAGCGGCGCGGCCTCCTCGTCGAGGGTGGCCTCGATCACCGCCTGCTGCAGCAGTACGGTATCGCCACCGCGCGCCGCCATCACCAGCGGCTCCACATCCTCGGCGTTGTCCACGTCGTCGGGCAGGCGCAGGCCGAGCCGTTGCGAGAGGAACTGGCTGGCCGGATCGGTGAGGAAGCGACGCAGCGCATCCACGCTAAGTTCGGCCTCGCCCGCAACGCTGTCCATCGGCGGCAGGGGCCGTGCGAACCAGGGTGCCAGCGCGCGCCGTGCGCCGCCAAGCGAGCCGGCGGCCGGGTGCCATTGCTGGCGGTAGCTGAAACGTCGCGGTTCCTCACCGCCACCGAATGCCGCCGGGGCGAACGGCTGCAGCGAGTGCCGCACCGTCATCCGCTTGGCCGCCGCGGGCGGATCCAGGTGGTACTCGGCAGCGGCATCGATCAGCTCGCTGACCAGCACCGAGGGTTCGCGCACGCTGCCATCGCGCGGATCGGCGCCCAGGTAGCTCAGGTAGAACACGTCCTGCGCCGAGGCGAACAGCTGCAGGAACAGGAAGCGGTCGTCCTCGCGCAGCGAACGGTCGCCATGCCGGCGCTTGTCGGTGCCCAGTTCGGCGGTGAGCTGGTTGAGCCCGGCAGCCGGGTCGCGGCGCGGGAAATCGCCATCGTTCAGGCCCAGCACGCAGATCACCCGGAACGGCAGCAGGCGCATCGGCACCATCCGCCCGAAGCTGACGCCGCCGGTCAGCAGCGGCGCACGTGTATCGGCCTGGGCAAGCACGCCGGCGAAATGCGCGCGCAGCACCTCCGGCGGCACGTCGCCCTCGAAGCCGGCGATGTCGGCGTCACGGGCGAACTCGTTGATCAGTTTGCGCAGCCGCTCCAGCGCGCGCTGGCTGTTGGCGGCCTGCGGCGGCGCCGGCAGCAGCGCATCGAGCAGCCCCAGCAGACGCTGCCGCCACTGGCCAGGCGACATCGCCTCTCCCAACGCCTTCTGGTAGCGCGCCAGCACCCGCAGCAGGCCGAGCAGGCGGTCCAGCGCATCCAGCGCGCTGCCTTCCAGCTCCGGCCACGGCGCGACCCCGGCGATGTCGCCGTCGCTGCCGCTGGCATGGCCGAGCAGCAGGCGATCGAGTGCGAACTGCCAGGTGAAGGCATCATCGACCGGGGCCTGGTGCTGGCCGCGATGGGTCGCATCCAGCCCCCAGCGTGCGCCGGCGGCCTGCAGCCAATCGTGCAGGCGGTCGAACGCCGCCGCATCCAGACCGGCCGCTTCGGCCAGCGGCGCGCTGGCGAGCAGATCCAGCACTTCGTTCAAGCCGAAGCGCGAGACCGGCAACCCGAGCAGGTGCACGAACACATCGGCCAGGGGTTCACCCGCCAGCGGGCTGGTGTCGGCCAGCGCATAGGGAATGTGGTCATCGCCGCCGCCGCGCCCGCCGAACACCGCTTCCAGGTAGGGCACGTAGGGATCGATGTCCGGCGCCAGCACCGCGATGTCGCGCGCCTGCAGCGGCGGATCGAAGCGCGGGTCCTGGAGCAGGCCGCGCAGCTGGTCGTGCAGCACCTGCAGCTCGCGCAGGCGGGTATGGCAGGCATGCACCTGCAGGCTCGGGTCGTCGTAGCGCAGTGCCTCGCGCAGAGGGCCGGCGGGCTGCCCGCGGCGGTGGAACAGGTCGCGCTGCAGGCGATGCAGCAGGCTGTCGGACAGGCCACCGGCGACCATGTCCGGGCGCGCGTCCTCTTCGGGATCGTCGTAGGCGGCGATCTCACCGGAGGGGTGCACCACCTCGTAGCTGCCCAGCACCGCCATGAAGTCGCGGCCCGCCGCGCCCCAGGCCTGCAGCAGGCGGTTCTCGCCGGCCGCCTCGCCGAACGGATCGGGCGCGCCACTGCGCAGCTTCTCGCCCAGCGTCTGCAGATCGCCCCAGTAGGCCTGGGTCGGCGTGGGCAGATAGAAGTGCATCGTGCCGACCCGCGCCTGGGTGGCCATCACCCGCAGCACGTCCGGGGAGATGTTGAGCGTGGCGAAGGCGAACACCCGCGCCGGCAGGCCCTGCGGCAGCGGCTGGCCGGCGCCCTCGAAACGGGCGAGATACGCATCGATGCGGCGCGCACGGTACTGCTTGCCGCTGGCGATATGCCGCCACAGGATCGCCTGCGGGTCGTTCGGTGCCGCGCCGGCCTCCCACCGCAGCAGCCAATCGCGACGCCAGGCCTGGTACTTCTCGAACACCGCCGCCAGCTCGGCGGCCAGCGCCCACGGCTTGAGCGGATCGGCCGCGGACAGGTAGGCCTGCAGGGCCGCCATCGGCGGCTGCGCCATCAGCACCGGGTCGCGCAGCGCGGCATACAGCCCCCAGCGCAGGCCCTCGGCATTGAGATCGTCATGTTCGCCGGGCACGTTGGCGTTGAGGGCGCGGGCGACCAGCTCGCCGGGGGTGAGGAACTCTAGATTGGCGGCAATGCCATACTGGGCCGCCAGGGTCGATTGCAGCCAGCGGCGCATCGCGACCTGCGGGATCAGGACCACCTCCGGCACCAGGATCGATTGGCCCGGCACGGGCGTGCGCAGCGTCGTGGCCAGCAGGGCGGCCAGCACATCGAGCGAGTTGGAGTGGTACAGGCGGAAGTCTGAAGCGGCGTCGGTCATCGCAGGAGTGTGCCGCAGCCCGCGCACGAACGCAGCGCTGACGGGTGTCAGGACACGGAAGAGGCCATGGCCGATACCGGCCCGACACGCTGTGTTGCAGCCCACGGCGTGGCCGTCGGGGCGCTGCCCTCACCTGCCCGTGCAACAATACTGCACGGTGCAGTTCGGTTATGTTCAGCCGTTCACCACGATCTTACAACGTTGGAATTTTGTTAATGGCGCCCATGACGGTTTCCGAAGAGAGTCTGGTGCAGTTGTCCAACGTCCGCATCGACCGCGGCGGACGTACGATCCTGCGCGACGTTTCGCTGACCGTTCCGCGCGGCAGCATCACCGCCGTGCTCGGCCCGTCGGGCAGTGGCAAGTCCACCCTGCTGGCCGCGCTGACCGGTGAGCTGCGGCCGGTTGCCGGCGAGGTCACCCTGTTCGGCCAGCCCATCCCGACCGGCGCACGCGCGCTGTTGGAGATGCGCAAGAGCGTGGGCGTGCTGCTGCAGGGCAACGGCCTGCTGACCGATCTGACCGTGGCCGAGAACGTGGCCCTGCCGCTGCGCACCCATACCCGCCTGCCCAAACCCGTGTTGCGCCGCCTGGTGCAGATGAAGCTGCACGCGGTCGGCCTGCTGGCCGCTGCCGATGCCTGGCCGCGCGAGCTGTCCGGCGGCATGGCGCGCCGTGTGGCCCTGGCCCGCGCGCTGGCACTGGACCCGCCGCTGATGATCTACGACGAGCCGCTGACCGGGCTGGACCCGATCGCCTCGGGCGTGATCATGAGCCTGATCCAGCGCCTCAACCACAGCCTGGGGCTGACCAGCATCATCGTCAGCCACCACGTGCACGAGACCCTGCCGATCTGCGACCAGGTGATCGCGATCGCCAACGGCGGCATCGTGTTCCAGGGCAGCCCGGCCGCGCTCGAATCCAGCCAGGACCCGCTGCTGCGGCAGTTCCTGCATGGTGAGCCGGACGGCCCGATCCCGTTTGATGCCGCACCGCGTGCGAGGGTTGCCTGATGCCGTTCGTTGACGCCACCCGCTCGCTCGGTCGCGCCGGCCTGTTCTCGCTGACGGTGCTGCGCGGCTCGCTGCCGACCGCCGATTTCCTGGCCGAGCTGACCCGCGAGATCTACAAGATCGGCGCACGTTCGCTGCCGATCATCGCCGTGGGCGGTGCCTTCGTGGGCCTGGTGCTGACCCTGCAGGGTTACCGCACGCTGACCACCTTCGGTGCTGCGGACGCCTTGTCCACCCTGCTTGGCCTGTCGCTGTACCGCGAACTGGCCCCGGTGCTGACCGCGCTGCTGTTCATCGGCCGCGCCGGCAGCTCGATCGCCGCCGAGCTGGGCCTGATGCGGGCCACCGATCAGATCAAGGCCCTGGAGCTGATGGCGATCGACCCGGTCGCCAAGGTCGTTGCCCCGCGCTTCTGGGCGGCGGTACTGACCGTTCCGCTGCTGACCGGCATCTTCTGTTCACTGGCGATCAGTGCCAGCTACTTCGAGGCCGTGCACGTGCTCGGCCTGGACAATGGCGTGTTCTGGTCGGCGCTGAGCAACAGCGTGGACTTCTGGGACGACTTCGGCGTGGCGATGCTGAAGTCGGCGATCTTCGGCGGCACGGCGGCCCTGGTGGCCTCCTATGTCGGTTTCCATGCCGAACCCACCATCGAAGGCACCTCGGTCGCCACCACGCGTGCGGTGGTCAACGCCTCGCTGCTGGTGCTGGTCTTCAACTTCGTGCTGTCCGCCATGATGTTCCAGTAGGTACCGACCGTTGGTCGGTACGCTTCTTCGGTACGCAAAGACTTCCCGCCCGGACACCTGTCCAGGCACCTGACAAAGAACAGTGAGATATCCCATGGCCATCCGCGGTCCCAGACTCGAATTTTCCGTCGGCGCGTTCCTGCTGCTGGCGCTGGCCTCGCTGCTGGTGCTGGCCGTGGCCTCCACCAATCAACGGTGGGGCACCGGTGGCAGCGGCTACGAACTCAAGGCGCGCTTCACCCAGATCGGCCAGCTGCGCAAGCAGGCCCCGGTCAAGATCGGCGGCGTCACCATCGGCCAGGTCTCGGGCATCGAACTGGATCCCCAGAAGTTCGACTCGATCGTGACCCTCAAGCTCGACGGCAAGTTCAAGGATCTGCCCGCCGACACCTCGGCCGGCATCTTCACCAGCGGTTTGCTCGGCGAGAGCTATATCGGACTGCAGCCGGGCGGAGATCCGGACGTGCTCAAGTCCGGCGACGAGATCGTCTTCACCCAGCCGGCGGTGGACCTGCTCCAGCTGGTCGGCAAGTACATGTTCAGCGGTCCGGCCAACACCGGTGGCGCTGACTCCCACGATGGCAACGGCGCGCCCGCGCCTGCAACGGAACCGCAACCATGAAAAAGACCCTGATCCCGGCGCTGCTGGCCTCGGCCCTGCTCGCCGCCACGCCCTCGCTCTCCTTCGCCCAGGCGGCCCCGGCGGCCGCTGCCGCCCAGCAGGGCCAGGCCAGCAAGGCCGTGATGGACGCCAGCACCCGCATCCTGACCTCGCTGCAGCAGCGCCGCACCGAGTTCCGGGCCAACCCGGCCGTGCTGCGTGACTTCATCAACAGCGAGCTCAACAAGACCTTCGACCGCGACTACGCCGCCCGCCTGGTGCTGGGCGTGCACGGCCGCGGCGCGTCCGATGCCGACGTCAAGCTGTTCGCCGATGCGATGGCCGACAACCTGATGCAGCGCTACGGTTCGGCGCTGCTCGAGATCCAGGGCAAGCCGACCTTCCGCCTGAAGAGCGAGTCGCCGCTGCCGGGCAACCGCGGCGTGCGCGTGTCCACCGAGCTGATCCGCGCCGGCAACGAGCCGACCCCGGTCGACTACCTGATGCGCAACGTCAACGGCCAGTGGAAGATCTTCGATGTGATGATCGAAGGCATCTCCTACGTGCAGACCTTCAAGACCCAGTTCGACGCCCCCCTGCGCCAGAAGTCGATCCAGCAGGTGGCCACCGAACTGCGCAACGGCAGCATGCAGGCCGGGCAGGCCCCGCGTGGCAAGTAACAACGCCAGCGTGCAGCGCAACGGCAGCTCGCTGGTGTTCAGCGGGCCGCTCGACCGCGCGGCGGTGACGGCCCTGTGGCCCTCGCTGACCGCGCTGGACGGCGTGCAGCAGGTGGATCTGGCGGCAGTGAGCCGGCTCGACAGCGCCGGTCTGGCGCTGCTGGCCGAGCTGGCCGCACGCCTGCGTGCAAACGGGACAACGCCGACGATCGTCGGCAGCCCGGACGGTTTCACCGACCTCAGTGCCGCCTACCGGCTGGCACCCACCCTGGATTTCCATGCCCTTTCTGCGGCGAGCTGACATGAACGTCATACGCACCCTCCCCCTCCTTGTGCTGGCGCTGGCCCTGAGCGCCTGTGCCGGCAAGCCGGCACGCGACAGCGCACCGGTCAGCGTCGAGGTCGCCCCGGCGGCGGCACCGGCCGCCGATGTGGCCAACACCGATGCGGTACCGGCCGAGGCCGGCGCCGACACGGCCACCGAAGCAACGCAGGCCAGCACCGATCCGGCGGCCGCACCGGTCACCGGCGGCACCGCGCCGACCAACGCCGAGGACGACTTCGCCGCGCTGTACGGCGGCCCGGCCCCGACCGCGGACGGCACCGAGCCCACCGGCGCGCCGTACGATCCGTGGGAACCGTTCAACCGCAAGGTGCACAGCTTCAACAACGTGGTCGACCGTGCGGTCGCACGCCCGCTGGCGGTGGCTTACACCAACGTGGTGCCGCGCTTCGCACGCACCGGCGTGAGCAACTTCTTCAGCAACCTGCGCGCGCCGGTGACGATCACCAACCAGCTGCTGCAGGGCCGTCCGGACGACGCCTGGGACAGCCTGGGCCGTTTCCTGATGAACTCCACGCTGGGTATCGGCGGTCTGTTCGATCCGGCCAGCAAGGCGATGGTGCCGCGTCGCAAGGAAGACTTCGGCCAGACCCTGGGCACGTGGGGCTGGCGCCGTTCGCGCTACGTGGAACTGCCGTTCTTCGGCCCGCGTACCGTGCGTGACGTGTTCGGCCTGGCCGGCGACATGCCGCTCTCGCCGATCCGTACGATCGAAGAGGACAAGATCCGCATCGGCCTGCAGGGCCTGCAGCTGGTGGACATGCGGTCGCAGCTGCTGGCGGTGGACGACATGCGCGACAACGCCGTGGACGAGTACTCGCTGGTCCGTGATGCGTGGCTGCAGCGCCGCAACTACCAGATCGAGAATGACCTGCGTGGCAAGCATGCGCGCGGCAAGGACGATCCGGACGCACCGATTCCGGTCGATGCGATGCCGATGCCGAACTGGGGTAACTGATCGGAGTACCGACCAACGGTCGGTACCTACCGAGTTGGTAGACCACGACCGTTGGTCGTGGTGCGAGCAAAGAAAAAGCCCCGCCGAAGCGGGGCTTTTTTTTGTTTCCGGGTCCGCCGATCAGGCCGCCAGCGCGGCGTCGATCGCGGCCACCAGGCGGGCATCGTCGGCCGGCACGTCCGGGGCGAAGCGGGCAATGACCTGGCCGTCGCGGCCGATCAGGAACTTCTCGAAGTTCCACAGCACGCCCGGGGCGGCGTTGACCACCAGCTCCGGATACTTGGCCACGGCGCCCTGCAGCTTCTCGCGCATCGGGCCTTCGCCGGTGGCGGCCGGCTGCGCGGCGGTCAGCTGCTGGTACAGCGGATGGGTGTCCTCACCGGCCACGCTGATCTTGGCGAACATCGGGAAGCTGACGTTGTATTCCAGCTGGCAGAACTGCTGGATGTCCGCTTCGCTGCCCGGCTCCTGGGCCAGGAAGTTGTTGGCCGGGAACCCCAGCACTTCCAGGCCGGCGGCCTGCTTGTCGGCGTACAGCGCCTGCAGGCCTTCGTACTGCGGGGTCAGGCCACACTTGGAGGCGACGTTGACGACCAGCAGCACCTTGCCGCGGTAGTCGGCCAGCGAGGTCGGCTGACCTTCGATGGTGGTCACGGGGATGTCGTAGACGGTCTGGCTCACTGCAGATTCCTTGCGTTGGATCAGGGGAGGCACAGCATAGCCGTGCCCGGGGGGCGTCAATCGACGCAGATCGTGCCCATCGCCACACCGCCATCGATGCGCTGGCGGCAGCCGAAGTTCTGGCTGACATCGCGCTGGCAGACGCCGCGCGCGGCCGTTCCCGGCGCGACATCACTGGTGGCCAGGCACTGGCCACTGCAGTCGGCCTTGGCGCTGCAGATCTTGCCGGCATCGGCGTAGGGCACCACGCACTGCACGCGCTGCAGGCGGCCCAGCGGCTGCAGGCTGCCACCGGCGGCGGTGCATTCGGCGGCGCTGGGCGTTGTCGGTGTCGCTGCGGTGGTGTCTGCAGGTGGGGCACTGCTGCACCCGGCCAGGGCGAACAGGAGAGACAGCATCAGGGGCAGGCGCATGGACGGTTCCTTGAAGGATGGGAGAAAGCAGGGAAAAGACGTGCCCCGCAGCATGCGCGATCGCGTGCATGCAGGGCGTCGGCGCTTAGTCCTGCGGCGGGCTGGCTTCGTCGCCGGCCACGTCCTCGTCCTCGCCGCTCATGTCGCCGAGCAGGTCCTGGGTCTGTTCACTGCCCAGCGTTTCCACGCTGCGCAGGCGGCGCTCGATGGTGCGCGTCTTGCGGCTGGCTTCGCCGAGGCTGCGGCCGACGGTGGTGATCTGCTTCTCGGCCTTTTCCAGGATGCCGGCGAACTTGCCGAACTCGCTCTTTACCGCACCGAGCAGGCCCCACACTTCACTGGAGCGCTGTTCGATGGCCAGCGTGCGGAAGCCCATCTGCAGGCTGTTGAGCAGCGCGGTCACGGTGGTCGGGCCGGCCACCACCACACGGTGGTCGCGCTGCAGCAGGTCGATCAGGCCGGGGCGGCGGATCACTTCGGCGTACAGGCTTTCAGTGGGCAGGAACATCACCGCGAAATCGGTGGTGTGTGGCGGGGCGATGTACTTGTCGCAGATCGATTTGGCCTGGATGCGGATCGCGCGCTCGAGCTGCGCGCCCTGCACGCGCACGCCCTCGACGTCGCCCTGCTCCTGCGCATCGAGCAGGCGCTCGTAATCCTCGCGCGGGAACTTGGAATCGATCGGCAACCACACCGGGGTGTCTTCATGGCCGCGGCCCGGCAGGCGCACGGCGATATCGACGATCTCGTTGCTGTCCGGGCGCACTTTGACGCCGCGCGCGTACTGCTCCTGGGTGAGCGTCTGCTCGAGGATGTTGTCCAGCTGCACTTCGCCCCAGCTGCCGCGGTTCTTGACGTTGGTCAGCACGCGCTTGAGGTCGCCCACGCCGGTGGCCAGCTGCTGCATCTCACCAAGCCCGCGCTGGACCTGCTCCAGCCGCTCGGA
This sequence comes from Stenotrophomonas sp. TWI1151, assembly GCF_039673135.1. Classification (NCBI taxonomy): domain Bacteria; kingdom Pseudomonadati; phylum Pseudomonadota; class Gammaproteobacteria; order Lysobacterales; family Lysobacteraceae; genus Stenotrophomonas; species Stenotrophomonas sp. TWI1151. The sequence goes on from NZ_JBDJLA010000002.1 coordinate 35,701, forward strand.
GACCAGCTGGAACGAAGCACCCAGGCGGGTTTCCAGGGTGGTCTGCAGCTTCTCGTCCACGGTCACGCGCATCTGGTCGAGCTTCTCGGCGTTGTCGCTCTGCAGGCTCTTGAGCTGCTGCTCGAGCGTGGCGCGCATCTCGCCGATACGCTGCTCGTTGCGCTGGGTCATTTCCTGCAGGCGCAGGCCCAGCGATTCACCCAGGCGCTGCTGCGACTGCCCGGTTTCCTCGCGGCCCAGGCGCGCGTCTTCGGCCAGGGCCTGGCGCAGCGCGGCCATGTGGCTGTCGGTGCGCGTGGTCAGGTCCACCAGCTGCTGGCCGAACGCTTCAATGCGCGCCTGCTGCTGTTGCCCGAATGCTTCCAGCTGCGCACGCACTTCCTGCATGCGCAGTGCCAGCAGGTCGCCGGTGCGCTGCTGGCTGAGCGTGCTTTCCTCGCGTGCCTTGCGCGCGTCTTCACCGAGCGCATCGCGCAGCAGGTCCAGGCGCTGGTCGGTGCGGGTGGAGAGATCGGTCAGCGCGCGCGCGAAACTCTCCAGCCGGGCGTCCTGCTGGCGGCCCAGGCCTTCGAGCTGCTCACGCAGTTCGCTGCGGCCGACCCGCGCTTCCTCGCGCAGGGTCTGTTCGAGGCCGCCGTTGCCGGAACGCCGCAGCAGCGCGAGCAGCTGCAGCACGAGGACGGCACACACCAGGCCGCCGAGAATGAGGAATTCGGTTTGCATGCGCCAAGTGTAGGCCGCGGCGGTCTCATTGGCTGCGTCAGAACCCTTCAAGCACGAGCTTGCCGCGCGCGCGGTGGCTCTCGATCAGGGCGTGCGCCTGACGCAGGTTGGCGGCGTTGATGCGGCCGTAGTGTTCGCCCAGCGTGGTGCGCAGCACGCCCGCGTCGATCAGCGCGGCGACGCGCTCGAGCAGCTCGTGCTGGCGCTGCACATCGGGGGTGTTGAAGCTGGAGCGGGTGAACATCGATTCCCAGTGCAGGGACAGGCTCTTGCGCTTGAGCGCCATCACATCGAGCTGGCCGGGATCGTCGATCAGCGCCAGCTGGCCCTGCGGCGCGAGCACCGCGACGATCTGGTCGTAGTGCTGGTCGGTATGGGTCAGGCTGGCCACGTGGCTGACCTCGGCGATGCCCAGGCGCTGCAGGCCTTCGCTCAGCGGCTGGGTGTGGTCGATCACGTGGTGCGCGCCCAGCGCGTAGACCCAGTCCTGGGTATCCGGGCGCGAGGCGGTGCCGATCACGGTCAGGCGGGTCAGCTGGCGGGCCAACTGGACCAGGATCGAGCCGACGCCACCGGCGGCACCGATCACCAGCAGGGTCTGCCCTTCGCCGCCGTTTTCCGCGATGCGCAGGCGATCGAACAACAGCTCCCAGGCCGTGATCGCTGTCAGCGGCAGTGCCGCGGCGGCGGCGTCATCCAGGCTGGTCGGCTTGTGGCCGACGATGCGCTCGTCCACCAGCTGGTACTCGGCGTTGCTGCCGGCGCGGCCGATCGCGCCCGCATAGAAGACCGCGTCGCCGGGCTGGAACAGGGTCACCGCGTCGCCCACCGCATCCACGATGCCGACCGCGTCGAAGCCCAGTACGCGCGGCTCGGTGACCGCCACGCCGGTGCGGACCTTGGTATCGACCGGGTTCACCGAGATCGCGCGGACCTCGACCCGCAGATCGCGCGGGCCGGGGGTGGGGATCGGCAGGGTGATGTCCACCAGCGCGGCGGGGTCGCTGATCGGCAGGCCATGCTGGGTATAGGCGACGGCTTTCATCGGGGGAGATCCAGTGGGGAAGGCGGACAGCGTGCGCTTCACGGCGGGGTGGAGAAAGGCGCAAAATCGGGCAGCACTTTCACTGCAGGAATGAAAATGATCCGGTTCGACGACCTCGCCCTGTTCGTCCGCACCGCCGCGCTGGGCAGCTTTTCCAACGCCGCACGCGAGGCGGATCTGCTGCCCGGCCAGGTTGCTGCGGCGGTGGCGCGGCTGGAACGCGAGCTGGACCTGCGCCTGTTCGTGCGCTCCACCCGCAGCCTGCGCCTGACCGCCGAGGGCGCGCTGTACCTGCCCTATGCGCAGGAGGTGCTGGCCGCGCTGCGCGAGGGCGAGGCCCGGGTGCGTGGCGAGGATGCCGAACTGCGCGGCACGCTGCAGGTGGCCGCCCCCTCGGATCTGGGCCGCAACCTGCTGCTGCCATGGCTGACCGAGTTCCGCGCCGCGCACCCGAAGCTGCAGCTGCGCCTGCAGTTGTCCGACCAGGTGGCCGATGTGTTCCGCGATCCGGTCGACATCGCCTTCCGCCTGGGCCGCTTCGACAACGCCAGCTATGTCGCCCTGCCCCTGCTGCCCGGCAATCGCCGGGTGCTGGCCGCATCACCGGACTACCTGGCCCGGCACGGTACGCCGGACAACCTGGAAGCGCTGAAGGAGCACCACTGCCTGCTCTATCAACTCGCTGGGCGTGCCTATGACCGCTGGAGCTTCGAGGCCGATGGTCGGCGCACGGTGATCCCGGTGCGCGGCAACATGGTCTGCGACGATGCCGACGTGGTCCGGCGCTGGGCAGTGGCGGGGGAAGGCATCGTGTTCAAGTCGTGGCTGGATATCTGCGCCGATGTGCAGGCCGGGCGCCTGCAGGTACTGCTGGACGGGGCCGGCGACAGTCTTCCGTTGAACCTGGTGTGCCCGCACCGCAAGCAGTTCTCGCCCGCCATCCGGCAGCTGCATGCAATGTTCGCGCAACGGCTGCAGCCACTGCTCGCCGGGTTGCCGGCCGGCGCGCGCTGACGCTATCGCCCGGCGCGCGGCTGCCGGACAATGCCCCTCCCCCCGTAGTCGAGTCGCCGCCATGCCGTGGATGGGCATCCAGGATCTGTGGACCTTTGTTGCTGCCGTGCTGGTGTTCCTTGCACTGCCGGGCCCAGGCACCTTCACCCTGCTCACCGCCACCGGGCGCGGCGGGGTGCGCGGCGGTTACACGGCGCTGTTCGGCCTGCTGCTGGGCGACCAGATCCTGATGTGGCTGGCGGTAGCCGGTGTGGCGGCGCTGCTCAAGGCCAACCCGCTGGTGTTCCACGCGGTGCAGTACCTCGGCGCGGCGTACCTGGTGTGGATCGGCATCGGCCTGCTGCGCGCACCGCGCGCCCAGGGCGAGGAAGGTGGCATCCGCCTCACGCCGGGCCACTACTTCCGCCAGGCGGTGCTGATCAACCTGCTCAACCCGAAGGCGATCATCTTCTACATGGCCTTCCTGCCGTTGTTCATCGATCCGGCACGGCACCAGGGTGTGGTGACGTTTGCGACCATGGCGCTGATCATCTTCGTCATGGGGCTGGCCTACTGCTCGGTGCTGATCGGGGTGGGCAACCTGCTGCGCCGTCGGATTCTGCAGCACCCGCGTGTCGGGCTTTGGCTGAGGCGGGTCGCAGGGGTGTTCCTGGTCGGGTTCGGTGTGCGGCTGGGCGCGAGCGGCTGAACCCTTGCAGGCCGGCAGGGTGCACGATGACAGCGCGCGTCGTGTTCGGCTGCGGATAGGCAGCATCATCGCGACGCTCGGTTTTCATTCAAACATTGAGATTCCCCTGCGTACCGGCGAGGTGTCCAATCGGCGCCATCGTCCAACGTCGCCTCACCGGCGCGTGCGCAACACTGCGGGGACCCATGCCGCCACCTGTCTACTTCGTGCAGCACCTGAGCGGTCATGACGAGCGCCTGCTCGGCATGCACACCCGGCGCATCGATCTGGCCCATCCCGCCGTGACCCGCATCGTCGCGGGGCTTCAGCCGCTGGACCGGATCGATCTGCGTACGTGCCTGTTCGACTGCCACGCCAGCCTGGTGCTTGGGCTGCGCCATCGCATCGCCGAGGCCGAAGCGGCGGCGCAGGGCTGGCGTCTGTTCGATGCCGACGGCGTGTTGTGCTGCAAGCGCTTCCCCGGGGATGCGCAGGTGATCTATCCACAGGGCCATCCACCGCAGGCAGACTGGGCACGCGCCCTGCTGCCCGGCACCGGCCCAGCCGCGCGCGTCAGCGCCGCATCGCCTCACGCAGGTGGTCGATGAACACCCGCAGCTTGGGCGCCATCTGCTCACGTGCCGGGTAGTAAACGTGGAAACCGGCGAACGGCTGCTGCCAGTCCTGCAGCACGCACTGCAGCCGGCCGGCCGCCACGTCGCCGGCGTACAGCGCCTCGAACCCCTGGGCCAGGCCAATGCCCCGGGTGACGGCGGCATGGATCAGCCCGGCGTCGTTGAACACCAGCCGGCCCGCCACCTCGACCTCGAAATCGCGACCCTCGCCGGTGAACTCCCACGCCATCCGCCGGCCGGTGCTGAGCCGGTGCACGATGCACTCGTGCGCGACCAGGTCGGCCGGGGTCGCGGGCACGCCGTGCATGGCCAGATAGTCCGGCGTGGCCACCACCACCTGGCGTTCCAGCGGCCCGATCGGCACCGCGATCATGCCGCGGGCCAGGCTTTCGCCCAAGCGGATCCCCGCGTCGAAGCCGCCGGCGACCAGATCGGTCAGCGCGGTTTCCACGAACAGCTCCACCTCGATCTGTGGATAACGCGCCAGGAAGCCGGGCAGGTGCGGCAGCACCAGCAGTTCGGCAGCGATCCGCGGCACGTTGATGCGCAGCTTGCCGGCGGGGACATCGCGCACCTGGTCCAGGTCGTCGAACGCGGCGTCGATCCGGGCCAGGCCCTCGCGTACCTGCGCCAGGAAGCGTGCGCCCTGCTCGGTCAGGCCGACCCGGCGCGTGGTCCGGTGCAGCAGCCGCACGCCAAGGTGGGCCTCCAGCGCACGCACCGTCTGCGAGAGCGCCGAGGGCGATACGCCCAGCTCGTCGGCGGCCCGGGTGAAGCTGGCATGGTGCGCGACGCGGGCGAAGGCAACCACGGCGGGCAGGGGATGCTGAGCGCTCATTGTGAAGGCTTGCTTCAAAGACGATGCAGGAGCGGCCAGTTTATCCACATAGTCCGCAGGAGGATGCTGGTCCTGTTCCTTCCCTTCCCCGGAGTACTTCATGCAGACCCGCACCCTTGGCCGTGATGGCCCCACCGTTTCCGCGCTCGGCCTGGGCTGCATGGGCATGAGCGCCTTCTATGGCGGCCGCGGCAGCGATGCCGACGCGATCGCGGTCATCCATCGCGCGCTGGAACGCGGCGTCACCCTGCTCGACACCGCCGACATGTACGGCCCGCACACCAACGAGGTGCTGGTCGGCAAGGCGATCGCCGGCCGCCGCGACCAGGTGTTCCTCGCCACCAAGTTCGGGATCAGGCTGGAGCCGAGCGACACCGCCGCGCGCAGCGTCGATGGCCGCCCCGAGTACGTGATCGCCGCCTGCGAGGCCAGCCTGCAGCGGCTGGGCGTGGACCACATCGACCTGTACTACCAGCACCGCGTGGACGGCACGGTGCCGATCGAGGACACCGTGGGGGCGATGGCGCGGCTGGTCGAACAGGGCAAGGTGCGCTTCCTCGGCCTCTCCGAAGCCTCGGCAAGCACGATCCGCCGCGCCCATGCGGTGCATCCGATCACCGCGGTGCAGACCGAGTACTCGCTGTGGTCGCGCGATCCGGAAGCCAACGGTGTGCTGGCGACGGTGCGCGAGCTCGGCATCGGCTTCGTGCCCTACTCGCCGCTGGGCCGTGGCTTCCTGACCGGCGCGATCCGCAGCCCGGCCGATTTCGACGCCGATGACTACCGCCGCCAATCGCCGCGTTTCCAGGGCGAGAACTTCGACCGCAACCTGGCGCTGGTCGACGCGGTCACCGCGATGGCCAAGACCCAGGGCGTGAGCCCCGGGCAGCTGGCCCTGGCCTGGGTGCTGGCGCAGGGCGAAGACCTGGTGCCGATCCCGGGCACCAAGCGGCTGGCCTATCTGGAAGAGAACCTCGGCGCGCTGCAGGTGCAGCTGAGCGCCGACGCGCTGGCCCGGATCGATGCGATCTTCCCGGCCCATGCCGCCGCCGGCCCGCGTTATGCCCCTGCGGCCATGGCAACGTTGAACCGCTGACCTCCACCGGCCGGATCGGCATGCTCGATCCGGCCGAGGCTGCCGACAGCGTGCGCGGGGGAGGACAATGGCCCTCTTTCTGCCTGGTTGGACCCTGCCCCATGCGCTGGCTCGCCCCGCTGTTGCTGCTGCTGGCCATCGCGCCGGCACACGCCGATGAGATCCGCTGCCTGACCGGCGGCAGCCGCCAACAGATCCACCTTGAATGGAAACTCCCCGAGGGCACTGCCGACGGTGAGCGGGTCAGCCATGTGCGTTACGCCGGCAAGACCGCGTGGCTGCGGCTGACCCTGGCCTCGCAGGAGAGCACCGTACTGGCCGAGGATCGCCCTTGGCAGTTCGATACGGTGTGGGACGAGCACCTGGACGGCAAGGTCATCGGCCACTATGCGATCAGCACCCAGGGCGCGCGCATCTATGGCTTCTCCTACACCAACGCGCGGACGGGCCAGCAGACCGTGTTCGGTGAAGACGTCGGTGCGATGACCGACACGGGCTGCCACTGGGAATGAGCGTCCGGCCTTTGTGCCGGTTTCGTCACCTTCGCCTCAGTCATGCGGGCCGTGCAGCCGCTTACGACGCTTGGCAGTAGTAATGCTGCGCCGCGTTCGGTAAAACTCGCAGACTTGTCGTTCACAGTCATCCACCGCGAGGCCCCATGTCATTGCTCCGGCGCAAGTCCCTAGACACTGTCACCGTCCATGAAGCCGGCAGGCAACTGATCCCGACCCTGAGTTGGCCGCACCTGATCGCGCTGGGCATCGGCGCCATCGTCGGCACCGGCATCTACACCCTGATCGGTGTCGGCGCGAACCTGGCCGGCCCCGCGGTGCTGATTTCCTTCGCCATCGCCGGCGCGGTCTGCGCCTGCGCGGCCCTGTCCTATGCCGAGCTGTCGACGATGATGCCGGCCGCCGGCAGCGCCTACACCTACAGCTACACCGCCCTGGGCGAGGTAGTGGCCTGGGTGGTCGGCTGGAGCCTGATTCTGGAGTACTCGCTGGTGGTGAGCACGGTCGCGGTCGGGTGGTCCGGCTACGCGGTCGGCTTCCTGCACGGCTTCGGGATCGACCTGCCCTTGATGCTGACCGCCGGCCCCCACGTGGAAGGCGGCTTCATCAACCTGCCGGCGGTGCTGATCACCTTCCTGGTGGCCGGCATGCTGATGGCCGGCACCAAGGAAAGCGCGACCCTCAACGCAGTCCTGGTGGTGATCAAGATCATCGCGCTGACCGTGTTCGTGGCGATCGCCCTGCCGCACTTCGATACCGGCCACATGGAGCCGTTCATGCCGTTCGGCTTCGTCAAGTCGCTGGGCGCCGATGGCGTGGAACGCGGGGTGATGGCGGCCGCCGCGATCATCTTCTTCGCGTTCTACGGCTTCGATGCGATCTCCACCGCCGCTGAAGAAACCAAGAAGCCCGAGCGCGACCTGGCGATCGGCATCATCGGCTCGATGGTCGGTTGCACCATCATCTACGTGCTGGTGGCGCTGGCCGCCGTGGGTGCGATGAGCTACACGATCTTCGGCCAGAGCGCCGAGCCGCTGGCGCTGATCCTGCGCGAGCTGGGCAGCCCGGGTGCGGCCAAGTGGATCGGCGCTGCCGCCGTGATCGCGCTGCCGACCGTGCTGCTGGCCTTCCTGTACGGCCAGAGCCGCATCTTCTTCGTCATGTCGCGCGATGGCCTGCTGCCGCGCGGTCTTTCCAAGGTCAGCGCGCGCACCGGCACGCCGGTCGCCACCACGCTGTTCACCGCGGTGCTGGTGGCCGCGCTGGCCGGCGTGGCACGTCTGGACGAGATCGCCGCGCTGGCCAACGCCGGCACGCTGGCCGCGTTCACCGCGGTGGGCCTGTGCCTGGTGGTGCTGCGCAAGCGCGAGCCGAACCGCGTGCGCAAGTTCCGCACGCCGCTGGCCTACGTGGTCGGCCCGCTGGCGGTGATCGGCTGTGTGTACCTGTTCTTCAGCCTGCCGAGCACCACGCAGTTGTACTTCCTGGCGTGGAACGTTCTGGGCCTGATCGCCTACTTCGCCTACGGGCGTCGCAATGCGGTCCTGGGCAAACGCTGAGCTATCGCGCCGGCCACCGGGCCGGCGATGAGCGGGGGTGAAAAAGGCAGGCCCAGGGCCTGCCTTTTTCGTTGTTGGCACCGGTGACACCGCCCTGCCGGGCAGCGCGCGACGCGCCACTGGCCTCAGCGTTTGGCGGCGGCGACCTTGGCCGCGTGATCCTGCGCCTGCTGCATGACGCGCAGCAGGTTGCCGCCCCAGATACCGGCGATCTGTTTCTCGCTGTAGCCCTTGCGCAGCAGCCACGCGGTGATCTTCGGCAGCTGGCTCACGTCGGGCAGATCGGCCAGGCCGCCGCCGCCATCCCAGTCCAGCCCGATGCCCACGTGTTCGGGGCCGACCACCGTGAGGATGTGCTCGAAATGCGCGAAGAAATCGTCGAGCGTGGCCTTGCGCAGCGGAATGCGCTGGTCGATTTCCTCCAATCCCTTCTTCAGCGCGACACCCTGCTGGATGCTCATGCCGTCGTAATCGGTGCCCAGCTGCGCCATCAGCGCCGTCTCGGCCGCCTTGCGCGCCTCACTCTTGGCGGTGTCGATCAGATAACCACCATAGGCGTTGACCTGGATCACGCCGCCGGCCTTGGCCAGCCGCTTCAGACGCGCATCGTCGAGGTTGCGCGGATGGTTGTAGATCGCCTTGGCCGAGCTGTGCGAGAGCACGAACGGCACCGGCATGCGCTCGATCAGATCATCGAACACCGCATCGGCGGCATGCGACTGATCGATCACGATGCCCAGCCGCACCGCTTCATCCACCAGCGCCTTGCCGGCCGGACTCAGGCCCTTCCACTCGGTGCCCTTGGGATCGGTGGCCGAATCGGCGAACTCGTTGTTGGCGAAATGCACCGTGCTGAGCAGGCGCAGGCCGGCCAGGTGGTAGTAGCTGAGCAGTGTGGGATCGTCGACCAGCGGGCTGGCGTTCTCCATGCTGATGTAGACCACGCGCTTGCCGGCGGCCTTGATGCGCGCGGCATCGGCGGCGGTCAGCGCAAGCTGGAAGGTGTCCGGATGCGCGGCGAGCATCTCGCGGATCTCGGTCAGCCGCAGCAGGCCGGCATCGCGGTCATGCTGGTGCGCCTGCGCGCTGCGGTCGCCCTGATCGGTGTAGATCGCCCAGAAGCCGCCGTCGAGCGCGCCTTCGACCATGCGCGGGTAGTCCACCTGCGACAGTGCGTTGTGGTCGTGCCGCTGGGTGATGTCGAAGCCGGCGCGGTGGAAGTTGGCCGGCGTATCCAGATGGCTGTCCAGGGTCAGCAGCCGCTGCTGCAGCGTGGACGCCCTGGCCAGTTCCTGCGGGGTGAAGTCGACCGCGTGGGCGGCCAGTGGCGTGCACAACGCCAGCGAGACCAGCAAAGACAGACTGCGCAACGTCATGACGCCTCACCTTGGGTTGTAGAGCCACGCCATGCGTGGCTGGGCTTGATCTGGCCCGCGAAGCCACGCATGGCGTGGCTCTACGGTCCCGGGTTCAACGGGTCTGGCCCGGTCAGACCTCAATCCACCACGCGGCAGAACACCGCCTTGAGATACCGCGATTCCTGCACGTGGGCCATGAACGGGTGATCCGGACCGGCGCCGGCCACCTTCAGGATCTGGATGGTGCGGCCGGCGTAGAAGGCGGCGCGGCGCAGCATGTCCAGGAACTGATCTTCGGCCACCAGGCCGGTGCACGAGAACGTGGCGAGCAGGCCACCGGGCTTGACCACCCCCAGCGCCAGCTTGTTCATGTCCAGATACTTCTTCAGCGCGGTGATGACCTGATCGCGGTCGCGGGTCATCTTGGCCGGGTCCAGGATCACCACGTCGAACTGCTCGCCGCGGTTGGAAGCATCGCGCAGCCACGGGAAGATGTCGGACTGGATGAACTTCGGGCGCACGTTGTTGAGCTTGGCGTTGCCCTTGGCGATGGCGATAACGTCTTCATCGATGTCGATGCCGACCACCTCGGCCGCGCCGCGCGCGGCGGCGTACACCGCAAAGCCACCGGTGTTGCAGCACAGGTCCAGCACGGTCTTGCCTTCCACCTGCTGGCTCAGCCATTGGCGGTTCTCACGCTGATCGGCGAAGAAGCCGGTCTTGTGCGCACCGGCCGGGTCGGCGCGGAACTTCACGCCGTACTCGGTGATCACCGAGGCTTCGGTGGTGGTGTTGCCGTGGAAGTCGAAGCTTTCCTGCTTCTGCACGTGTTCGTCGGCGAAGCTGTGGAAACGGCAGCCCGGGAATTGTTCGCGCAGGGCTTCATACACCCACTCGCGGTGGCGGAACATGCCGGCGGCGAAGAATTCGACCACGACCAGGTCGCCATAACGATCCACGACCAGGCCGGACAGACCGTCACCTTCGCTGTGGACCACGCGCCAGGCATCGGAGATCTCGTCCAGCTTGAGCACCTCACGGCGCAGCGACACCGCCTGGGCGATCTTGCGCGAGAACCAGCCGGCGTCGACCGGGATGCCCTGATCGGTCTCCAGGATGCGCACGGCAATGCGCGAATGACCGTTGTAGAAGCCACGCCCGATCCACTCGCCGTCCACGCCGACGACGTCGACGATGGCACCGGGTTTGGGACGGACGGCCGGCTTTTCGACCAGTTTCTGGAAGATCCACGGGTGGCTGGAGCGCCAGGCGTTCTTGAGGCGGACAACGGGGGCAGGGGTATTCATGGGCGTATTGTAAACGGGAAGCCTGCAGCCCTCGGCGCTGGGAGCGACGCCGCTGGCGCTCTGGTAGTGACGGCCGCTGGCCGTCAGCGCGCTAAACCCGGCCGCTACGTGGTTGATGGCCAGCGGCCGTCACTACCGGTTGGGGCGTTTCGTTCAGCCGCACCGGGGCATGGAAAGGATTTGACGCCGGCCCCGGCACCCCGCAGAATCGGCCCCAGAAGGGGAGTAGCTCCCAGACGTTGTCGCCGTCAATTCGAGCCCGCAGGCTCCGGTGCAACGGCAGTCCCACCCATCGGGACTGCGAGCGAGACCTTCGCCGTATGGCGAAGCTCTGTCCCTGGATCCCCCCGATCCTCCGTTGCAGATCCTCGCCATCCGGCTTGAGGCAATCTATTTTTCCAACGGATAAACCCAATGCAGACGATCGGTAATGTGTGGTTGTGGGGCGGCTTCGGCGCGGTGGTGATCATCGCGCTGCTGGTCGACCTCGTCTTGATGCGACACGGCGGCCCCCACAAGGTCACCTTCAAGGAGGCCCTGTGGTGGTCCATCGGCTGGGTCGCCCTGGCCCTGGCCTTCAACGGTGGCCTCTGGTATTACCTGAACGAGACTGCCGGCCAGGTGGTGGCCAACAAGGTCGGCCTGGAGTTCCTGACCGGTTACCTGGTCGAGAAAGCCCTGGCGGTGGACAACATCTTCGTGTTCCTGATGATCATGGGCTACTTCGCGGTGCCCGAGGAACAGCGTCAGAAGGTATTGATCATCGGCATCCTGGGCGCGATCGTGCTGCGTACGATCATGATCTTCGCCGGCAGCGTGCTGCTGACCAAGTTCCACTGGCTGCTCTACGTGTTCGGTGCGTTCCTGCTCTTCACCGGTTGGAAGATGTGGTTCTCGGCCGGCAGCGAGCCGGATCTTGAGACCAACCCCGCCCTGCGCTGGATGCGCAAGCACCTGCGCCTGCTGCCCGACTATGCCGGCAACGCCATGAGCGTCATGCGCGATGGCAAGCGCTGGTTCACGCCGCTGTTCGTGGTGCTGATCCTGATCGCGGTCACCGACGTGATCTTCGCGGTGGACAGCATCCCGGCGATCTTTGCCATCACCACCGACCCGTTCATCGTGCTGACCTCCAACGTCTTCGCGGTGCTGGGCCTGCGCGCGATGTTCTTCCTGCTGGCCGGCATGGCCGATCGCTTCCACCTGTTGCCGTACGGCCTGGCCCTGGTGCTGGCCTTCATCGGCATCAAGATGATGCTGATCGACCTCTTCAAGATCCCCACCCCGATCTCGCTGGGCGTGGTGGCGGTGATCATCGCCGCGACCGTGGTGTTGAGCCTGAAGAACCCGCCGAAAGAAGGCGGCCACGCCTGACCGACCGTGCCGCCTGCGGGATTGTCCCGCAGGCGGTACCTCTCTCTCCCACGACGTTGCCCTTGTGTTCATCCGGGGCGACGCCATCCCTAAGGGTATGAACGCCAACCTGCCCCAGCCCACCGGCGCGCCGCCGGTTCCGTCCCGCAACGACCGTGGTGGTGTACTGCGGGCGTTCAACCTGAGCCTGGCCTTCGTGGTGCTGCTGGTCGCGGTGTATACCGCCCAGGGCCACTTCGACTGGCGTCCGTGGGCCGTGGCCCCGCTGGACAAGGCCGGCCTGCTCGGCATTCTCGGTGCACCGCTGCTGCACGGCTCGATCCAGCATCTGGGTGCCAACGCGGCAGCCCTGCTGATCCTCGGCACCCTGGCCGGCAGCGTGTATCCCAAAGCAACGCTGCGCGCGCTGCCCCTGCTGTGGCTCGGCTCGGGCCTGGGTGCCTGGTTGCTCGGCGATCTGGGCAGCCGCCATCTGGGCGCCAGTGGCATCACCCACGGCCTGATGTTCCTGGTGTTCGTGCTCGGCCTGCTGCGCCGCGACCGGCCAGCGATCGCTGCCGGGCTGATCGCCTTCCTGTTCTACGGCAGCATGCTGCTGACCATCCTGCCGCACGAGCCGGGCGTGTCCTGGCAATCGCATATGGGCGGTGCCTTCGCCGGCATCATCAGCGCGCTGCTGTTCCGCCTCTCCGACCCGATGGCGCCGCGCAAACGCTACAGCTGGGAGGATGAGGAAGAGGACGACATCGAGGCAGCGCGCGACGCCGATCTGGAGCCGCCCTCCCCGACCCGCGTGCCGGTGCTGTGGCAACCGCGCGAGGGCCGCGACTTCGTGGTGCTGCCGTTCCGGCGGCGCGATGAAGGGTCATCGCTGGATTGACCGGCGACGCCATCTGATGGCATGCCGGGGTAGAGCCACGCCATGCGTGGCTGCCGTGCGCCGGACATTCCGATATCGCGCCGATCACGATCGTACCGACCAACGGTCGGTACCTACCGGCTCGCCGGTGCGCCATCCCCATCCACCGCACGCCTGCCCAGCGCCGGGTCATCGGTGAAGAAGGCATCGATGCCGGTGGCCAGATAGGCCCGCATCTCGGCGACCGAACCTTCCGCGTTGCGGGTATTCGGCTCGCCGCTGCGGAACTCCGCGGCCTGGAAGTAGTTTTCCGGCCGGAACGTATACGGCACCACCATCAAGCCGGCCGCATGCGCATCACGCACCAGGGAGGTCGGGGTGCCGAGCTTCCCCTGCGCGTCCAGCGGAATGACCATGCGCAGGCTTGGGCCGATGCCGTCGGCATAGGTGGCCACGTCGCGCAGCCCGGCCGGGGTGATCAGGTCGGCATAGCGCTGGCTGCCCTTGGCCGCGAGTACATCACCGGGCTGCTGCTTGGGATCGCCGAGCAGCTGCAGCAGGCGGATATTGCTGTCGCGGCCGAGCTTGCCGCGCAGGTAACGCAGGTTGCCGACCTCGAAGGACTGGATCGTCACCGGCGCCACGCGGGTATAGGCGTTGCCCTGCAGCGTGGCCAGCACCTTGTCTTCCATCGGCAGGCCGATGCCCTTGAAGTAGGTGCCGTGTTTGATCTCGGGCACCAGCCCGATGCCGCGGTTGGCGCGGCCGGCCTGCTGCACCAGGAAGGCGATGATTTCGTCCAGCGTGGCGATGCGGAACTGGCCGTCGAACGCGGTGCTGCGCAGCTGCGGCAGGCGCTCGCGGGCGTACAGCGTCTTCAGTTCGGCCAGGCTGAAGTCTTCGGTGAACCAGCCTTCGATGCGCTCGCCGTCGATGGTCTTGACGGTCTTGCGGCTGGCGAACTCGGGGTGCGCGGCCACATCGGTGGTGCCGCCGATCTCGTTCTCGTGCCGCGATACCAGCACGCCGTCCTTGGTCATCACCAGGTCCGGCTCGATATAGTCGGCGCCATCGGCGATGGCCTGCGCGTACGCGGCGAGCGTGTGCTCGGGCAGCAGCGCACTGGCGCCGCGGTGGCCGTAGACGGCGGCCCTGGCCGGCGTGGAGGAAGACGATTCAGCGCTCATGGCCATCGATGGTGCCACGGCCAGCGACACCAGCAACACACCTCCCCACAACTGCTTGGACACTGCAAACCCCTGTCGATAAAGAACCCGGTCAGTCTGCTGCAAGGCTGTGACAGCGCGAAGAAAGGCCGCGTGCCTACTTCCCGATACAGAAGCTCGAGAAAATCCGCCCCAGCAGGTCATCGGCGCTCATCCGCCCGGTGATCTCGCCCAGCGCCTCATGGGCCAGGCGCAGTTCCTCCGCCGCCAGCTCCAGATGCTCGTGGACCAGCTCCGATTCGGCGCGCTCGGCATGGCCGATGGCCTGGCTGATCGCCTCGACGTGGCGGGCGCGCGCGGAGAACTCACCGTCTACGCTGTCGCCGGCACTGCCGCTGGCCAGCGCGCGCAGGCGTGCGTGCAGCTGATCCAGGCCGAGGCCGGTCGCGGCCGAGACATGCACCACGTCTGCACGAGCGTCGGACGGCATCGCGGCCAGCAGATCGCTCTTGTTGTGGATCCACAGCTGCTGCGGCACATCGTCGATGCTGTCGCCCACCGCGTCGCGGCCGGCCTGCGGATCGCGTGCATCGACCACCACGATGGCCAGGTCGGTGCGCTGCATCTCCACGCGCGCCCGGCGCATGCCTTCGCGCTCGATCGCGTCGCCGCCGTCGCGCAGGCCGGCGGTGTCGACCAGCGTGAGCTCAAGACCGTCGATGCGGATGGTCTCGCGCAGGGTGTCGCGGGTGGTCCCGGCGATGTCGGTGACGATCGCCCGTTCACTGCCGGCCAGCGCATTGAGCAACGAACTCTTGCCGGCGTTCGGCGGCCCGACCAGCACGGCGTGCAGGCCGTCGCGCAGTTTGCGGCCGCGTTCGGCATCCTCGCGGAGCCGGATCAACGCCTGCAGGGCGGTGACCAGGCCACTGCGCACCTGCGCCCCGCCGAGGGTATCGAGCGGTTCGTCGGCGAAATCGATTGCCGCCTCCACGTGGATCCGCAGCAGAACAAGCTGTTCTGCGACCTCGTCCACACGGCGCGAGAACACGCCGTCCAGCGAGCGGCGCGCCGCGCGCGCTGCGCGGGTATCGCTGGCAGCGATCAGGTCGGCGATCGCCTCGGCCTGGGCCAGGTCGAGCTTGCCGTTGAGGAAGGCGCGCTCGCTGAACTCACCGGGTCGTGCCTGGCGTGCGCCCAAGGCAATGCAGCGCGCGACCAGCTGCTGCAGCACCACCGGGCTGCCGTGCCCCTGCAGTTCCACCACCTCTTCGCCGGTGAAGCTGTTCGGCGCCGGGAACCACAGCGCGATGCCGTCGTCGATCACCTCGTCGCCCGCATCGCGGAAGCGCGCGTAGTGCGCATGCCGTGGCTGCATCGCGCGCACGCCGATCGCCTCGGCGATGGGCCGCGCCTGCGGGCCGGACAGCCGCAGCATGCCGACGCCGCCAGCGCCGGGCGCGGTGGCGATGGCCACGATGGTGTCGGGGGCATGGGTCATGTCGGGCTCACTGCAGGGTACGGGGAATCAGGGGGCATTCTACGGACCGCACGGTTGGCCGGGCCGCAGATGCAGGAAACCCGCCTTGCGGCGGGTCTCCTGTGTGGCTTACTTCTTGGCGGTGACGACCGGCAGCGGATCGCTGCCATGACGCTTGGTCATCCACCACTGCTGGAGCAGGCCCAGGCCGCCGTTGACGACCCAGTACAGCACCAGACCGGACGGCATGAAGGCCATCATGACGCCGAACACCAGCGGCATCAGCTGCATCATCTTGGCCTGCATCGGGTCCATGCCCGGTGCCGGGGTCAGCTTCTGGGTGGCCCACATCACCGCCACGTTGATCACCGGCAGGATGAAGTACGGGTCACGTGCGGTCAGATCCTGGATCCAGCCCAGCCACGGGGCCTGGCGCAGTTCCACCGATTCCACCAGCACCCAGTACAGCGCGAAGAAGATCGGCATCTGGATGAGGATCGGCAGACAGCCGCCCATCGGGTTGATCTTCTCTTTCTTGTAAAGCTCCATCATCGCGGTCTGGAACTTCTGGCGGTCATCGCCATAGCGTTCCTTGAGCTGCGCGATGCGCGGCTGGAAGCGACGCATCTTGGCGCCGGACTTGTACTGCACGGCCGAGAGCGGATACAGCACCAGCTTCAGCAGCACCACCAGGCCGACGATCGCCCAGCCCCAGTTGTTGACGACCTTGTGGACCTGGTTGAGGACCCAGAACAGGCCCTGGCCGATGATCGCCATCAGCGAGAAGCGGCTGTAGTCGACCACGCGGTCCAGGCCCTTCACGTCTTCCTTGGCAATCAGGTTGACCAGCTTCGGGCCGACCCACAGGCGGGCTTCGGTGCTGACCTGCTGGCCCGGGGCCACGGTGAAGGCCGGGCCACGCGCTTCGATCTGGTCGCGGCCGTTGTTCTGCGCCAGCGAGTACTGCGCGGCCTGGTCGGCCTGCGGAATCCACGCGGTGAAGAAGTGGTGCTGCAGCATCGCCAGCCAGCCGCCGGTGATGGTGCGGTTGAGGTGGCCGTCGTCCAGGTAATCCTTGAACGCGCGACGCTCGTAACCGTCCTGCGGGCTGAACCAGGTCGCGCCGTTGAAGCTGAACGAGTCCGGGTTGGTCATGCTGCGCGAGAGGATGGTCGGGGTGCGGTCCAGGGTGCGGAACACGTAGCCGCTCCACGGGGCGCTGCCACCGTTGACCACTTCATCCTTGACCGTGATCGCGTACTCGTTGCGACCCAGCGAGTAGGTGCGGCGGATGGTCACGCCGTTCGGGCCGGTCCATTCGAAAGGCACCGTGACCTCGTCCTGGCCCTTGGCCAGCACGAAGTCGTGGTTGTCGCCGACCAGCTTGAAGCCGTTGGCGGCCGGCACCGGCATGGTCTTGTCTTCGCTGATCCAGCCACTCACCGCGCGGTACGGGTGGGTCGCTTCTTCGGTCAGCAGGCGGACCGGCGGGCTGCCTTCTTCCTTGGTCTGCGGGAACTGCAGCAGCTCGGCATCCAGCACCGTGCCACCGTCCAGCACCAGACGCAGGACGTCGGTGGTGATGGTCACGCGGGCCGGACCGGCCTCGGTCTGTGCGGCCGGCTGTGCCGCCGGCAGGGAACCGTCCGCCTGGGGCACGGGCGCACCGGGGATGCTGCCGGCAGCCGCACCGGGCACGCTGGCCTGGGTAGTCTGGGTGGCCACGGCCGGGGTCGGCGGCGCGGCTTTATCGCGGCCCCACTCCATCCACAGCAACACGGCCACCATCAGCCAGGCAAAAATCAGGAAAACGCGGGTCTGGTTCATCAGCGTGCAGGCTCGACGGGGCCGGCACGCAATGCCGGCTCGGACTGGGAAAGGGGTGCAACGCCCAGGGGCGGCGGCATTGTGCCGTCCGCGCCCGGCATGGGCAATGCGCCAAGGCGGCGCAACAGGCGTTCAAAGGCCTGGCGGAGTTCTGAATTGCTGGCGGTACGGGCGGCACTGCGGGCAACGACGACGTAATCGCCGGCACTCATCCACGGCCGTACGTGGCGTGTGGCATCGCGCAACACACGCTTCACTCGGTTGCGACCCACGGCTCGGGGATCGACTTTGCGCGACACCGCAAGACCCAACCTGGCTGGCGTATCGCTCTTCAGCCAGTGCAGGGTCATCAGCGGATCGGACACACGGCGGGCGCCGTTGAAGACCGTTGTATATTCGGCACGCGTACGAACCCGCGCAGAGCGAGGAAATCGCTTGCGCGGGTCGGAACTGCTCACAGTCAGGATTGCGTCTGCCGCGGAAAGCGGCATTGCAATCAAGCGCTCAGGACTTTACGGCCCTTGGCGCGGCGACGCGACAGGATCTTGCGGCCGTCAGCGGTCTTCATACGGGCACGGAAGCCATGGTCGCGCTTACGCTTGAGGTTGCTGGGTTGGAAAGTGCGCTTGGTGGCCATGCGGGCCTCTATATGAAGGGGACGGAAAGAACCGGAAATTCTATAGACCTCATCGAGGTCCCGTCAAGTGTCTGTCACTACGGGAATTCACCGGGCTGTGCAATAGCTGTGGATCGTTTTGTGAATAACTTTGGGACAACCATTCCCGGCCCCCCTCGTCGGTGGTAGTCTGCGCCATCCATTCTTCCCCCCTTCCGGCCTGCGGTGCGGCGCTTTTGTTCGCCTATCCGCTGGCCCCAGACGATTATTGCCGATGGATGCCTGGTCTCGTTCTCTCGAACGCCTCGAAGCGGAGTTTCCGCCCGAGGATGTTCACACCTGGTTGAAGCCGCTGCAGGCAGATCTGCGCGCGGACAGCCTGGTGCTTTATGCGCCAAACGCCTTCATCGTCGACCAGGTGCGCGAGCTGTATCTGCCGCGCATCAAGGAGCTGCTGGCGCACTTCGCCGGTTTCGGCGACGTTTTTCTTGAAATCGGCTCGCGTCCGCGTCCGGTAGAGGCGCAGATCGCGCCGATTCCGGGCCTGTCCGCACCGGCGGCGCCGGCCGAACCGCTGGTGCCGTTCGCCGGCAACATGGATTCGCACTACACCTTCGCCAACTTCGTGGAAGGCCGCAGCAACCAGCTGGGTCTGGCTGCGGCGTTCCAGGCGGCGCAGAAGCCGGGCGACCGCGCCCACAACCCGTTGCTGCTGTACGGCGGGACCGGCCTGGGCAAGACCCACCTGATGTTCGCGGCCGGCAATGCGATGCGTCAGGCCAATCCGGCGGCCAAGGTGCTGTACCTGCGTTCGGAACAGTTCTTCAGCGCGATGATCCGTGCGCTGCAGGAAAAAACCATGGACCAGTTCAAGCGCCAGTTCCAGCAGGTGGACGCGCTGCTGATCGATGACATCCAGTTCTTCGCCGGCAAGGACCGTACCCAGGAAGAGTTCTTCCACACGTTCAACGCCCTGTTCGACGGCAAGCAGCAGATCATCCTGACCTGCGACCGGTACCCGCGCGAAGTCGAGGGCCTGGAAGCACGGCTGAAGTCGCGCCTGGCCTGGGGCCTGTCGGTGGCGATCGAGCCGCCGGACTTCGAGACGCGTGCAGCGATCGTGCTGGCCAAGGCCCGCGAGCGTGGCACCGATATCCCCGACGATGTGGCGTTTCTGATTGCCAAGAAGATGCGCTCCAATGTCCGCGACCTCGAAGGTGCGTTGAATACCCTGGCCGCACGCGCCAACTTCACCGGCCGTGCGATCACCACTGATTTCGCCCAGGAAACCCTGCGCGACCTGCTTCGCGCCCAGCAGCAGGCGATCAGCATTCCCAACATCCAGAAAACCGTGGCCGACTACTACGGGCTGCAGATCAAGGATCTGCTGTCCAAGCGTCGGACCCGGTCGCTGGCCCGTCCCCGTCAGGTTGCCATGGCCCTGACCAAGGAACTGACCGAGCACAGCCTGCCGGAAATCGGCGACGCCTTTGCCGGCCGGGACCACACCACGGTGCTGCATGCCTGCCGGCAGATCCGGACGTTGATGGAAGCGGACGGCAAGTTGCGGGAAGACTGGGACAAGCTGATCCGGAAGTTGAGCGAATGATGCATGTACGCCGCTAAGGCGTCATCGCATAAAACGGTGCAGAATCCGGTAGTAAGCGCGGGATAGGTTGTGGATAAAAAAGCCGCTCGATTCGGCGGTAAAGTTATCCACACCTTTCCCCACCCCTTGGGGGCTAGTAATGCAGAGGGTTTCGAGGTCAAAAACCCTATTGTTTACAAAGGCTTAGTCGTGTTTTCCCGCGATTCTGGCCCTACCAGCACCACCAAGCTTTTGATTTATTCCACATTTTTTTAAAGCATAGGGGCACGGAACCACATGCGTTTCACACTGCAGCGCGAAGCCTTTCTCAAGCCGTTGGCACAAGTCGTCAACGTGGTCGAACGCCGCCAGACCCTGCCGGTTCTGGCTAATTTCCTGGTTCAGGTCCAGAACGGACAGCTCTCGCTGACGGGTACGGACCTGGAAGTGGAAATGGTGTCGCGGATCGCGGTGGAAGATGCCCAGGACGGCGAGACCACCATCCCCGCCCGCAAGTTGTTCGAGATCATCCGCGCCCTGCCCGACGGCAGCCGGATCACCGTCTCGCAGACCGGTGACAAGATCACCGTGCAGGCCGGGCGCAGCCGCTTCACCCTGGCAACGCTGCCGGCCAACGACTTCCCGTCTGTCGACGAAGTCGAAGCGACCGAACGCGTGGCCATCGGCGAAGCGACCCTGAAGGAACTGATCGAACGCACCGCGTTCGCGATGGCCCAGCAGGACGTGCGGTACTACCTCAACGGCCTGCTGTTCGACCTGCGTGGCGATGCCCTGCGTACCGTGGCGACCGACGGTCACCGCCTGGCGCTGTGCGAAACCGAGCTGGAAAAAGCCAGCGGCGCCAAGCGTCAGATCATCGTGCCGCGCAAGGGCGTGACCGAGCTGCAGCGTCTGCTGGAAAGCGGCGATCGTGAGATCGAGCTGGAAGTCGGCCGCAGCCACGTTCGCGTCAAGCGCGACGATGTGACCTTCACCTCCAAGCTGATCGACGGCCGGTTCCCGGATTACGAGGCTGTGATTCCGATCGGTGCCGACCGCGAAGTGAAGGTGGATCGCGAAGCCCTGCGTGCCTCGCTGCAGCGCGCTGCGATTCTGTCCAACGAGAAGTACCGCGGCATCCGCGTGGAAGTCTCGCCGGGCAACCTGAAAATCAGCGCGCACAACCCGGAGCAGGAAGAAGCCCAGGAAGAGATCGAGGCCGATACCACGGTCAGCGATCTGGCCATTGGCTTCAACGTGAACTACCTGCTGGACGCGTTGTCCGCACTGCGCGACGAGCACGTCGTGATCCAGCTACGCGATTCGAACTCCTCTGCCCTGGTCCGTGAGGCCAGCAGCGAGAAGTCACGTCACGTGGTGATGCCGCTGCGTCTGTGACCTGCGAGGTGTAGGTTCCACGTGGAACCGAGTGGTTCTGAGAAGCCCGGCATTGCCGGGTTTCTTTTTGGGCGAGAGAACGATGTTCCACGTGGAGCATTCTTTTTTCGCGGTGCGTTTGTGGCGTGGCCGTACCGTTCGGCTGATCCTGTGGCGCATCCGCAACGCTCGCGAGCCGGAGGACACGCAGCGAGCGGGACTTTGGCAACGAGCCCCACGAGGTGGTGACCACGTTTGCTCCGGCCCTTCGGTTGGTGCGGCACGGGGCCAGAGAGCGAATGGCGGCGGACGGCTGCCGCGCGTGTCGATTCTGCATACGTCAGCCGAGCGAACTGCGCCAACTGCACGTCCGCTCCGAAGCGCTGCGGTACCCGGCTTTTTGGCCGCTGGATCACAGCTCTATGCTTTTAAAAACTGTATATAAATCTAAAGCTTGGTGGTGGTGGTAGGGCCAGATTTGGTTGAAAAGTAGGTTAAGTGGTTGGTTTTAAAGAGGAATATAGGCCTGAAACCCCCGGTAAAACAGGGTCTGAGCCTGGGGGTGATCCTGTGGATATCTTTCGAGGCCGTTCAAGAGGCCCTTTTTATCCACAGATTGCCCATAGGCTGTGCATAAGCCATACAGAGCGGGTGTGGACAGTCTCGTTTGGGTCTGCGCGAGCTGCTCGGGTTCTACGCTTCGGCGATTCGACCTCACGTCCAGATTTCAAAAAAAACAGGGGACCGGCCGCGTCCTGGCTCGCAAGGCGGGCAAAAAACGGTGCGAATTCGTTGAAATCTGCAGTACCTCAGTGCTGCGTACGGCGCAGATTTGAAAAAATTCAGGCCCCTCCAGCTGGCCATGCGGCGGGAAACGGAGGTTTCACGTGGCGGTGCTGGCCGCGGCGCTGACGTCGGCGGCGAACATCGCGCTTGTCTGGCCCGATGATCGTTGGCGCACCCGAAATGCACGCATGGCAGACCGAGCCGCCATCGCGCTGAACACCGGGACGCACCGACCGGCTCCTTCCGCCCTCGGCGAATGGTCAGGTCGACAACCGGCGCGCCGAGCATCCGGCCACGTGGAACCTGGGCAATGCAGTAAGCTGATCGATTCCCCCTACCCGTCTGCCGCCCCGTGCGGCGTTGATCGTCCGCATGCACATCCGCCGCTTGACCCTGCACCAGGTTCGCCGCTTCGATACCGTCGAACTGGCACCGCAACCGGGCATCAACCTGATCACCGGTGACAATGGCGCCGGCAAGACCAGTGTCCTGGAGGCGCTGCACGTCATGGCGTATGGGCGCAGTTTTCGCGGCCGTGTCCGGGATGGCCTGGTACGCCAGGGCCGGGAGGCGCTGGATGTGTTCGTGGAATGGGATGAGCAGCGCGAAGGTGCCGACACCCCGACCCGTCGCAAGGCCGGGCTTCGCCACAGCGGCCAGGAATGGAAAGGCCGACTGGACGGGGAAGACGTCGCTCAGCTCGGGACGCTGTGCGCCGCACTGGCGGTCGTCACCTTCGAGCCCGGTAGCCATGCCTTGGTCAGCGGCGGCGGTGAACCGCGTCGCCGGTTCCTTGATTGGGGTTTGTTCCACGTGGAACCAGACTTCATGGGTCTGTGGCGGCGGTACTCGCGGGCCCTGAAACAGCGCAATGCCCTGCTCAAGCAAGGAGGGCACCCGAACGCGCTCGATGCGTGGGACCGGGAGCTCGCCGAGGCCGGCGAACCGCTGACCACCCGCCGCCAGCATTACCTGGAACGGCTACAGGAACGGACCGTGGAACTGGCCGCCGTACTGGCGCCCAATCTGGGGATCCAGTCGCTGAGTTTGAGCCCAGGGTGGCGCAAGCAGGAGGTTTCGCTCTCCGACGCCCTGCTGCTGGCCCGGGAACGTGACCGCATGGCCGGCTATACGTCGGTCGGTCCGCACCGGGCCGACTGGAGCGTCGGATTTGAGACCATTCCGGGCCGGGATGCACTCTCGCGCGGCCAAGCCAAGCTGACCGCCCTCACCTGCCTGCTGGCGCAGGCCGAGGACTATGCCGAGCAGCGCGGCGAATGGCCGGTGATCGCCCTGGACGATCTGTCGTCCGAGTTGGATCGCCATCACCAGGCGCGGGTGCTGGAACGGCTCAAGGCCGGCCCGGCACAGATCTTCATCACCGCCACCGAGGTGCCGGCGGCGCTGGTGGACGCGACAGATATCACCCGGTTCCACGTGGAACATGGACAGGTCCTGCCTGTGCCATAGTGGTCCCCCAGGGGCCACAGTGCCCGGCTGGTATAATTGCTGTTGCAACCCCTTATTACTCGGCGCCCCGCCTCACGGCGGCGGACCGACCTGCGGAGCCTACGGCAAGCGCAATGACTGAAGAACAGAACATCCCCGCAAACAGCGGCAACTACGACGCCAACAGCATCACCGCCCTGGAAGGCCTCGAGGCTGTCCGCAAGCGTCCTGGTATGTACATCGGCGACGTCCATGACGGCACCGGTCTGCACCACATGGTGTTCGAGGTCGTCGACAACTCCATCGACGAAGCCTTGGCCGGCCACGCCGACCATGTGTCGGTGATGATCCACGCCGATGGCTCGGTCTCGGTGTCGGACAACGGGCGCGGCATCCCGACCGGCAAGCACGAGCAGATGAGCAAGAAGCTCGATCGCGAAGTCTCTGCAGCCGAAGTCGTGATGACGGTGCTGCATGCCGGCGGCAAGTTCGATGACAACAGCTACAAGGTCTCTGGCGGTCTGCACGGCGTGGGTGTCAGCGTGGTCAACGCGCTCTCGCAGAAGCTGCTGCTGGATATCTACCAGGGCGGCTTCCACTACCAGCAGGAATTCGCTGACGGTGCCGCCGTCAATTCGCTGAAGCAGGTCGAAGCCAGCACCAAGCGCGGTACGACCCTGCGCTTCTGGCCGTCGGTGAAGGCGTTCCACGACAACGTGGAGTTCCACTACGACATCCTGGCCCGCCGCCTGCGCGAGCTGTCCTTCCTCAATTCCGGCGTCAAGATCGTGCTGGTCGACGAGCGCGGCGATGGCCGCCGCGACGACTTCCATTACGAAGGCGGCATCCGCAGCTTCGTGGAGCATCTGGCGCAGTTGAAGACGCCGCTGCACCCGAACGTGATCTCGGTGACCGGCGAATCCAACGGCATCGTCGTGGACGTGGCGCTGCAGTGGACCGATTCCTATCAGGAAACGATGTACTGCTTCACCAACAACATTCCGCAGAAGGACGGCGGTACCCATCTGGCCGGCTTCCGCGGCGCGCTGACCCGTGTGCTCAACAACTACATCGAGCAGAACGGCATCGCCAAGCAGGCCAAGATCAACCTGACCGGCGATGACATGCGCGAAGGCATGATCGCGGTGCTGTCGGTGAAGGTTCCTGACCCGAGCTTCTCCAGCCAGACCAAGGAAAAGCTGGTCAGCTCGGACGTGCGCCCCGCCGTGGAAAGTGCCTTCGGCGCGCGGCTGGAAGAATTCCTGCAGGAAAACCCGAACGAAGCCAAGGCGATCGCCGGCAAGATCGTGGACGCGGCGCGTGCACGTGAGGCCGCCCGCAAGGCGCGCGATCTGACCCGTCGCAAGGGCGCGCTGGATATCGCCGGCCTGCCGGGCAAGCTGGCTGACTGCCAGGAAAAGGATCCGGCGCTGTCCGAACTGTTCATCGTCGAGGGTGACTCGGCAGGTGGTTCGGCCAAGCAGGGCCGCAACCGCAAGAACCAGGCGGTGCTGCCACTGCGCGGCAAGATCCTCAACGTGGAACGTGCGCGCTTCGACCGCATGCTCGCCTCGGACCAGGTCGGGACGCTGATCACCGCGCTGGGCACCGGCATCGGCCGGGACGAGTACAACCCGGACAAGCTGCGCTACCACCGCATCATCATCATGACCGATGCCGACGTCGACGGCGCGCATATCCGTACGCTGCTGTTGACCTTCTTCTACCGTCAGATGCCGGAGCTGATCGAGCGCGGCCATATCTACATCGGCCTGCCCCCGCTGTACAAGATCAAGCAGGGCAAGCAGGAGCTGTACCTGAAGGATGATCCGGCGCTGGACGCGTATCTGGCCAGCAGTGCGGTGGAGAGCGCGTCGTTGATCCCGGCCGAAAGCGAGCCGGGTATCGAAGGCGTAGCGCTGGAGAAGCTGTTGCTCTCCTATGCTTCGGCGCAGGAAACCATTGCGCGCAACGGCCATCGCTATGATCGCCAGGTGCTCGAAGCACTGATCGATTTCACGCCGATGGATCTGGAGCACCTGCGCAAGGCCGGCGCCGACGAAGGCCTCGCCGCACTGGCGACCCGCCTCAACCAGGGCAGCCTGGGTTCCCCGCGCTACACGCTGGAACTGCAGGAACCCACCGACGAGCGTCCGGCCGCCGTGCTGGTCACGCGTCGCCACATGGGCGAGCAGATGATCCAGGTGCTGCCGCTGGCCGCGTTCGAGACCGGCGAGCTGCGTGCGTTGCACCAGTCCTCGCTGCTGCTGCATGGCCTGGTCCGCGCCGGTGCCAAGATCAGCCGCGGTGCAAAGTCGGCCGAGGTGGCCAGCTTCGCCGAAGCACGCAACTGGCTGCTGGATGAAGCCAAGAAGGGCCGCCAGATCCAGCGATTCAAGGGTCTGGGTGAAATGAATCCCGAGCAGCTCTGGGACACCACGGTCAATCCCGACACCCGCCGCCTGCTCCAGGTGCGGATCGAGGATGCCGTGGCCGCCGACCAGATCTTCAGCACGCTGATGGGCGACGTGGTCGAGCCGCGCCGCGACTTCATCGAAGACAACGCGCTGAAGGTCGCCAACCTGGATATCTGACACAATCGGGGACGGGCTGGCCGGGTGCGACCTGCACCCTGGCCGGTCATCGCCCCCCGATGCCAGGAATCCGATGTCCGCTACCCCCCCGGCGTCCATGACGCCTCCGCTGCCCCCTGCCGTTCCGTCATTGCCGCGCAAGCCGGGTTCCCCGCTCGCGGGCTTCTTCATCGACCTGGGCATTGGCGTGCTGGTGCTGCTGTCGCTGAGCCTGATCAGCGGCTTGGTCTGGGGGCTGTACCGCGGGGCGATCGTTGGCTACCAGGCCGCTCGCGACGGTGCGGATGCTTCGGCCGTTGCCGGTCTTGCCCAGCAATTGGGCCAACCCGGGGCGCTGGCCCAGATCCTGATGGCGCTCGTTGCCACCGGTGGTGCCGCGCTGGTGCTGTATTTCTTCCGTCGCCGGGCCACGCCCGCCGAACGTACGCTGTCCTTCCAGGCGGCACGCCGCCCCTCGACATGGGGGTGGACGCTGCTGGTCGCCACCGGTGTGATCATCGGCAGCAATCTGATCGCATGGCTGGCCAAGCAGGGCGGCATCGAACCGGTGCCGACCAACCTGGCCCTGATGGAACAGGCGATCACGCGCTTCCCCTGGTTCCTCGCGCTGTTTGCCGTGGTGCTCGCGCCGGCCTATGAAGAGCTGCTGTTCCGCCGTGTCCTGTTCGGTCGCCTGTGGCAGGCCGGTCGCCCGGTGTTGGGCATCGTCCTGAGCAGCCTGGCGTTCGCCCTGGTACATGAAATCCCCGGCACCAGTGCCAACGGCCCGTGGGAAATCGCACAGCTATGGCTCGTCTATGGCGGCATGGGCGCGGCCTTCGCCTGGCTCTACCAACGCACCGGAACCTTGTGGGCGCCGATCGCCGCGCATGCCTTGAACAACGGCATTGCCCTGGTCGCGCTGATGTTTCTGGGCCTCCATTGATCGATCACGCGGCTTGACGAAAATTTACGTGGCCGCGTTCCACACTGCGCACATGAACACGGGGGATCGCACATGAAACCAGTGCTGTTGGGAATTGCCATCGCCATGCTGGTGAGCGCGTGCGCCACCACGACCTCACCCACCGGCCGCCGCCAGATGGTCGGCGGTGTTTCGCAGGCGGAACTGGACCAGCTGGGCGCGCAGGCGTTCACCGAGACCAAGTCCAAGGGAACCCTCAGCAAGGACCCGAAGCAGACCGCGTACGTGCAGTGCGTGGTCAATGCGCTGGTCGCCCAGTTGCCGCCACAGTACCGTGGCGTACGGTGGGAGACGGCGTTGATGGTCGACAAGGAGCCCAACGCGTTCGCCCTGCCCGGCGGCAAAGTCGGGGTCAATACCGGCATCTTCACGGTCGCCAAAAACCAGGATCAGCTGGCCGCGGTGATCGGCCACGAGATCGGGCACGTCATCTCCCGCCACCACGAAGAGCGCATCACCCGCCAGATGGGCGCGCAGACCGGCCTGTCGGTGCTCGGGGCACTTGCCGGTGCGGCCTACGGTGAGGGTGCGGCCAGTACGGTCAACCAGCTCGGCGGCGCCGGCGCCCAAGCCGCGTTCCTGCTGCCCGGCTCGCGGACGCAGGAAAGCGAGGCCGATATCGTGGGTCAGCGGCTGATGGCCGAGGCCGGTTTCAACCCCGCCCAGGCAGTGGATCTGTGGCAGAACATGATGGCCGCCAGTGGGGGTCGCTCGCCCCAATGGCTGTCCACCCACCCCGATCCTGCCAACCGTATCCGTGAACTTCAGCGAGACGCGCCGTCCCTGAGTGGTGTATACCAACAAGCCCAGGCGGCCGGGCGCAGGCCAAAGTGCGGTTGACGCGTCCGGATACGAGTCAAAGATGCTGTATTGCAGCATCGGAAACGATTTCTCACGCCATCAGTTTCTGATACGTTTGGCGGCTCAGATTTTTCTGACAGTCCGTTTTGATGCCGCTGCGGCGGTTCGATCGAGGTGAAAGATGATTTTCAGCAACCACAAGCAAGCCGTCCTTTCCGTCCTCATCGCGACCGCTGTAAGTGGCGCCATGATCACCGATGCCTTCGCCCAGGCCCGCTCGTCGGAGCGTGGCGCGCGTGGCGGGAAGAAGCAGGCCAAGGCCGAAGTGCTCTACCCGCAGGCGACCCGCCAGGAGCCGGAGCAGAAGTCCTCGGCCAAGGTCGGTCCGAAGCTGCAGAAAATGATTGACAGCTACAACGACCAGAAGTTCCCGGAGACGCGCGCGCAGGCCGACGAAATCCTGGCCAATCCCGCTGCCAACGCCTACGACAAGTCGCTCGCCGCGCAGCTCGCCTCGCAGGCGGCCTACCAGCTTGATGACGTCGCCGCTGCCAAGAAGTACCTCGAGCAGGTGCTGCAGCTCGGTGGCCTGGACAACAACGGCCACTACCAGTCGATGCTGATGCTGGGTCAGCTGCAGCTGCAGGACGACCAGATCAACGAAGGCCTGGCGACGCTGGACAAGTACTTCGCCGAGACCAAGTCGAACAAGCCCGAAGAGCTGATCGCCAAGGGCCAGGCGCTGTACCAGGCCGAGCGCTACGCCGAGGCCATCCCGGTGCTGCAGCAGGCTATCGCCGGCTCGCCCGAGCCGAAGGACAACTGGAACCAGTTGCTGATGGCTGCCATGGCCGAAGCCGGCCAGACCGGTGAAGCGGTCAAGCAGGCCGAAGCGCTGGCGGCCAAGAACCCGAACGACAAGAAGGTGCAGTTGAACCTGGCCAGCATGTACATGCAGGCCGACCAGATGGACCAGGCTGGCGCTGTCATGGCCAAGCTGTACGCCGCCGGCCAGCTGACCGACGAGCGCGAGTACAAGCAGCTGTACTCGATCTACGCCAACAGCGAGAACAAAGAAAAGGACGTCATTGCCGTTATCAATGATGGCCTGCAGAAAAACATCCTGAAGCCGGATTATCAGGTATACCTGGCACTGGCCCAGGCGTACTACTACTCCGACCCGCAGCAGACGGACAAGGCGATCGAGGCGTGGCAGAAGGCTGCCCCGCTTTCCAAGGATGGCGAGACCTACCTGAATCTGGCACGCGTGCTGCATTCGGAAGGTCGCATTCCGGAGGCCAAGCAGGCCGCCCAGCAAGCGCTGGCGAAGGGTGTGAAGAACCAGGCGGATGCCAAGAAAATCATCAACCTGAAGTAAGTAGGAATAACGCCTGAACGCCTGCATAAGTGATGCGCAGGCGCTCAGGATTGGTATAAGCTTGGAGGTTCCTGCGGTGTCATGCACCGCTGATCATGGGCTACCTGTCCCCGGGTATCCCGGCCCCACTAATGAGCTCTTGGCGCATGACGGAACAACTAGTCGTTCACAGGTACGAACAACGCGATGACACCGGCCTCTCCTGGCCGCGTATCGTGGGTATCGCTTTTGTAATCGCACTGCATCTCGCCGCCTTCATGATGCTTCTGATCCCGGCTGTGGCTCCCAAGGCCGTGGCGGAGAAAGAACGCAACATCATGGTGACCCTGGTCGACGCTCCGCCGCCGCCACCACCGCCGCCGCCGCCGCCGCCGCCGGATGACACCCCGCCGCCGCCGGTCAAGAACCTGTCGCCGCCGAAGCCGTCCCCGGTTCCGCCGCCGCCGCAGGCTCCTGTGGTCGATATCCCGGACCCGCGTCCGACCGACATCGTCACACCGCCTTCGCCGCCGTCGCCGCCGCAGCCGCCGAGCACCATTGAGGCAAGCGTCGACATCTCGTCGAAGAACATGAACCCCCCGCGTTACCCGCCGGCCGCGTTCCGTGCTGGTATCCAGGGTGAAGTCATCCTGATCATTGACGTCGATGCCAATGGCAACGTCACCAATGTGTCGGTCGAGAAGTCCAGCCGTAACCGTGACCTCGATCGCGCCGCCATGGACGCAGCTCGCAAGTGGAGCTTCCGTTCCGCGGAATCGGGCGGGAAGAAGGTCGCAGGTCGCGTTCGCGTCCCGGTCAACTTTGCGCTGAACTGATAGTGGCCGGTGGCCCGCCGGCCACCGCCCCTAGCGGTTATTTCTAGCAATACCCTTTATCACCACACACAACAAAGGTAAGCGTCATGCTGCAGGAACTTTTCATCGCCGCTGCTGCCGGGGGCAACTCCAACGCCCTGTCGCAGATGGGCTTCGAGCACCTGATCCACGAGATGACCACCCAGCCGGGTGACTTCGCCGTCTCCTGGGTCGTGCTGCTGACCCTGATCATCATGTCGGCCATGTCCTGGTACTGGACCGTCATCAACATCTTCCGCGCCACCCGTCTGAAGGCTGCTGCCGACAAGGTCGTGAGCCTGTTCTGGGATACCCCGAACGCCCAGGACGCCATCCGTGCGATGGAAGAACAGCCGGCTTCGGAGCCCTTCTCCAAGATCGCTCTGGACGCTGCACAGGCTGCTGCGCACCACCAGCGTTCGGAAGGCGGCACCTCGGGTGGCCTGGGTGAGAACCTGAGCCGTTCGGAGTTCGTCGATCGCGCCCTGCGTCAGGCCGTGACCCGCGAAAGCAACAACCTGCAGTCGGGCATGACCCTGCTGGCCACCGTCGGCGCAACCGCTCCGTTCGTGGGTCTGCTGGGTACCGTGTGGGGCATCTACGGCGCGCTGATCAAGATCGGTGCCACCGGTTCCGCCTCGATCGACGCCGTTGCCGGCCCGGTGGGTGAAGCACTGATCATGACCGCCATCGGTCTGTTCGTGGCTATCCCGGCCGTGTTCGCCTTCAACTTCTTCAGCAAGATCAACAGCGCCACGATCAGCAAGTTCGATACGTTCGCTCACGACCTGCACGACTTCTTCGCCACCGGTTCGCGCGTTCGCTAATAGCGACGCGCGTCACCCAGCGAGAACGTAGTCAACACGATCTAGACGGAGCCCGTTATGGCTTTCAGTAGTGGTAACAGCGGCGGCCCCATGGCCGACATCAACGTTACGCCCCTCGTGGACGTGATGCTGGTGCTGCTGATCATCTTCATCATCACGGCGCCCCTGATGTCCCACAAGGTCAAGGTGGATCTGCCTGAGGCCAACCTGGTGCAGAATCCGGAAGACGCTGAAAAGCGGGCGAGCCCGATCACCTTGGCAGTCAAGGAAGACGGCTCGATCTACTGGAACGACGAGGAAATCGACAAGCAGACTCTTGAGTCGCGCTTGGCGACCGCCGCCCAGCAGACCCCGCAGCCGCCCCTCAACCTGCGTGGTGATCGCACCACCAAGATGCGCGTCATCAATGAGATGACGAAGGTCGCGCAGGAACAGGGCATGCTCGACGTGGGCTTCGTCGCCACCAAAGTAAAGGGGCAGTAAGCCATGGCGTTCAGTACTGGTGGTAACAAAGGCCCCATGGCCGACATCAACGTCACGCCCCTGGTGGACGTGATGCTGGTGCTGCTGATCATCTTCATCGTCACCGCGCCGATCATGACGTACCCGATCGCCGTTGACCTGCCGCAGCGCGTGCTCAACCCACCGCCGGTGACGGTCGAACCGCCGCCGCCGATCGAGCTGAAGGTGGACGCCAGCAACCAGGTGTCGTGGAACAACAGCCCCGTGGCTGTGGGCGAACTGCAGCAGCGTATGGAACAGGAAGTGCAGCGCGATCCGACCAACCAGCCGGAACTGCGCATCGATGCCAGCCCGGACTCCGAGTACGACGTGATGGCCAAGGTGTTGGCTGCCGCGAAGAATGCTCAGATGAAGAAGATCGGCTTCGTACAGCAGTAATACGCAAGACGCAGTCATGACGCGACTGGAAAACGCCCCTGGAAACAGGGGCGTTTTTTTTGTGCCGCCGGCCGTGGATACGCGCCAGCGCCACGCTGCCCGCTATCATCCGGCCATGCTCGCAACCTTCGACGTCTTCGGGGACTGGCTCGATGCCATCCCCCACCTGCGCCCCCTGATGGTGGCGGCCTACATTCTCTATCTGCTGTGGCTGACCGGCTGGATCATGCTGCAGAAGCGCGAGCCGGTCGCCACGCTGAGCTGGATCCTGTCGCTGGCCGCCCTGCCCTACCTTGGCCTGTTCATCTACTACCTGCTCGGCCCGCAGAAGGTGAAGCGGCAGCGCCTGCGCCGTGGTCGTTCGCGCTCGGGGATGGAGCATTACAGCAGCGTCTGCCCACCGGATGCGGACTGCACCGAGCTGGCCAAGATCGCCCAGGCCACCACCGGGCTCTCACCGAGCTCGGCCACCGAGGTGGAGTGGCTGGTCGATGGCGCGGCCACCTACAGCGCACTGCTTGCCGCGGTGGCCACGGCCAAGGACCACTTGCACCTTGAGTACTACATCTTCAATCCGGACCACGCCGGCACCGCGCTGCGCGATGCGCTGACCGAGCGTGCGGCCGCCGGCGTGCGCGTGCGCCTGCTGCTCGATGCGGTCGGCTCGTCGTCCATCCGCAAGCGCTTCCTGCAGCCGCTGCTGGATGCAGGCGCCGAAGTCGTCTGGTTCCACCCGCGACAGCTGCTCAAACCGTTCAAGCGGCCCTGGTTGAACCTGCGCACGCACCGCAAGCTCGTCATCATCGACGGCCTGCAGGCCTTTACCGGCGGCATCAACATCACGGATGAGGAAGATGAGAGCGTCCGCCCGGATGCGTATCGCGACCTGCACATGCGGCTGCGGGGCCACGTGGTGCGCAGCCTGCAGCTGGTCTTCATCGAGGATTGGATCTACGCCACCGGCCAGGAGCCGGCGCGCTTCAACATCGCCCAGCTGTGGCCGGAAACCATGCCCAGCCGCAGCGAGGGCAGCATCAATGCGCAGGTGCTGGTTTCCGGTCCGGATTCGTCGTGGGAGACCATCCACCGGCTGCACGTGGCGGCGATCCACGAAGCGAAGGAGCGCGTCTGGCTGGTGACGCCCTACTTCGTGCCCGGCGAGGCCGCGCGCATGGCACTGACCTCGGCCGCACTCGGTGGCCTGGACGTGCGCCTGCTGGTGCCCAAGATGAGCGACTCCTGGTTCGTCACCCAGGCCGCGCGCTCCTATTTCGACGAGCTGCTGCAGGCCGGGGTCAAGATCTACGAGTACGGCCCACGCATGCTGCACACCAAGGCCTTCATCGTCGATGACGACGTGTGCATCGTCGGCAGTGCCAACTTCGATCACCGCAGCTTCCGGCTCAACTTCGAGCTCTCGATGATGATCAGCGACACCGGCCGCGTTGCGGCGCTGGCCGAGATCCTGCGGGCCGAATACAGCAGCGCCGCGCCGGTCTACAACGACCGCCAGCGTTCGCTGTGGCGGCACCGTGTGCCCGAGGCGTTCGCCCGCCTGGCCTCGCCGCTGCTGTAGCCACTGCTCCCCGTGGAACCGCACCCGGCGCCAGCGCTACACTGGCCCGGTCAATCGGGGAGAACGACATGTACTGGCTGTTTCTGCTGTTCGCGCTGGCCTGTTTCGGCATGGCGCTCAAGACCCCCCACATGGGGCTGATGGCGCTGTCGCTGCTGGGCACCCTGGTGTTCCTGCTGGCGTGGGTCCGCGGCCTCTACGTGGCCCGCTTCGGTGACGTGCAACCCACCCGCGCGGCCATCACCGATCCCAACGAACTCCGTCGGCTGCGGGAGCTCGCCCTCCAGGCGCGCACCCCGGCTGCTCAGGGTGAATCCGACCCCTCGTAGTGCCATGACCCAACTCAGCGTCAACGTGAACAAGATCGCCGTACTGCGCAACTCGCGCGGCGGCACCGACCCGGACGTGCTGCAGGCCGCCCGTGCCTGCCTGGATGCCGGCGCGCATGGGATCACCGTGCACCCGCGCCCGGACCGACGCCACATCCGCGCCGAGGACGTGCTGGCGCTGTCCGCGCTGACGGCCGAGCGCGGCGTGGAGTTCAACATCGAGGGCAACCCGTTCGCGCCCCCGCGTGAGGGCTATCCCGGGCTGCTGCCGCTGTGCGCGCAGACCCGCCCCGCCCAGGCCACCCTGGTGCCCGATGGCGACGGCCAACTGACCTCCGACCATGGCGTCGACTTCGCCCGGGATGCCGAGCGGCTGCGCCCGCTGATCGCCGAGTTGAAGTCGTATGGCTGCCGGGTCAGCCTGTTCGTGGACGCGGGCAATGCCGACCTCGCCCAGGCCGCCGAGATCGGGGCCGACCGCGTGGAGCTCTACACCGGCCCCTACGCCGAGGCGCATGCCGCCGGTGACGCCACCGCCATGCTGGCGGTGTTTGCCGATGCAGCGCGCCGCGCCCAGGCGGCCGGCCTGGGCGTCAACGCCGGCCACGACCTGTCGCAGGACAACCTGGCCGATTTCCTGCGGACCGTGCCGGACGTGCTGGAAGTCTCGATCGGCCATGCGCTGATCAGCGAGGCGCTGTATGACGGGCTGGATGCCACGGTGAAGGGCTATCTGCGGCTGCTGTGATGCGGCGCGTAGCCCTGCCGCGTAAGGGGCGCCCGGCATCAGGTAGCGCCGACCGTTGGTCGGCTCGGCCGCCCGTGACGTGACACCGCAGGCACGCGCTCTGGCCCTGTGGATAAATTTGGGGATCAAATCGGTCTCCACCTCCGCCGACCCTTACCCGGCGCGGGTTTCACTTCCCATTACGCCTGTGGTTAGTAATACTACTAACCATGGATATCTCCCATCCCCGCCGTTCCGACGCCACGACGTCTCATTCCTTGAGACCTCCCGGCGATAGCCTTTGACGATGGGTATTGCGATCAAAGGCCGGGGCTCCCGCACGCACCTGGCGGGCCGTTTCGAGGTCACCGTCAGCGAAGCGATGGACGACGGCTGGGCGCCGGATGAGAGTGAAGAGTTCGCCGCGCCGCGGCTGCGTACCGAAGTGCGCGCCGAGACCGCCCGCAGCATCATCAGCCGCAACAAGTCGCCCGACGTCGGCTTCAGCCAGTCGGTCAATCCGTACCGCGGTTGCGAGCATGGGTGCTCGTACTGTTTCGCCCGACCCTCGCACGCCTATCTCAATCTCTCGCCCGGGCTGGACTTCGAGACCAAGCTGTTC
Organism: Stenotrophomonas sp. TWI1151; assembly: GCF_039673135.1. NCBI lineage: Bacteria > Pseudomonadati > Pseudomonadota > Gammaproteobacteria > Lysobacterales > Lysobacteraceae > Stenotrophomonas > Stenotrophomonas sp. TWI1151. The sequence goes on from NZ_JBDJLA010000002.1 coordinate 70,528, forward strand.
GCCAAGACCAATGCGCCGCAGCTGCTGCGCAAGGAGTTCTCGCGCCCCGGCTACGTGCCGCAGCCGATCGCGCTGGGCATCAACACCGACGCCTACCAGCCGATCGAGCGCAAACTCAAGCTCACCCGTCAGCTGATCGAGGTGATGCTGGAAACCCAGCACCCGTTCTCGTTGATCACCAAGAACGCGCTGGTCGAGCGCGACATCGACCTGCTTGCGCCGCTGGCCGAAAAGCACCTGGTCAGCGTGCACTTCTCGGTGACCTCGCTGGACCCGCACCTGTCGGCCAAGCTGGAACCGCGTGCCTCGGCCCCGCATGCACGGCTGCGCGCGATGCGTCGCCTGAGCGATGCCGGCATCCCGGTCGGGGTGATGGTCGCGCCGGTGATCCCGTGGATCAACGATGCCGAACTGGAAGCCGTGCTTGAGGCCGCCCACGATGCCGGTGCCTCCACCGCCGGCTACGTGCTGCTCCGGCTGCCGCTGGAAGTGGCGCCGCTGTTCCGCGATTGGCTCGACACCCACCACCCGGACCGCGCCACGCACGTGATGAGCACCATCAACCAGCTGCGCGGTGGCAAGGATTACAACAGCCAGTTCGGCACGCGCATGCGCGGCGAAGGCGTCTACGCGGATCTGCTGTCCAACCGTTTCAAGCTGGCCCGCAAGCGGCTGGGCTTCGATGCGCAGCACAGCCACTGGCCGAGACTGGACTGCACCCGCTTCCTGCGGCCGCTGCCCCCGCGGGTGGACTCACCCCAGGGCTCGCTGTTCTAACCAGCGCCCCCGATGGACTTTGGGCCGCGCCCGCCCAACAATCGGGCCAAGACGCCGGGTGGTCTGACGTCCATATCGGATATCCAGGGGGAACCACATGTCATCGGCAGCCACCTCGGCCGCGTCGAACGCGGCCAACATCGCGATCAATGCCGCCATCACCGCAGCGGTGCAGCAGCAGCGCGACGCGTTGATCGCACACTTCACCGGCCATCAGGCGCTGTCTCCGCAGAGCGCGATCGCGGCCGACACCATCGACCCGGCACTCCATGCGCCACTGAAGTACTACCGCGACAACGGCGTCATCCGCGACGCAGGCGGTGATCGTCTCTATCTCGATCTGGACGTGCTGGCCGGGTTGAAGGCGAAGGCGAAGCGCACCGGGCGCAATGTGCTGATCACGGTGATGGTGTTGGCGGCGGTAGTGGTGGTCGGTGCTGTGTTGCTGGTGTCGGCGCGCTGATCAATTCCCACCAAACAATTTCTGCGCACTCTGGAAAAGAATCCAGCTCGTCGCAATGAACTTGTCCCCACCCTGCGGCCGGTTGCCCCGGTGCGTGTGGGTAAACGCGGTCGGTGCGATCAACAGGCTGCCGGTGCGTGGCGCAACCTTGCGGCCCTGGAACAGGAACTCGGTTTCGCCGGCGTCGAAATCGTCATTGAGGTAGAGCGTCCACAGCAGGTGGCGGTGCAGCGTTTCGCCAGCCGGATCGCGTGGGTACAGCTCGCAGTGCCAGTACGGATAGCCACCCTCGCCCGCCGCATACCATTGCAGATTGATGGCACCGGGCCGCAGGCAGGTGCGGGCCAGGTCGGACAGCGTGGCGTCGTCCATGTCGGGAAAATCCTCGGCCGCCAACCGGCGCGGTTGGCCCTGGCTGTCCTGGATCTGCAACATCAGTGGCGAGATCAGGGCCTGTGGATAACGGCGTAGATAAGTCAGCAAACCCTTGAAAACCGCCTGCTGCAGCACTGCTTCCGCCTGCCGCCACTCGGGACGCCCGCTGATGCGAAGATCCTTGCTGTGCTTGAGTTCCGGGAACACACCGCTGCCCACTTCGCCCGGCTGCAACTGCGCACTGGATCGCATCTGGGCCTGCAGGGCCGCGCAGACCTCGTTGGGGACGGCGTTGTGGATTACTTCGATGAAATCGAGCGGTGCGTCGGCAGTCATGGGGTCATCCGTGGGCACGAATGGCCGATGGTGACCGCTGCCGTGGCCGATGTCACGCCGTTGCCACGTATCAACAGGGCTGACCGGATGGCCAGCCCTGTGTAGCAAATCAACCCGCCGCGCTGTCGTGTTCGCGGTGGTAACGGGTGGCTTCTTCCACTTCATTGCGCGACCCGAGGAACACCGGCACGCGCTGGTGCAGCTGATCGGGCTGGATGTCGAGAATGCGCTTGCGGCCGGTGGTGGCGGCGCCGCCGGCCTGCTCGACCAGCAGGCCCATCGGGTTGGCTTCGTACATCAGGCGCAGCTTGCCGGCCTTGGACGGATCCTTCGTGTCCCACGGGTAGATGAAGATGCCGCCGCGGGTCAGGATGCGATGCACGTCCGCCACCATGCTGGCGATCCAGCGCATGTTGAAGTTCTTGCCGCGCGCGCCTTCCTTGCCGGCCAGCAGGTCCTGCACGTAGCCCTGCATCGGGGCTTCCCAATGCCGCTGGTTGGACATGTTGATCGCGAATTCCTGGGTGTCCGCCGGGATCTGCATGTCCGGCGTGGTCAGCACGAACTCGCCCTTCTCGCGGTCCAGGGTGAACGCGTGCGTGCCGTGGCCGACGGTGAGCACCATCTGCGTGCTCGGCCCGTAGATGCAGTAGCCGGCCGCGACCTGCGCGGTGCCCGGCTGCAGGAAGCTGGCATCGCTGGGCTGCTCGGTGCCCGGCGGGCAGCGCAGCACCGAGAAGATGGTGCCGACCGACACGTTGACGTCGATGTTGGAGCTGCCATCGAGGGGATCGAACAGCAGCAGGAAGTCACCGCGCGGGTAGGTGTCGGGCACCGGCTGGCAGTGATCCATTTCTTCCGAGGCACAGGCAGCCAGGTGACCGCCCCAGGCGTTGGCTTCCAGCAGGATCTCGTTGCTGATCACGTCCAGCTTCTTCTGCGCCTCGCCCTGCACGTTGCCGGTACCGGCTTCGCCGAGCACACCGCCCAGCGCGCCCTTGCTGACCGCGATGGAGATGCTGGTGCAGGCGCGGGCGACAACAGCGATCAGCTGGCGCAGATCGGCGTTGATGCGGCCGGCATGTTGCTCTTCGATCAGATAGCGGGTCAGCGACGTCTGGGACATGGAATCAGGCGGCCTTCAGAGGAGAAGCGCCTATTGTCGCCCTTCGCCGGAGCCATTACGAGGCGCGGGCTGCCGTAACCGTTCCCACCGCGCGCAACGCGCTGCCGGCGCGGCAAAGAAAAACGGCCGCGCAGGGCGGCCGTTCTGCTTCACAGGAGCACTACTGCTCAGCCCTTGCTGACGGTCGCCACGGCCTTGGCCACGTATGCCAGGTTGCCCTGGTTGAGTGCGGCCACGCAGATGCGGCCGGTGCCGACGGCGTAGATCGCGAACTCGTCGCGCAGGCGGTCCACCTGGGCGCGGCTCAGGCCCGAGTACGAGAACATGCCGGCCTGGTCGTTGATGAAGGCGTACTCCGGTGCGCCGGCGGCGACCAGGTTCTCCACCAGACCGTGGCGCAGGGCGTGGATACGCTCACGCATCTCGGTCAGTTCCGCTTCCCACACCTGGCGCAGCTCAACGCTGTTGAGCACGCCGGCCACCAGTGCCGCACCGTGGTTGGACGGGCTGGAGTAGATCGTGCGGATGATGCGCTTGACCTGCGACTGCACGGCCTTGGCCGCGTTCGCGTCCGGGGCGACCACCGACAGCGCGCCAATGCGCTCGCCATACAGCGAGAACGACTTGGAGTACGAGTTGGCGACCACGAAGCTGTCGATGCTGGCCTCGGCGATGATGCGCACGGCGGCGCCGTCTTCGCTGATGCCCTTGTCGAAGCCCTGGTAGGCCATGTCGATGAACGGGAACAGCTGGCGGTCCTTCAACAGCTCGGCCACCTGCTTCCACTGCGCGACGGTGAGGTCGGCACCGGTCGGGTTGTGGCAGCACGCGTGCAGCAGCACCACGGTGCCCGGCTGCAGCTTGCCGAGGTCGGCCAGCATGCCGTCGAAGTCCACGCCATGGGTGGCGGCATCGAAGTAGGTGTAATCGACCACCTCGAAGCCGGCCGCGCCGAACACCGCGCGATGGTTTTCCCAGCTCGGGTTGCTGATGGCGATGGTGGCGTGTGGCAACAGCTTGTGCAGCAGGTCCGCGCCGATGCGCAGCGCACCGCTGCCGCCGATGGTCTGCGAGGTGGCCACGCGACCTGCGGCCAGCAGCGGCGAATCCTTGCCGAAGACCAGCTCGCGGGTGGCCTGGTTGTAGGCCGGCAGACCGTCGATCGGCAGGTAGCCGCGCGGTTTGGCGTCAGTGGCCAGCTGCTGTTCGATCGTGTTCACGGCGCGGAGCAGCGGGATGCGGCCGCTCTCGTCGTAATAGATGCCCACGCCCAGGTTGACCTTGATCGGGCGGCTGTCGGCGTTGTAAGCCTCGGTCAGGCCCAGGATCGGGTCGCCTGGGACCAGTTCCACATTTGCAAAGAAGGACACGGCGGTACTCATTCGGATGACGGAAGGGGGAGGGTGGCGCGACGCGGAGTTGGCGGCAGAATCAGCCAAAACCGACCCATCGTAACAAAGCCCCGCCGAGGGCGCCGAGGCCGTCGTCACGTCGTCTTCCGTACCATGGCGTGCGGCACGCCCATTTACCGAGGATCCCGCCCCGCATGCTCCGTCTTACCCCGCTGGCCCGCCACTGTGCGCTGGCCTCGGCCGTGTTGCTGCCGTCGCTGGCGCAGGCCCAGAACACCCCCGCTCCCGCTGCCTCGATCGAGCGGCTGCCGACGGTCCAGGTCCAGGCCGCCCGCGTGGCGCAGGTGGCCGATATCGATCTGCCGGCCTCGCTGACCACGGTCTGGGTGGATGAGCACCGTACCGGCCCGCTGGCCCAGCTCTCCGAGGCCCTCAACGGCATCCCCGGGGTGGTCGCCCGCGATCGCCAGAACTACGCGCAGGACACCCAGCTCTCGATCCGTGGCTTCGGCGCGCGCTCGACCTTCGGTGTGCGCGGCGTACGCGTGCTGGTGGACGGTGTGCCGGCCACCATGCCCGACGGCCAGGGCCAGCTCTCCCACGCCAGCCTGCTCTCGGCGCAGCGCGTGGAGGTGTTGCGCGGGCCGTTCTCGGCGCTGTACGGCAACTCGTCCGGTGGCGTGGTCCAGGTCTGGAGCGCGGATGGCGCCGAGGGCGACCCGTGGCGCCTGCGGCTGGATACCGGCAGCGACAACACTGTCAGCGCCGGCGCCCAGCTGCGCGGCGTGCAGGGGCCGATCCGCTACAACGTGGCCGCCAACCACTTCCGCACCGATGGTTGGCGCGATCACAGCCAGGCCCGGCGCGAGTCGGTCAACGCCCGGGTGGGCACCGATGTCGGCGGCGGCCAGCTGGATCTGGTCCTGAACTACTTCGATGCGCCCGACGCACAGGATCCGCTCGGCCTCACCCGCGCCCAGGTGCGCGAGAACCCGCGTCAGGCGACCGCGGTGGCTACCCAGTACAACACCCGCAAATCCGTGCGCCAGGCCCAGGCCGGGCTGGTGTTCACCCGAACGGAGGGCGCGCAGACCTGGCGCGCGATGGGCTATGCCGGCCAGCGCAGCGTGGAGCAGTACCTGGCGATCCCGCCGGGGCCGCAGGCCAACCCGCTGCATGCTGGCGGGGTGATCGATCTGGACGGGGCCTATGGCGGTCTCGACGCGCGCTGGGCGTGGCACGGTGACTGGGCCGGACGCCCTCTGGACATCGTGATTGGCGCCAATGCCGACCGTCAGCAGCAGGATCGTCGTGGTTACGAGAACTTCGTCGGGGATCAGGTCGGCATCAAGGGCCGCCTGCGCCGCGACCAGAGCGACCGGGTCGAGAACGTGGACCAGTTCGCGCAGGCGTGGTGGCAGTGGGCGCCGCGCTGGTCGTTGCTGCTGGGGGTGCGCCACAGCACGGTCCGTTTCCGCTCCAATGACCAGTACATCACCGCCGGTAATCCGGACGACAGCGGTTCGCGTCGCTACGAAGCGACCACCCCGGTGGCCGGGGTGGTGTTCCGCGCCAGCGATGCCTGGCGGCTGTATGCCTCGGCCGGACGTGGCTTCGAAACGCCGACCTTCAACGAGCTGGGCTATCGCGCCGATGGCCAGGCCGGGCTGGCGCTGGATCTCTCGGCCGCCCGCAGCCGCAACCTGGAAGTCGGCAGCAAGTGGCACGGGCAACGTGGCGCGCAGGTCGAGGCGGCGCTGTTCCGCGCCGATACCGATGACGAGCTGGCCGTGGCGAGCAACAGCGGTGGCCGCAGCACCTACCGCAACATCGGCCGCACGCGCCGCCAGGGCGCGGAGGCCAGCTATGTGCAGCCGCTGGGGGCGCAGGCGGATCTTTCGCTGGCCTACACCTGGATCGAAGCCACCGTGCGTGATCCGTATGCGCTGTGCGCGGCCGCTGGATGCAACACGGTGACCTCCGGCTCACGCCTGCCGGGTGTACCCAGGCAGCAGTGGAACGCGCGGGTGCAGTACCGCCCGGGCCCGTGGCAGTGGGCCGCCGAGGTGGTGGCCTCCAGCGACACCGTGGTCAACGATCTGGCCACCGACAGCGCGCCGGGCTATGCCCTGTTGAACCTGGAGGTATCGCGGCGCTGGACTACCGCGCAGGGCACGCTGCGGGCCTTCGCGCGGATCGACAATGCGCTGGACCAGCGCTACATCGGCTCGGTGATCGTCAACGACGGCAACCAGCGCTTCTTCGAACCCGGCCCGGACCGCCGCTACAACGTGGGCCTGCAGTGGCAGTGGGCGCCCTGACCCAAGGGACCTACCTGGGCGGCTTGGCCGGCACGAAGGGTGAGGTCGGGTCGCTGGCCGGGAACGTCTCTTCCAGCGCCTCGTCCTGGTTGTCGCTGGCGTGTTCCTTGCGCTGGCGGCGCTGGTATTCATCTTCGCGGCGATGATGACCGGCCGGGCCTTTCTCGCCGGCCGCCGAATCCTTGCGGTCGCGCGGGACCGGATCCGGCGTGACCGCCACCGGCAGGTGATCGGGTGCGTCGTCGGGCACGGACATGCCGGCGCCGCGGTCTTCGGCGTCCTGGTTGTCATGTTTGGCGCGCTGCTCGCCGGGGACCGGGGCGGTGGCGTCGCGCAGGGGATCGCGGGGCATGGGAGTTCTCCAGTTGCTGTGCGCCCCACTACAGCGCGCGGCGGGTGAAGTCGCTGCGAATCCCGCCGCATCAACGAATCTGTCACGGCTGGATAACGGCGGCGGGACTATTCCTGCCTGCCCCGCCGCTGTCGGAGTCGTGTCATGCCCCGCCTGGACCGCCGTGCCGCACCCGCGTTGTTCAACGCCTACCTGCAGCCGGAACGGAGCGGGCGCCGTGCGCGCCGCGACCGCGCCGAGGACCCGCAGGCGATCGCACAGGACTACCTGCAGTACATGCGCAGCGATTATGAGCAGCGCCGCAGCCACGGCCGCCGCAGCTGGCGCGACCTGTATCCGGCCTACGCCTTCGCGCTGACCACCCACTACGCGGACTGGCCGCGCGGTGCCGATGACACCGATGGTGAGCTGGCCGAGCACTGGGAACAGATGCGCGGGCAGTCGCGGCTGGGCTGGCACCAGGCCCGCGCCGTGGTCGAAGACGCGTGGCTGGCCCTGGACCACATGCCGGCGGCGGCGGTGCACGGCCTGCTGCAGTAGCCGCGGCGTGCAGCCGGCCTGCACAGCCCGGACACAGGCGTTTCACGTGCTGCGCGGTACAGCTGCCCTCCCTGAAGTGTTGGAGTGGCGCCACCATGGCCCGACCGATCTGGACCGGCACGCTGTCATTCGGGCTGCTCAATGTCCCGGTGTCGCTGATGTCCGGCGAACGCAATGTGGATCTGCACTTCCGGATGCTGGATTCGCGCGACCGCAAACCAATCCGCTTCGAGCGCGTCAACGCGGATACCGGCGAAGAAGTGCCGTGGAAGGATATCGTCAAAGCCTACGAGTACGACAAGGGCAGCTACGTCGTATTGGAAGAAGACGACATCCGCTCGGCCGCGCCGGAAAGTCATGAGGCGGTGGAGGTGGAGACCTTCGTCGATGCCGGCACGATCGATCCGCGCTACTACGAGAAGCCCTACCTGCTGGTGCCCGCCAAGAAAGCCGAGAAAGGCTACGTGCTGCTGCGCGAAACGTTGCGCAGCACCGGCAAGGTCGGCATCGCGCGGGTCGTGGTGCGCACCCGCGAGTACCTGTGCGCGGTGATGCCGCACGGCGACGCGCTGGTACTGATGATCCTGCGCTATCCGCAGGAACTGGTGGACCCGGAAGACTACAAGCTGCCCAGCGGCAGCCTGGCCGAGTACCGGATCAACAGCAAGGAAACGGCCATGGCCGAGCAGCTGATCGAGTCGATGTCCGGCGAGTGGAAGCCGGACGAGTACCACGATGAGTTCCGCGAGCGCCTGCACACGCTGCTGAAGAAGCGGATCAAGGCCAAGGGCGGCACCACCAAGGTGGAGGAAGAGCCGGTCCCGCGCGAGGATGATGCGACCAACGTGGTCGACTTCATGTCGCTGCTGCAGAAGAGCCTGGATGCCAAGAAGCGCACGCCGGCTGCCAAAAAGACAGCGGCGAAGAAGGCCACGGCCAAGGTCGCCAAACCCACGGCGGCCAAAAAGGCGACCAAGACAGCAGGCAAGGCGACCAAGAAAACCACCAAGCGTGCACCCGCGCGCAAAGCCGGGTAAGCCCACGTGTCCCTGCAGGAATATCGCCGCAAACGCCGTTTCGACGGCACCCCCGAGCCGGACGCCGAGCGCCGCGGTGCGCTGGCGCGCCGGCCGATCTTCGTCGTGCAGCTGCACCACGCCAGTTCGCGCCATTATGATTTCCGGCTGGAAGCCGATGGCGTGCTCAAGAGCTGGGCGGTACCCAAAGGCCCCTCGCTGCGCGTCGGTGAAAAACGGCTTGCGGTGGAGGTCGAGGATCACCCGCTGTCCTACGCGACCTTTGCCGGCGACATCCCCAGTGGCCACTACGGCGCCGGGCATGTGGACGTCTACGACCACGGCACCTGGGCCTGCGATGGCGATCCGCTGGAGGCGATCGCGGCCGGCAAGGTGGACTTCGTCCTGCACGGTGAGCGGCTCAAGGGCGGCTGGAAACTGGTGCGCACCGCGATGAAGGGAAAGCAGCACCAGTGGCTGCTGATCAAACGCGATGACGAGGAGGCCAGGGATATGGAGGCTGATGATCTGTTGGAGGCACCGCCCAAGGCAGGCAAGCGCGCAAGCGCGACGAAGGTTGCCGCTGCCAACGCCAGCAAAGCTGCCCCGGCAAGGAAGACCGCGCCGGCCAAGGCCGCGACAGGTAGCCCCGCACGCAAGGCCGAACGCAAGGCCGATGCGCGCTGGTCCAAGCGCGCGCTGGCCCTGCAGGGCGCTCGCACAACGCCCTACCCACATGACTTCAAGCCCCAGCTGACCGATCACCGTGCCACCGCACCGGACGGCGAGCAGTGGCTGCACGAGATCAAATGGGACGGCTATCGCCTGCTGGCCGATGTGCGCGATGGCGTGGTGTCGCTGCGCTCACGCGGCGGGTTGAACTGGACCGACGATTTCCCCGAGGTGGTGCAGGCGATCGAGCGGCTGCCGGTGCGCGATCTGCGCCTGGACGGTGAGCTGGTGGTGCTGGATGTGCAGGGCCGCAGCGACTTCACTGCATTGCAGAAGGTCATCGATGGCACCGCCAAACAGCCGCTGCGCTATGTGGTGTTCGACATGCCCGGCATCGCCGGGGTGGATGTCAGCCGGGTGCCGCTGCTGGCGCGCAAGGCGCTGCTCAAGGACCTGCTGGGCAGCAAGCCGGACACCCTGGCCTACAGCGACCATGTGCGCGACCACGGCCCGGCGGTGTTCGCCGCCAGTGGCGAGGCCGGGTTCGAAGGCATCATCAGCAAGCAGATCGATGCGCCCTACGTCAACGCACGCTCACGCGACTGGATCAAGATCAAGCACGAGAACACCGATGAGTTCCTCATCGTCGGCTATACCGAACCGAAGGGATCGCGCAGTGGCTTCGGCTCGCTGCTGATGGCCACCCCGGACAAGCGCGGATTGCGTTATGTCGGCCGCGTCGGCACGGGCTTCGACGATGCCGCGCTGCGCGCGCTGACCAGGCAGCTGACCCCGCTGACGGTGAAGGACGCAGTGGTCGAGCTGCCTGCGCATGTGCCGTTCACCGCACGCAGCGTGCACTGGGTGAAGCCGGTGCTGGTGGCGGAGGTCGCGTTCCGTGGATGGGCCAAGGAAGGGTTGCTGCGCCAGGCCAGCTTCAAGCGGCTGCGCGAGGACAAACACGCCAAGGATCTGGGCGCCACAGCTACTGCCGTCTCCCCTACCGTCTCCACTACCGCGGCCTCCGCCACCCCGGCCGGAACGCGCGGGCGAAAGAAGGCAGCTACGGCCGCGCAGGACGAGATCACCGTGACGATCAGCCATCCCGAGCGCGTGGTGTTCGCCAAGGCGAAGATCACCAAGGGCGAGGTGGCCGACTACTACCGCCGCATGGCGCGCTGGATCCTGCCCGAGGTGGCGCACCGCCCGCTGTCGGTGCTGCGCTGCCCGGACGGGGTGGACAAGCCCTGCTTCTTCCAGAAACACCATGGCACCGGCCTGGGTGGCGCGGTCAAGGCGATCCCGCTGGAGCAGAAGAGCGGGCGCGAAGACTACCTCTACATCGAGGACGTGGAGGGTCTGCTGCAGCTGGTGCAGATGAACACCCTGGAGCTGCATCCCTGGGGCGCCACCGTCGAGGACCCCGAACATCCGGACCGGCTGGTGTTCGATCTGGATCCCGGCGAAGGCGTGAACTGGACGCAGATCAAGGCCGCCGCACGCGACGTGCGCGCGCGCCTGCAGGAAGCCGGGCTGGAGAGCTTCGTCCGGCTCTCCGGCGGCAAGGGCGTGCACGTGGTGGTGCCCTTGCAGCCCAAGGCCGACTGGGCGCAGGCCAAGGACTTCTGCGAGGCGTTTGCGCAGGCCATGTCCACCCAGGCACCGGAGCGCTATGTGGCGACGATGAGCAAGGCCAAGCGCGACGGGGTGATCTTCATCGACTGGCTGCGCAATGCGCGCGGCGCGACCAGCGTGAGCTCGTGGTCGCTGCGGGCGCGGCCCGGAGCCGGCGTGGCGGTGCCGCTGCGCTGGGAAGAGCTGGGCCGCATCGCGGCGCCGGACGCCTTCCCGATGGCGAAAGCACTGCAGCGCGCGGAGCGGCTGAAGCAGGACCCGTGGGAAGGCATGAAGCAGGTGAAGCAGGTACTGCCGGGCAGCTGATCAGGCGCGCGCTGGCCGGAACCGCGTGCCGACCCACAGGCCCACGAATGCCTGCACCGGCAGCGACAACAGCAGGATCACCACGAACCAGAACGGGAAATCGCTGCCGAAATCCCACGCGGTGTAGAGCGATGCGGCCGCGATCACCGCCCACACCACGCCGCCGTGCACACGCGGCCAGGTGGGCGCATAACGGCTGGCAAAGGCGATCGCGGCGATGCCGCTGAGGATCGTCCAGGCCAGGTCCCAGGCCAGCTGCGGCTCGCCGCCCGGCGGAATGCGCAGCAACGGCACCAGCCACGAACCGAGGCTGTTGACCAGCACCATCACCGCGAACGCGAACACGACAGCCAGTACGGACAGCAGTGGATTCTTCAGGGCGGACCACACAGGCATGGCAGGGGTGTCACGGCGGGAGAGCCGCCATTATGGACGGGTTGCCGCGGCGTGTTTCAGACCCGGCCGGCTGCCTTGAGCTGGGCGAACTCGTCATCACTGAACAGCCGTGAGCGGACCAGGAAGCGCACGCCCTCGCCGTTCTCCAGCGAGAACATGCCGCCCCGGCCAGGCACCACGTCGATGATCAGCTGGGTGTGCTTCCAGTACTCGAACTGCGCGGGGCTGATGTAGAACGGCGCCCCGCCGATCTCGCCCATGCGCACGTCACGGTCGCCCACGATGAAATCGCCCTGGGCGAAACACATCGGCGAGGAGCCGTCGCAGCAGCCACCGGACTGGTGGAACAGCAGGTCGCCGTGGCGGGCCTGCAATGTCTCGATCAGCTGGAGGGCCGGGAGCGTGGCCATTACCTGGAGCGGGAGGTCGGGCATGATCGGGGCTCTCCGAGCCGGCCAGCGGCCGGCACTACCGTGAAACAGGCGCTGCCGATGGGTCGGCAGCGCGCCGTGTGCTTACGCGCTCATGTCCAGTACCACGCGGCCTTCGATCTTGCCGGCCTGCATGCGCGCGAAGATGTCGTTGATGTTCTCCAGCGAATCGCTGGTGACCGTCGCGGCGACCTTGCCCTGCTCGGCGAATTCCAGCGATTCCTGCAGGTCCAGGCGGGTGCCGACGATCGAGCCACGCACGGTGATGCCGTTGAGCACCATGCCGAAGATGTCCAGCGGGAAGTTGCCCGGCGGCAGGCCGTTCAACGAGACCGTGCCACCCCGGCGGACCATGCCCAGTGCCTGCTCGAAGGCCTTCGGCGAGACGGCGGTGACCAGTGCGCCATGTGCCCCGCCGATCTCCTTCTTCAGGAACGCGGCCGGATCGGTGTTGCGTGCGTTGACCGTGATCGTCGCGCCCAGCCGCTCGGCCAGGGCGAGCTTGCCGTCGTCGATATCCACTGCGGCCACGTTCAGGCCCATCGCCTTGGCGTACTGCACGGCCATGTGGCCCAGCCCGCCGATGCCGGAAATCACCACCCACTGGCCCGGCTTCGTATCGGTGACCTTCAGGCCCTTGTAGACCGTGACGCCGGCGCACAGGATCGGCGCGACCTCGATGAAGCCCACGCTCTTGGGCAGCAGCCCGACATACGCCGCGTTGGCCAGAGCGTACTCGGCGAACCCGCCGTTCACCGAGTAACCGGTGTTCTGCTGCGCCTCGCACAGCGTTTCCCAACCCCCCAGGCAGTGCTCGCAATAGCCACAGGCCGAGTACAGCCACGGGATGCCGACGCGGTCGCCTTCGCGGATATGGCTGACCCCGGCGCCTACCGCCACCACGTGGCCAACGCCCTCGTGGCCGGGAATGAAGGGCGGATTGGGCTTGACCGGCCAGTCACCGTCCACCGCATGGAGGTCGGTATGGCACACGCCACAGGCTTCGATCTTCACCAGGATGTCGCCGGGCCCCGGACGCGGCACCTCGACTTCCTCGATACGCAACGGCTTTCCGAATTCGCGGACGACAGCGGCCTTCATGGTCTTGTTCATGCGTGGATCTCCGTGGATTGCCAATCACTGCACTGTGGCGCCGGCCGCATGCCGGCGCCTTGATCGGGATCAAGCCCGGGGGCTCAGAAGAAGCCCAGCTTCTTGGGCGAATAGCTGACCAGCAGGTTCTTGGTCTGCTGGTAGTGGTCGAGCATCATCTTGTGGTTCTCGCGGCCGATGCCCGACTGCTTGTAGCCACCGAAGGCGGCATGCGCCGGATAGGCGTGGTAGCAGTTGGTCCACACCCGCCCGGCCTGGATGCCGCGGCCCATGCGGTACAGGCGCGAGGCATCGCGGCTCCACACGCCGGCACCGAGGCCGTACAAGGTGTCGTTGGCCAGCTCCAGTGCTTCTTCCTCGGTCTTGAAGGTGGTCACCGAGACCACCGGCCCGAAGATTTCTTCCTGGAACACGCGCATCTTGTTGTGGCCCTTGAACACGGTCGGCTTCACGTAGAAGCCGCCGGCCAGGTCGCCGTCGAGGGTGGCCTGCTCGCCGCCGATCAGCACCTCCGCGCCTTCCTGCCGGCCGATGTCGAAGTAGGACAGAATCTTCTCCAGCTGCTCGGAGGAGGCCTGCGCACCGACCATCGTGTTGGGGTCCAGCGGGTTGCCCTGCTTGATCGCGGCCACGCGCTTGAGCGCGCGCTCCATGAATCTGTCGTAGATCGATTCCTGGATCAGCGCACGCGACGGGCAGGTGCACACCTCGCCCTGGTTGAAGGCGAACAGCACGAAGCCTTCGATGGCCTTGTCCAGGAAATCATCGTCCTCGGCCATCACATCGGCGAAGAAAATGTTGGGCGACTTGCCGCCCAGTTCCAGCGTCACCGGAATCAGGTTCTGGCTGGCGTACTGCATGATCAGCCGGCCGGTGGTGGTTTCACCGGTGAAGGCGATCTTGGCGATGCGCGGGTTGGACGCCAGCGGCTTGCCCGCCTCCACGCCGAAGCCGTTGACCACGTTGAGCACGCCGGCCGGCAGCAGGTCGCCGATCACCTCCATCAGCACCAGGATCGAGGCCGGGGTCTGCTCGGCCGGCTTGAGCACCACGCAGTTGCCGGCGGCCAGCGCCGGCGCCAGCTTCCAGGCGGCCATCAGCATCGGGAAATTCCACGGGATGATCTGCCCGACCACGCCGAGCGGCTCGTGGAAGTGGTAGGCGATGGTGTCCTTGTCGATCTCCGACAGGCTGCCTTCCTGCGCGCGCACCGCCCCGGCGAAGTAGCGGAAGTGGTCGGCCATCAGCGGAATGTCGGCGTTGAGCGTTTCGCGGATCGGCTTGCCGTTGTCCCAGGTCTCGGCATGGGCGAGCAGCTCGAGATTTTCTTCGATGCGGTCGGCGATCCGGTTGAGGATGTTGGCGCGCTCGGTGGTCGAGGTCTGGCCCCAGGCGGTCTTGGCCGCGTGGGCGGCGTCCAGCGCCGCTTCGATGTCCTCGGCGTTGGAGCGGGCGACCTCGGTGAACACCTTGCCGGTCACCGGCGTGGTGTTGTCGAAATACTGACCGCTGCGCGGCGCCACCCACTCCCCGCCGATGTAATTGCCGTAGCGCGGCTTGAAGATGGACTGCGGGTCGGTGGCGTGCGGCTTGGCGGACGTGACGGCATTCATGGGTGCATCTCCGGATGGCGGTGGACAGGCCCGGTAAGGGTCTGTTCCATGGCGCAAGGACGATGCCAGGTTCGACGTGGTGCGGTGCGACATGGCCTCACCCGGCACACCGATTGGGGAGGCCCGCGGAAACTGGTGCGGTGCACCACCGCCGGTCATTGCACGGTAACGCCGGGTGTGGTGTTTATCGGAACAGGCCCCGCTACAACTGTCGCAGATTGCGACACTGGAGAATCCAGGTGTCCCAGCTCCCGCTCCAGCACCGTGTCGGCAATGCGCGACGCTCCTTTTTCGAGCGCGGCGCGGCGCCGGTCGGCATCGTGCCCGACACCATCCTGCAGTCGTGGCAGCGCTGCCAGCGCGGCGGGCTCTCGGTGGATGCACAGCCGGAGGTCGAACCGCTGCCGGACGCCCGCCTGCGCGAGCTGCGTCAGCGCCAGGAAACACTGTGGCGGTTGGCGCGGCCGGAGCTGGATGGCCTGGCCGCCGACATCGCCGCGACCGGCAGCATCGCGCTGCTCACCGACGAAGACGGCTGGATCCTGGATGCGGAGGGCAACCCGGGTTTCCTCGACAAGGCCGGGCGGGTGGCGTTGATGCCAGGCGTGCGCTGGGATGAAACCACGGTGGGCACCAATGCGATCGGCACCGCCATCGTCGAAGGTCGCTCGGTGGAGGTGCGTGGCGGTGAGCACTACTTCGCCCCGCACGCGATCCTGACCTGTTCGGCGACGCCGATCTTCGACCCGTACGGGCAGCGTGTGGGCGTGCTCGACATCTCCGGCGACGCGCGCCAGCAGCACCTGCACGCCCGTGTGCTGGCACGGCAGGCGGTGGCGCATATCGAGCACCGCTACTTCGAGGCGGGACTGGGCGATTGCGAGGTGGTCCGCCTGCATCACGACGCCGGCCTGCTCGGTACCGCGCGCGAAGGCGTGCTGGGCTTCCGCAATGGCCGTCTGGTGGCCGCCAACCGCGCCGGGCTGGCCCTGTTCGGTCTGGACCACGGCGACATCGGCAGGGCGC
Organism: Stenotrophomonas sp. TWI1151; assembly: GCF_039673135.1. Lineage (NCBI taxonomy): Bacteria > Pseudomonadati > Pseudomonadota > Gammaproteobacteria > Lysobacterales > Lysobacteraceae > Stenotrophomonas > Stenotrophomonas sp. TWI1151. The sequence continues at coordinate 86,378 of NZ_JBDJLA010000002.1, forward strand.
CCTACGCGGCGCTGTTCGATGGTCCGCTCTCGCGGCTGCACGATGATGGCGCGCTGGTTGATCGCCAGGGACGCGCGCTCTACGGCCACGTGAGCCCTGCCGGCGGCGCCACGGTCCGCTCGCCGCTGCCCGCGCGTCCGGCCGCCGCCGCACCCGCGCGTGCCGCCGGGGCAGCGGTGCGGGTGGATGCCAGCCCCCTGTTCGACGCCGCCCAGCAGCAGGTGCTCGAGCGCGCCTGCCGCGTGCTGGACGCGCAGTTGCCGGTGCTGCTGCAGGGCGAGACCGGCACCGGCAAGGAGGTGTTCGCACGCGAACTGCATCGGCGCAGCACGCGTGCCGACAAACCGTTCGTGGCGGTCAACTGCGCGGCGCTGCCGGAAGGGCTGATCGAAGCCGAGCTGTTCGGCTACGAGGAAGGGGCCTTCACCGGTGCGCGCAAGAGCGGCAATACCGGCCTGCTGCGCCAGGCCCAGGGCGGCGTGCTGTTCCTCGATGAGATCGGCGACATGCCGCTGGCGCTGCAGCCGCGCCTGCTGCGGGTGTTGCAGGAGCGCACGCTGTCACCGCTGGGCGGCGGCAAGCCGGTGCAACTGGATTTCGCCCTGATCTGCGCCACCCACCGCGATCTCGATGTGGCGATGACATCCGGTGACTTCCGCAGCGATCTCTACTACCGCATCGCCGATCACAGCGTGCGTCTGCCCGCCCTTCGCGAGCATGCCGACCGTGCGGCGCTGGTGCAGGGCCTGTGGCAACGCCTTGGCCAGGGCCGGCAACTGGAGTCCGCCGCGCTGGAGGCGCTGGCCGGGTATGCCTGGCCAGGCAATGTGCGGCAGTTGTGCTCGTGCCTGCGCACGCTGGTGGCGCTGAGCGATCCGGGCGAGGTGATCCTGCATGGGATGCTGCCGGCCTATCTGCACAGGGTGCACGCAGCGGTGATGCCATCCACGGCAGAGGGGCTGGAGGCGATGACCGAAACCGCCATGCGCGACGCGCTGCGCGCGAGCAACGGCAATGTCGCCGAGGCGGCGCGCGCGCTGGGCATCAGCCGCAGCACGCTGTATCGCCGCGTCGGCGCAACGGCCCGCCGCCACTGAGGCGGCAGGCCCTGCAGGCTCAGCCGACCAGCGCGGCCGAATCGCGTGCCAGCTGCTCGATGCCGGTCCAGTCCTTGGCCTGCAGCAGGGCCCGGGTGGTCAGCCAGGACCCGCCCACGCACAGCACGTTGGGCAGGTGGAGGAAATCGCGCGCGGTCTGCGCGCTGATGCCGCCGGTCGGGCAGAAGCGCACATCGCCGAACGGGCCGTTCCATGCCGAGAGCATGGCCGCGCCGCCGGCCTGCACGGCCGGGAAGAACTTGAAGGTATCCAGGCCGTGCTCCAGGCCGAGCATCAGCTCCGACGAGGTCGCCACGCCCGGCAGGAACGGCAGATCGGTATCGCGCGCGGCGGCGTACAGGCGCGGGGTCGCACCCGGCGATACCGCAAAGCGCCCGCCCACCTGCTTGACCTTCTCCATCTGCGCGGCGGTCAGCACGGTGCCGGCGCCGACCACGGCATCAGGCACCGCCTCCACCATGGCCTGGATCGCGTCCATCGCCATCGGCGTGCGCAGCGTCACTTCGATCACCGGCAGGCCGCCGTTGAACAGTGCGCGCGCGACCTCGACGGCATCGTCGACGTTTTCCGGGGTGAACACCGGAATCACCGGGGCCAGTTTCAGGACTGCGCGTACGCGTGGATCAGCGCCGGACATCGAATTGCTCCTCGCCCGTGAGGGCCATGATGTCAGCCTCGCTGACAGGGTTGAAGTCGCCGGGGATCGAGTGCTTCAGGCAGCCTGCGGCGAGGCCGAAACGCACGATCGCGTCTGGCGCGAAGCCGCGCATCATGCCATGCAGGATGCCGGCGGCGAAGGCGTCGCCACCGCCGATGCGGTCCACGATGCCGATCATTTCGCGGGTTGGCGCCACCGCGCGGGTGCCATCACGGCCGATCAGCATCGCCCCGAGTGCATGGTTGTCCACGCTGTGCGGGGTGCGCTGGGTGCAGGCCATCCACTGCAACCGCGGGAACGCGGCGAAGGCCTGCGCCGCGGCCGCATCGACGCGCTCACGCACATCGGCCTGCTCGAACGCACCCCCGAGCACCACGCCGATATCGCGGTAGTCAGCGAAGACGAGATCGGCGCAGGCGAACAATTCGCGCAGGATGCCAGGCGCATCGCCCTGCCAGCGCGCCCACAGCGATGGGCGGAAGTTGCCGTCGAAGGACACCTTCACGCCGCGCGCGCACGCCGCACGGGCTGCGGCCAGCGTGGCCTGGGCCATCGCCGGGTTGAGCGCCGGGCTGACCCCGGACAGGTGCAGCCAGTCGGCGCCGGCCAGCAGCGTGTCCCAGTCATAGTCGGCGGGACTGCTGTTGGCGAAGGCCGAATCGGCGCGGTCGTAGACCACTTCACTGGCACGCTGCACGGCGCCGGTGGTCAGGAAGTACAGGCCCATCCGGCCGTCGGTGCGCCGCACGGCGGTGGTGTCCACGCCGTGGCGGCGCAGCTCGCCCAGCGCGAACTCGCCCAGCGGGTTGGACGGCACCGTGCTGACCGCCGCCACTGCATGCCCAAGATGGGCGAGCGAGACACCAACGTTTGCCTCCGCGCCGCCCGCGTGAACCGCCAACTGGCCGCGCTGCAGCAACAGCTCGCGGCCGGGGGCGCTCATGCGCAGCAACAACTCTCCGAAACAGACAACACGACTCATGGTCCTGGATCCTTGTGAGGGCCGCAGACGCCGCAAGGACGCCCAGCAGCAATGGCTAGCGGTGTCATTCTAGCGATGGACGCCGCCCCGTCCACCTGTCCCGAATGTCGGAACCATTGTCCTGCAAGCGTCTGCGGGACATTAAAAGTCTGCTGCGGTGCAAGATGCCGGATCAGTAACGGGCTGTTAACGTCCGCCCTGACCAGCGGTGTCATTGCACTGACATGTCGTTGGATAGCTGTTTCATGTAGCACCTTGGGAGAGGGAAAACATGCAAGTCCAGAACACGCAGAAAAAGACACCGGTTACCTTGCTCGCATTGTCGATCGGCCTGGCGCTGAGTGGTACCGCGCTGGCCCAGGATGCGGGCACCAACCCCACCGACCTGGATACCGTCACCGTCACCGGCTACCGCGCCAGTGTCGAGAAGGCGCTGGACATCAAGCGCGGCGAAGCCGGCGTGGTCGATGCCATCGTCGCCGAGGATATCGGCAAGTTCCCGGATCTGAACCTGGCCGAATCGCTGCAGCGCATTCCCGGCGTGGTCATCACCCGTGAGGCCGGCGAAGGCCGCAACATCTCGGTGCGCGGCCTGGGCCCGGACTTCACCCGCGTGCGCATCAACGGCATGGAAGCGCTGACCACCGTCGGCGCCGGCGACCAGAGCGGCGGCACCAACCGTGGCCGTGGCTTCGATTTCAACGTGTTCGCCTCGGACCTGTTCTCGCAGTTGATGGTGCGCAAGACCGCCTCGGCGGACGTCGAGGAAGGCTCGCTGGGGGCCACGGTCGACCTGCGCACCGCGCGCCCGTTCGACTATGACGGCTTCACCTTCGCCGCCAGCGGCCAGGCCGGCTACAACGCGATGGCCGAAAAGGCCGACCCGCGCATGGCCGCGCTGATCTCCAACACCTTTGCCGATGGCACCTTCGGTGCCTTGTTGTCGGTGGCCTATTCCGAGCGCCAGGCGCTGGAAGAGGGCTCCAACACCGGCCGCTGGGCCAACGGCCCGAGCAACGGCAACTTCAATGCGGCCTCGCCGTTCGCCGCGGCGCGTTCGGCCAACGTCTACCACCCGCGCTTCCCGCGCTACGTGCAGATGGAGCATGAGCAGAAGCGCCTGGGCGTGACCGGTACCCTGCAGTGGAAGCCGAGCGACGCCACCGAGTTCTCGCTGGATGCGCTGTACTCCAAGATCGACGCCACCCGCGACGAGCATTACATCGAGGCGATCTCCTTCAGCCGTGGCACCAGCACCACGCCGCGCCTGGTCGGCAAGCCGGCGATGATCGTCAAGAACGGCGTGATCGAGAACAACGCGCTGGTCTACGGCGAGTTCGACAATGTCGACATCCGCACCGAAAACCGCCATGACGAGTGGAGCACCGAGTTCAAGCAGCTCAGCCTCAACGGCCAGCACCGCTTCGGCGATGACTTCACCTTGTCCGGCAAGGTCGGCATCTCGCGCTCCAAGCACGAGAATCCGGTGCAGACCACGATCATCATGGACAAGTACGACGTCGACAATTACAGCTACGACTACCGGGGCAACAGCCGGTTCCCGACGCTGAACTACGGCATCGACCCGACCAACCCGGCGGGCTGGGAGCTGGCCGAGATCCGTCTGCGCCCGCAGTACGTGGACAACGACTTCGATACCGGCCAGCTGGATTTCAACTGGAACATCAGCCCCGGCTTCCGCCTGAAGGGCGGCGTGCTCGCCAAGGACTACACCTTCAAGACCACCGAACTGCGCCGTGCCAGCGAACTGGCCGTGCCCAACTTCGCCGATGGCACCAAGATCGTGCCGGTGGACATGACCGCGCAGGCCGGGCTGAAGGGCATCAACGGCAGCCCGTCCAACTGGGTGGTGCCGGATCTGAACGCGATTGCCGATCAGTTCGATATCTACAGCAACAGCGGCATCTTCGCCGTCGCCCCGCGCGCCAACAACGTGCGCAGCGTCGAAGAGAAGGACCGTGGTGCCTACCTGATGGGCGAGTTCTCCACCGAACTGGGCAGCCTGCCGTTGTCGGGTAACGTGGGTGTGCGCTACGTGCGCACCAAGCAGAGCTCCACCGGCCTGTCCACGCTGGCCACCGGTACGGTCTCCACCACGGAGAACCGCACCTACAACGACACCCTGCCCTCGTTCAACCTGGTGGCCGAAGTCACCCCGGACTTCCTGATCCGCCTCGGCGCGGCCAAGGTGATGAGCCGCCCGGGTCTGGGCAGCCTGACGCCGGGCGCAACGGTGGCCGTGGCCGGTGGTGCACGCACCATCTCCAGCGGCAACCCGGACCTGGAGCCGATCCGCGCGACCAACGTCGACCTCGGCTTCGAGTGGTACTTCGCCGAAGGCGCGATGGCCGGTATCGGTCTGTTCTACAAGGACATCGAGAGCTTCGTGCAGACCACCCGCGAAGTGCGTCCGTACTCCGACAGCGGCCTGCCTGCCTCGCTGCTGATCGGTACCGGTGCCTCGCCTGCCGACGACTTCACCTACAGCCGCCCGGTCAACACCCCCGGTGGTGAACTGCACGGCGTGGAAGCGAACTACACCCAGCCGTTCACCTTCCTGCCGGGCAAGTGGTCCAACCTCGGCGTGCAGTTGAACTACACCTGGGTGGAGTCGCAGATCCAGTACCTCAACGCTGCGGGCCAGCCGGTGATGAAGACCGACCTGACCGGTCTGTCCAAGTCGTCCTGGAACGCCACGCTGTTCTACGAAGGCAAGGTCTTCTCCGGCCGCGTCTCGGCGACCAACCGCGATGACTACCTGACCCAGGCACCGGGTACGGAAACCGGCTTCAACCTCGACGGTTACCACGGCATGACCGGCACCACGGTCCTCGATGCCTCGATCCGCTACACCATCAGCGACCAGCTCGAACTGAGCCTGGAAGGCATCAACCTGACCAACGAAGCCTCCGACGAGTGGGTCTACTCGCCCGCCACGGGTCGCCTGCCGCTGCAGTACACCGAAACCGGCCGCCAGTTCCTGCTGGGCGTGCGCTACAAGTTCTGATTCAACGGCAGTACCCACCGGCGGCGTGAGCGATCACGCCGCCGGCTGCGCGCACGCCGCCATCGTTGCCATCCCCGACCCTCGCCAGCACATGCACGCTGCTGCGGCGCAAGATGCCGCCCCGTGAAGGGTTTGTTACGTTTCGGATGACCAGCGGTGTCACGCGGCAAGGCGCGACAGACGCTCCGGGGGAGGCCGGACGTCATGACTCATCAACATCAAAGTCGCATGGCGGCGCACCCTGGGAGGGGGTTACACACGATGGATCGACTCGACACCCGTAAAAAGACACCGGTTACCCTGCTTGCGGTCTCAATCGCGTTCGCGCTGCAGGGCGTGGCCGGCATTGCCGCGGCACAGCAGACGCCCGAAGCGGCCGCCTCGCTCAATGCAGTGGATCTGGACAAGGTGGAGGTCAAGGCGACCTACCGCGAAAGCCTGCAGCAATCCCTGGATGAAAAGCGCTACAGCGTCGAGCAGGTCGATGCGATCTACGCCGAAGACATCGGCAAGTTCCCCGATCTGAACCTGGCCGAGTCGATGCAGCGCATCGCCGGCGTCTCGATCGATCGCGAAGGCGGTGAAGGCCAGCAGATCTCCGTGCGCGGCCTGGGCTCGGATTTCACCCGCGTGCGCATCAACGGTCTGGAAGCGCTGTCCACCGCCGGCAGCGGTACCACCGGCGTCAACCGCAGCCGCGGCTTCGACTTCAATACCTTCGCCTCGGAGCTGTTCAGCCGGGTCAAGATCAACAAGACCCAGTCGGCGCAGACCGATGAGGGCTCGCTCGGCGCCACCGTCGATCTTCGCGGTTCGCGCCCGTTCGATTTCGAGGGCTTCCAGGCCTCGCTCGGCGGCCAGTACGGCTTCAACGAGCTGTCCAGGAACAAGGACCCGCGCATCTCCGGGCTGATCAGCAACACCTGGGCCGACGGCCGGGTCGGCGCGCTGATGTCGGTGGCCTACAGCAAGCGCACCATCTTCGAAGAAGGCTACAACCCGGTCCGCTGGGAGCACGGCAACTACCGCAACTCCAACCAGAGCACCGCGGCCAACAACGGCACCTACGGCTTCTGCAGCCCGGCTGGTTACGACCCGCAGACCCCGCGCAATCCGCTGGCCAATGAAACCGCCGCCGGTGTCGGCAGCGCCGCCAACCAGGCGCGCAGCAACGGCTGGGGCAGCTACGGCATCGATGCGACCCACTGCGGCCCCGGCCTGGATCGCCCGGCCGCGACCGCCGAGAACATCGCCGCGTACGAGACCGCGACCAACGCCTGGATCCCGCGTTACCCGCGTTACATCCGCACCGAACATGAGATCGAGCGCCTGGGTGTCACCGGCGCGCTGCAGTTCAAGGTCAGCGACGACACGCAGTTGAACCTGGACATGCTGTACTCCAAGCTCGACAAGAATGTGCGCGAAGATTCGATCGGTGCCAACCTGCACCGCACCGCGCAGTACGGCGGCAAGACCCAGATCGTGGTCCGCGAGGCGCAGGCCGATGAACAGAACCGCCTGACCTACGGCGTGTTCGACAACGTCGACTTCCGCACCGAATCCACCGCGATCGAAGAGAGCACCGAATTCAAGCAGTTCAGCCTGAACCTGGAACATCGCTTCAACGACGCGGTGCGCCTGGATGCGGTGATCGGCCACTCCGAGTCGAACTATGAGCGGCCGGTCTTCTCGATGGTCAGCTTCGACAACAGCAACCTGGATGGCTTCGTGCTGGACATGCGCAACGGCAAGGTGCCGGCGATGTCCTTCCCGTTCGATCTCAACGCCGTGGACAACTGGAAGTGGCTGGGCTACGGCAGCACGCCGGTCAATGCCAACGGTACCGCGCGCGGCGGCAACATCAGCGAAGTGCGCTTGAACCCGCAGTACGTCGACAATGCCTTCGATACGGCCAAGGTCGACCTCACGTTCAACATCAACCCCACCTTCACCCTGCGCGGCGGTCTGGCCTACAAGGACTACGACATGAGCACGCAGGAGTACCGCAACATCAGCTACGGGCGCCTCTCCCAGGCGCTGCCGGCCGGTGTGGGCGTGGGTGACCTGAGCAACACCCTGAGCGGCTTCGGCAAGGGCATGGACGGCAACCTGCCCAACGCCTGGCTGGTGCCGGACTTCAACCAGATCGCCAAGCTGCTGGACATCTACTGCAACTGCAACACCGGCACGCTCGGCGGTGACTACCGCCTGGCCAGCGTCGGTCACTTCGGCGCATCGAACAACAACTTCGACGTCAACGAAAAAAGCTACGGCAGCTACCTGCAGCTGGACTTCAACACCGACCTGCTGGGCCGCGCGTTCCGCGGCAACCTGGGCGTGCGCTACGTGCAGACCCGCATCACCGCCGATGGCTATGCGCCGTGCACCGCCGCCAACGCCAACGATCTGTCCTCGGCCTGCGAACCGTTCTTCGGGGTGGCCAGCGCCACCGCCGATCCCGGCGAGCGCCTGCAGGTCGGCACCCGGGTCGGCCACAAGTACGACGACTGGCTGCCTTCGTTGAACCTGGCGTGGGACCTGAGCGATACCTTCGTGCTGCGCTTCGGCGCGGCCAAGACCATGGCCCGCCCGACCCTGTCCAACCTGTCGCCGAGCGTCAGTGGTGGCCCCACCGCGTACTTCGATGACGATCGCAGCTACTCGATCAACCTGGGCAACCCCAAGCTGGATCCGTTCCGCTCGACCAACTACGACCTGAGCGCGGAGTGGTACTTCGACGAAGGCGCGCTGCTGTCGGCCGCGGTGTTCTACAAGGACATCGAGAGCTACGTGCAGCGCACCCGCCTGCTCACCACCTGGGCGGACATGGGCTACTCGCTGGATCTGCTGCCGACCGGCTTCAGCCCGGATACCGTGTTCAACGTGCAGAGCTACTTCAACACGCCCGGCGGCCCGCTCAAGGGCTATGAAGTGTCCTACCAGCAGCCCTTCAGCTTCCTGCCCGGCTTCTGGCGCAACTTCGGCGTGCAGCTCAACTACACGCACGTCGAGTCCAAGATCAAATACATGTTCAGCTCGGGCACCGGCAGCACCATCGTCACCACCTACACCGAGAACGACCTGCTGAACCTCTCGCCGAACTCGTACAACGCCACGTTGTACTACGACGATGGCCGCTTCAGCGCCCGCGTCTCCACCAGCTACCGCGACGCGTACATCAGCACCATCCTGTCGCAGGAAAACGTGTGGGACCTGGACGGCAAGCAGCTCGCCACCGCCGATGTGCAGGGCAAGTACAGCGTGGAGAACGTGGACTTCAACATGTCCTACAAGGTCAACAAGAATCTCTCGCTGACCTTCGAAGCGATCAACCTGCTCGACACCGCCGATGAGCGTTATGTCGATTCGGCGCTGTCGCTGCCGGACCGCTACACCCACACTGGCCGCCAGTACTACCTCGGCCTGCGCTACAAGTTCTGACCGTGCTGCGTCTTCCGCCACCGCTATCGCGCCCGTCCCCGTCCTTCTCTCCGGGATGGCGGGCGCGGTGCCGGGGCGGGAGGCCACCGTAAGCGGCTGACCCCCGCTGCTGGTTCCGCTGTACTGTTTCTGCTGTCGAAAGGAAGGTCTCATGCATCGCGTTGTCGCCCCCTCGATCCGCCTCTCCCGCCTGTCCGCCAGCCTGCTGGCGCTGCTGCTTGCGGGCAGTGGCACCGCCTGGGCGCAGACCGCGCCGCAGCTGCTCTTCCACGTCTCGGCCGACCAGGGCCTGCAGGCCGACACCGCCGCTGGCGACCCGGTCCCCAACTTCGTGGACAAGGTGAAGCGGGTGCCGAACGGGGCGCACGGCAGCGCCATTGAGTGGGCGGATGATGGCGTGTTGTCGTGGAACGCGCCGGGCAACATCCAGGCCCAGCGCGGCACGCTGGGCTTCTTCTGGCGCGCGCGCTACGCGGTGGGCGAAGCACCGTTCGTGATCTTCCGGGTCGGCTACGCCGACCACAGCAGCTGGGACATGGCCTGGCTGCGCATCGACTGGAACGGCCACGGCTTCGATGCGTTCGTCACCGATGCCAACCTGGCGCGCACGCGCGTGTCGTTCAAGCTCGACCAGACTCCCTCGCCGCAGCAGTGGCAGCACATCGCCTTCGGCTGGGACGAAAACCACGGCGTGCGCCTGTACGTGGACGGCAAGGAAGTGGCCCGCCAGGAGACCACCGCCGACTACGACGCCGCACTCGATCAGCTCGGCCTGGCCGCGCGCGTGATGGCGCCCTACCAGGTGCAGAGCCGCTACAACTTCCTGCGCGGCAGCGACTTCGACGAGATCCGCGTCTACGACCGCCTGCTCGATCCGGCCGGCATGGCCGCCCTGGCGCGCAATGCCACGCCCGCCACCGCGGTGGCCGTGCCGGAGCCGATGCGCGCCTGGCGCCACCGCCATGGCTGGGACGCTGCGCCACCGCCGGCGCTGACCGCGCCGACCACCACGATCCGCAAGGTCGAGTTCGCCGATACCAAGGACCACAAGCAGTGGATGTGGAAGGCGACCGACGGCATTGCCGAAACCACCTGGCCGGGCGTATACAACCGCTCGCGCCTGCCGGGCCGCAACGACTACTTCCAGCTGCCCGACTGGAACACCTACGTCGAGGGCGGCCAGCAGCTGGACCTGACCCTGCCGGCCGGTGAAAGCGTCAACCGCATCGAAGTGCGTGGCGCCGCGTTCGGCGGGCTCAGCCACAGCACCGACGGCCAGCCGTCGCAGACCCTGTTCCAGCGCCCGCAGGGCGTGGTGCGCAGCGTGAATGCCATTGCCGCACAGACCGGCGGCGTCCTGCACTTCCGCAATACCGAACAGGAAACGCCGATCCAGGAAATCTGGGCCTACCAGGTCAGCGACGCGGCCGAGCCGGAGGGCACGGTCAAGCAGCGCTACCTGGTCGACAGCCAGGCGCTGCCGGACTACACCAACATCGCGGCACTTCGGGAGTACATCGACGGCCGCTACCCGGCGGCCGAACGCAGCACGGTGATGGCGCTGCCCAAGGGCGCCGGCGCACGCAAGCGCACGGCCGACACGCTGCCCGCGCAACCGCTGCCGATCGTGCACGTACTGATTCCCTCCGGCGTCAGTGATGCCCCGGCGGCACAACCGCTGATCCGCAGCTGGGCGCACAGCTGGGAGAACATGCATGACGGCCTGGACGGTGTCGCGATCGATCTGCCCACGCTGGACCTGCCGGCGACCCATGACGGCCTGATCCCGCTCAACATCCGCATCAAGGACCCGCTCTGGCCGGCGCGCGACATGATCGACGTGTCGGTGTCGGTCAAACCGGGCCAGAAGCGCACCCTGTGGCTGGACCTGCGCGACCGCATCCTCACCGCCGACAGCCTGTGGATCTCCATCGCCTCGGCCGCACCGGGGTTCAACGCCACCTCGCTGGACGGTGCGGAAATCCGCATGGTCTACAAGGACCGCGAGGAGGCGAAGAAGGAGCACATCGCCGATCGTTTCAACCAGGTGCGTGACAACTGGGGCTTCCTGGTCGAAGAGCACACTACCTCCAAGCGCCAGCGCCTGTACGCGCGCGTGTATGCCGATCTCAGTGATCTGCTGCGGGTCGACCCGGACCACGAACTCGGCCGCCTGTACTGGAACTACATCAGCTACAACAGCCAGGGCAAGCCGCCATTCACCCAGCCCGAGCCGCCCAAGGGCGTGCCGCTGTGGGCGTTCCGGCAGACCGAAGACCTCACCTACGTGCGCCGCTTCATCGACTGGTGGATCGACAACCGCCAGATCGCCTACGGTGATTTCGGCGGCGGCATCTCCGACGACTCCGACCTGACCCAGCAGTGGCCCGGCCTGGCGCTGATGGGCGTGCAGCCGGACAAGCTCAATGCTTCGCTGACCGCGCTGTCCGATGCGGTGTACCGCAATGCCATGTTCAGCAACGGCTTGAGCACCATCGAGACCGACGAGCTGCATGCCTACGAGGAAGGCATCAACACCAACAGTGCGATGCTCTACCTCAACTGGGGCGATCCGCTCACCGTCGAGCGTCTGATGGAAACGGTGAAGGCGTTCGACGAACGCATCATCCTGCCCAACCCGCAGGGCCATCTGCTGTTCTCCAGCAACTGGTTCGGCGGCAACAAGGTGTACCGCGAACCGAACTGGCAATGGCAGAAGCCGTATTCCTTCCCGGTGCTGCACCCGGCGTTCCTGATCGGCCAGTACAACGCCGATCCGACCGGTCGCAAGCTGGTCACCGGGCTGGCCGATGGCTACCTGGCCCACGCCTACACCGACGACAAGGGACGCTGGGCGCTGCCGAACGAGATCAACTGGGCGACCGGCAAGACCCGCGGCGGTGAGCTCAACAATGGCTCGGGCAGCGGCGACATCATGCACACCTTCTGGGCGGCATGGCGCTGGACCGGCGATGACAAATACCTCAAGGCACTGGACTACCGCGTCGAGCGGGGTGGGCCGGGGGCGCTGTCCAACCTGGGCGAGAACTATGTCGAGGCCCTCGGCCGCGGCGCCGAGTGGAACCCGCGCTTCATCAGCGATGCCGACGGTGGCAGCACCGGCTTCGCCAGCCTGATGGCGTGGCAGGCGACCGGCGACAAGAAGTACCTGGAGGCGCTGCATGCCGACGGCATCCAGGCCAAGGCGCAGCGCGAATACATGAACACCGAAGGCCACTGGTGGTCCGACCGTGTCGAAGCGCCAAGCGAATTCCTGCAGCGTGCACGCCTGGGTGGCATCGCGCTCAAGCGCAACCAGAGCTGGCCGGGCCACACCGTGAGCTGGCGCTTCGCCCAGCCGCAGGCCGCCGAGCAGGTCGCGCTGCTGGTGCATGCACCCTCGCCGGACCGCTTCAAGGTGATCGCCTACAACCTGGGCAAGCACGCAGTGGATGCGGAGATGAGCACCTGGAACGTCACCGCCGGGCAATGGCGGATGACCAGCGGCGTGGACCGCGACGGCGATGACACCATCGATGGCAAGGCCACCACGCGTGATCTCACCCTGGAGCGCAGTGCCTCGACCACGCTGCGGTTCGTGCCGGGCCAGAGCCAGGTGTTCGAGTTCGAGCTGGTGCAGGCCGGCACGCCGGTCGAACAGCGTGCCGACCTCGGCATCGGGCGCGGCGATGTGCGCGTGGACGGGCGTCAGGTGCAGGTGACCGTGCACAGCCTGGGCCACGTCGCCACCGGGATGGGCGTGGCAGTGCTGGAGGATGCGAAGGGCCGCGAGCTGGCCCGGGCCGAGATTCCGAGTCTGGCGGCGCCGAGCGACCTGCTGCCGAAGACCACGACCGTCAGCTTGCCGCTGCCGGCCGGGGAGCGCGCTGGCCTGCGCGTGCGCGTGATGCAGGCCGACGGTGCGGCGGAAGTGACCCAGCGCAACAACGTGGTGGCGCTGGACCCATAACGCCATGCGGTGCATGGCGCTGCCGGCGCCCTGCCCCTGTCTGGCTCACAGCGTGACCTGCCCCTCGATGCAGGTCACGCAGTCGCCGCCGATCCACAGCGCATCGCCCAGCCGCTCCACCCGCAACCGGCCGGCGCGCCCGATCGCCGTGCCCTGGCTGATCACATAGCGATCCGGCGCCTCGCCGGTGGCCAGCAGCCAGCGCGCGATGCCGGCATTGAGGCTGCCGGTGGCCGGGTCTTCCGGGGCGCCGTCGCCGGCAATGAAGGCACGGCTTTCGTACTGGGCCTCGTCGCCATCACTGGGCAGCCAAGGCCCGAACACGCCGACCTTCATGCCCTCCAGCTGCGCGTAGTCCGGCTGGATCGCAAGTACGGCCGCACGATCACGCAGGCGCAGTGCCAGCCAGCCGGTGCCGTTGTCGGCCCAGCGGGCGTCCACCACGTCCTCTGCCGCCACGCCCAGGCCGCGTCGGACGCGCTCACGCAGGTCCGGCGGCAACGCCTCGCCCCGCAGCAGCGGCGGCGCCAGGAACGCCAGGCCGGACGCGCTGCGCCGTATCCGCACCCGCCCGATCCCGCACTCCTGCACGATCTCCGCGCCCTTCGGCACGCCGCCATGGGCCAACCACGCATGGCAGCTGCCCAAGGTGGGATGCCCGGCGAACGGCAGCTCTTCCAGCGTGGTGAAGATGCGCACGCGATAGTCCGCCTGCGGATCGGTCGGCGGCAGCAGGAAGGTGGTCTCGCTCAGGTTGGTCCAGTGGGCGAACGCGGCCATGCGTGCGTCGTCGATGCCTTCTGCATCAAGCACTACGGCCAGCGGATTGCCGCGCAGCGGGTCCTGGCTGAAGACGTTGACCTGCTGGAACGGAAACGTACGCATGGCGGCGCTTCGAAAGGTGGGAACCGGATGATGCGCGCGGCGCAGGCCGCAGGTCGAGCGCGGCCCTAGGCCGCGTCGGTTTCCATCACCTGCACGCGGCGCTGGTACCAGCCGTCGGCCTCGGGTTCGAAGACGGCGCTGCGGGTCATCTCGCCCTGATAGACGTGCACGGAGATCGCCAGGTCGTCATCGCTGGTGTTGCGGAGGGTGTGGTACTCATGCGGCGGGATCAGACTGCCGGCACTGCCGCAGTCGCCCAGCACCGCCGGTTCGGCACGGAAGCGGAAGCGCTCGCCGTCGCGCTCCAGCAGCTGGTACTGGGTGATCTCCAGCTGGCCCAGCCACACCCCTTCCACGCACCACAGCCCGCTGTGGTCGTGCAGCGGCGTGCCCTGTCCCGGGCCCCAGCTCATCGCGACGATGCTGTAGCCGTGCACCGGGCTGCGATACAGCTCGCGGCGGGCGTAGTGATCCTCGATCGGGCGGTGCACGCAGGCGGGCAGCTGGATGCGGCTGTCGGCGATCGCCTCGCGCAACGCCGCGCGCAGCGTTGCCGCGATCTGGTGCGCGTGCTGGTGCTGGACGGCATGGTCGACGGCGGCGATCAATCGATCACGGCCATGGAACGGAGGAAACGGGTTGCATTGGTCTTGCATACCCCGAGTCTAGGCGATCCCGGTGAACAGCGTGTTTGACCTGAATCACATCCAATCGACTCACGATCCCCGACGTAGCGATCCATTCGAAAGAACTCGAAGGGTCTGCCTATCGATCAGGGAATCAGCAGCGGTCGCAACGATGGCACTTGCCGGGCCAGTTCCTCGGTGACCAGCGTGGCGAACAACGCTGCGCCGTCCGGGCCCAGATGGGTGTAATCGAAGGCGACCTTGGCCTGTCCCATGGGCTCGGTGAGGGCGTTGTTCTGCGCGGCCGGTGCGCCGGCAGTGGGCGCGGCGCCCACGGTGGTCCCGCCCAGCGCCGCGCTGACCTGTGCGGGCGTGGCGGCCGCCTGTGCCAGCGGCATGGCCGCCACCGGCCCCAGCGCCTGGACCACCGCGCGGCTGCGCGCGTGCAGATCGACCAGCGGGACCTTCATCTCGCGCGCCACGGTCCGCACCGCCTCGGCCCACGGCGCCAGGTCATCGATCAGCACGCCATCGGCGAACTGGCGGCGGGTCAACGGGGTCAGCAGCACCGGCTGCGCACCGGCGGCACGGATCTCACGCACGTAGCGGCGCAGGTTGTCCGGGAATTCGCGCTGCAGATCGGTGGAGCGGCCCGGCTTGCCGGGCTGGTCGTTATGGCCGAACTGGACCAGCACCCAGGTGGTGGCATAGCCGGGCGTGCGCATCTCCGCGTCGGCCAACGCCCACGAGCCTTCGGCGCGGTAGTTGTACGTGCTGCGACCGCCACGGGCCAGGTTGGTGCAGGTCAGGAACGAGGTCACGTGCCGTGCGCAGAACGCCGGGCCCCAGCCGCCCTGCACGGCCGTGGTGGAATCGCCGACCAGCACGATCTTGCTGGCCCGGATCGGGGTCGGTGCCGGACGATCCAGCACCGCCGGATCCACGGCGGCGTGCGCAACGCTCATCAGGCCGAACAGCACGCTGCCCAGCAGCCAGGTCGACGCGCGCATCAGAACGTACCTCGTTGAATGAAGGGGGCCTGCTGATAGAGGCGGCGCTCGCCACCGCGCGGGTCGTCGGCCTGCTGCGAGGGGGTATCGAACAGCATCGTTTCGCGGCGGGCCAGCGAATAGGTCTGCCAGCGGGGCAGTGCGCCATGATTCGGATCGCCATGGCGCGCAAAGGCGATCAACGCCTCGCTCATGGTCGCTGCGACACGGGTCGCCGCTTCGCCGTCACCGGTGCGTGAGCCGGGGCGATCGGTGGTATCGAACACCAGCGGGATATCCAGCGTGTGGAACGCGCCGAACCTGCCGCCGTCCAGCGGCGAGCCCCAATCGAGTTGATAGGCCCAGGTGGGGGCGCCCTGGCGCGCACGCGCCTCCAGTTCCTCCACTGCACCCCGCCAGGAGCGGCCGGCGGTGGTGGCCGCGAAGAACACCTCCGAGGGCGTGTAGTGCGGGTACAGGCGGCGGTACTCGGCGATCACCACCGAGGGCAGCAGGTCCACGTACTGCTCTTTTTCCAGCTTGGCCGGCAGCGTCTCCCAGGTCAGCGCGAAATTGGCCGGGTCGTTGCCGAGGAAGGCGCGGGTCTCATCGTGGGTGTTGCCGATCACCATTGGAATCCCGGCGGACTGCGCGGGCGCCTCCGGCCAGAACGGATGCACCGACAACGAACGCCCGTCGAGCACCGGCCCGACATACAGGCTGCTGTTCTCCACGCGCGACGGATCGCGCGCACGGGTGGCGGCCAGCAGTGCCTCCATCGGCATCGTGCGCAGCGCCTCGGCGTCGGCCGCGCCTACCGCCTGCATCGCGATCTGCGCGCGCTGGGTGGCCGCCCGCGGGCCGGCCGCGGTGACCTGCTGCCCACTCATGGTCCAGGCGCGCTGGAACAAACCGCGCGCGGCCGGCATGGCCATCAGCGTGGCGATCTTGGCGCCGCCGCCGGACTGCCCGACCACGGTGATGTTGTCGGCATCGCCCCCGAATTCGGCGGCATGCTGGCGCACCCAGTGCAGCGCCTGGACCAGGTCGAGCTGGCCGACATTGCCCGAGTCGGCGAAGCGCGCATCGCCCAGCTGCGCCAGGTACAGATAGCCGAACACGTTGAGCCGATGGTTGACCGTGACCACGACCACGTCGCCGCGCCGGCACAACGCGCTGCCGTCGTACAGCGGGTCGCTGCCGGAGCCGTTGTTGTACGCGCCGCCATGGATGTAGAACACGATCGGCCGCTTGCCGCCGTCGCGCAGCGCCGGGGTCCACACGTTGAGGTAGAGACAGTCTTCGCTGCCCGGCCCTTCCTTGCCGGTCTGCGGGGCGGCGTTGCCATAGTCCAGCGCATCGCGCACGCCACGCCAGGCCATCTCGGGCAGCGCCGGCTGGAACCGCCGGGGCGCGGTGTCGGCCCCATAGGGGATGCCGCGGAACACATTCACCCCCTGCTCCCGTTGTCCGCGCACCCGGCCACTGCGTACCCGGGCCAGCGGTGAGGCGTCATCGCGCGGCCCGGGCGCGCCGGCGAACGCCGGCATCAGCGGCAGGCTGGTGGCACCCAGCATCAGGGCGTAGCGCGCGCTGTCGCGCAGAAAGCGTCGACGCTGCAGGTCGGCGGGGGACTCACTCATGGCGCGCGGGCTCCGTGTGGCGCGAAGGGATCCAGCGCAGGGCCAGCTCGGGCCACTGCGCAACGGTCAGACCGGCCGGGATGCGCACGCCGAAGCCGTGGCCACCGAACGGGAACAGGTGCATTTCGGTGGTGACGCCGGCGCGCAGCAGCGCCTGGTAATACACCAGGCTGTTGTGCACCGAGACCACGTTGTCGTCCTGCGCATGCACCAGGAAGGTCGGCGGGGTATCGGCGCGGACCTGGTCCTGCATCGAGAACTGCTGCTGCAGCGTGCTGTCCGGATGCGGCCCGAGCAGGCGCGAACGCGAGCCGGTATGCGCATGCCTGCCCATGTCGATCACCGGGTAGATCAGCAGTGCGACATCCGGACGTGCGCTGAGCGCATCGATCGCGTCGCGGTGCGGATACACCGGTGCATCGAAGCCGTTGCTCAACCGCGCGGCAACGTGCCCGCCGGCCGAGAAGCCCATCACCCCGATGCGCTGCGGATCAATCTGCCATCGCGCAGCATCGGCGCGGATCACCCGCATCGCACGCTGGGCATCGGCCAGTGCGGCCTGGCGATCACTGCGGCCGGCCGGCAGCCGGTAACGCAGCACGAACAGGGTCACCCCACCCTGCTCGACGAACGCCGGCACCAGCGCGGTGCCTTCCTTGTCGAGCACGATGCGCTGATAGCCGCCGCCCGGCACCACCAGCAGGGCGGTGCCATTCGGGCGCGCCGGTCGGTACACCACCAGGTAAGGCGCACTGACGTTGTCGATGTAACGGTCCGGCAGCGCCGGATCGCGGCTGCGCTCGATCACGTTGGGCACGGTGGCCGGGCCGGATTCACCCGGCACCCGGCCGTCGGGCCAGAGCGCGATGCGGTCCGGGTCGCCGAGGGCCGGTTCGGTCTCCGGTACGGCACGCTCGGCCGCGTGGGCCAGACCGCCGACCAGCAGCAGGAGAGTCAGCATGGGCAACGCGAGGAAGCGGCGCATCCGGGTACGTCCTTCGGGCAAGGGGAACAGGCATCGTGCCTGACCGGCAGCCGTTCTGATGCGCTGCACATTGCCAATGACACCGGTTTACCATATACAGCTCATCCAGCCACTGTCGATTGGCAGTGCAACAATTTTTCCGGGAGACCCGCTTGAGCAACGACCACGGCAAACAGGACCTGCCCGACCAGGGGTTGGGCGAGATCGCCCGGCACTTCGTCAGCGCCCGCCAACACGGCCAATCCCTGCCCGATTTCCCGGGAACCATCCCGGAAGACCTGGTCACGGCCTATCAGGTACAGGACCAGGCCATCGCGCTGTGGGACGACCAGGTGGTCGGCTGGAAGGTCGGCTACATCGCTGCCGAGCGCCGCGATGTCTCCGGCGACGACCGTCTGCTGGGGCCGATTTTCTCGCGTCAGCTCTGGAATGCTACCGGTGGAACAGTCGAGATTCCGGTGTTCGTCGGTGGCTTCGGCGCGGTCGAGGCCGAGTACGTGATCCAGCTGCAGGAAGACGCCCCGGCGGACAAGCTGCACTGGACCCCGGAAGAAGCCGAGGCGCTGGCCGCCAAGCTGTTCATCGGCGTTGAGGTGGCCAGCAGCCCGCTGGCGACGATCAACAAGCTCGGCCCGCGCGTGGTGGTGTCGGACTTCGGCAACAACAACGGCCTGGTGCTCGGCCCGGAAATCCCGGACTGGACCCGCCTGGACGACGCCGACCTGCGTGCGGAAACCCGCATCGAAGGCCAGGTGGTCGGCACCGGTGGCGCGACCCTGCTGCCCGGCGGCCTGCGCACCGCCTATGCGTTCGCCCTGGGCCGCTCGGCGCAGCGTGGCCGCCCGTTGAAGGCCGGCGATCTGATCGCCAGTGGGAACGCGACCGGCATCCACGACATCGCCGTGGGCCAGGAAGCATTGATCCGTTTCGTCGGTTACGGCGACATTACCTGCAAGGCCATCGCCGCCGGTTGACCGCGCGGACATGGCGAGCACGCTTGGGAGGGCGCAGATGTTCACTCGCAGAAGTTTCCTGGCTACCAGTCTGGGCGCGCTTGCCGCGCCCGCGCTGACAGCCTGTTCGCGGTCATCCAACGCCGCACCGGCCGGTGCGCAGCTGTTGACCGCCACCGACGTCCACGTCGCCGACTACCCCACCGTCACCGCGGTGAAATGGATCGGGAAGACGCTGGAAGAAAAAACCGGCGGCCGGCTGCGGCTGCGCCAGTATCACTCCGGCCAGCTGGGCCGTGAGTCCGAGGCGATCGACATGGCCCGCTTCGGCGCCATCGATATCACCCGCGTCTACTCCGGCGCGCTCAACAACGCGTTTCCGCTGACCCAGGGCCTGTGCCTGCCGTATGTGTTCGAGTCGGTGGCGCATATGCGCCGCGCGCTCGACGGCGGCGTCGCCGATACGGTCCTGCAGGGCTTTGAAACGCGCGATCTGGTCGGCCTGGCCATCTACGATTCCGGCGCGCGCTGTTTCTACAACACCAAGCACCCGATCGTGGAGCCCAAGGACCTGCACGGTCTCAAGCTGCGCGTGGCGTCCTCGGACATCTTCATCCAGCTGATGCGCCTGCTCGGTGCCAACCCGACGCCGATGTCGCTGGGCGACACCTTCTCGGGCATGGAAACGCACATGATCGACGGTGCGGAAAACAACATGCGCAGCTTCCATTCCAGCCGTCATTTCGAGGCCGCGCACTACTGGTCGCAGAGCGATCACTCCTATGCACCGGACGTGCTGCTGATGTCGCGCCAGAGCTTCGATGCGCTGAGTCCGGCCGACCGTACCCTGGTGATCGAGACCGCGCGTGAATCGGTGCAGGTGATGCGCGAGCAGTGGGATGCCTCGGAAAACACCGCCCGCCAGGCCGTGGCCGACTTCGGCATCAAGTTCAACGAGGTCGACATGCCGGCCTTCCGCAAGGCCGCCGATCCGCTCCTGCAGCGTTACCTGCAGCAGCCGGAGCTGGCCGCCCTCACCCGTCGCATCCGCGACTTCGCCTGAGGCCCCGACGCGATGTCCGACTCGACTTCCGAAACCGTCATCACCCCCACCGCGCCGCAGCGCCTGCTCAACATCATCGCCGACGTGGCGATCTACATTGCCGTCATCGCCCTGCTGGGCCTGGTGGTGGTGCAGGGCTGGCAGGTGTTCGCCCGCTATGTGATCAATGATTCGCCCAGCTGGACCGAGCCGGTCACGCTGCTGCTGCTGGCCACGGCGATGAGCCTGGGTGCGGCCACCGGTGTGCATACCCGCCGCCACTTCGGTTTCTTCCTGCTGGCCGCGCACATGGGCCCGGGCCTGCGCCGCGCCGTCGATGTGTTCGCCGCGCTGGTGGTGGCCGTGCTCGGCGTGGTCATCGCCTGGTGGGCGGCGGTGCTGCTGATGGACGGCCTGGATATCAAGGCCGCCGGCGCCCACCTGCCGCAGAGCATCAACTACCTGCCCCTGTCGATCGGTGGCGCCTTGATGGCGATCTTCGCCGTGAACCAGATGGCGCTGGCTGTACGGCCGGCCGATGCCGTTGCCGAGGGAGATCGCTGAGTCATGGGTATTACCATTCTTTTCACCGTGTTCGCGGTGCTGTTGCTGCTCGGTGTGCCGGTCGCGTTCGCGCTGGCCGCCGCCGCCCTGGCCACGCTGTGGTACCTGGATCTGCCGACGCTGGTGCTGGTCCAGCAGATCTCCGCCGGTACCGGGTCGGCCTCGCTGATCGCCATTCCCTTGTTCATCTTCGCCGGTGAAATCATGATGCGCGGCGGCATCTCCGAGCGTCTGATCTCGCTGGCCTCGTCGCTGGTCGGTCGCATGCGCGGTGGCCTGGGCCAGGTCTCGATCCTGTCCTCGCTGTTCTTCGGCGGTGTGTCCGGCTCGGCCATCGCCGATGTCTCGGCGGTCGGCGGCACGATGATTCCGCAGATGGTCAAGCGCGGTTACGACCGTGACTTCGCGGTCAACGTCAGCATCACCGCCGCGCTGGTCGCGCTGCTGGTGCCGCCGTCGCACAACCTGATCCTGTTCTCGGCCGCGGCCGGTGGTGGCCTGTCGATCGCCGATCTGTTCGCGGCCGGTATCGTGCCGGCGCTGCTGATGACCGTCGTGCTGATGATCACCGGTTATCTGGTGGCACGCCGCCGCGGTTACGGCGTGGAGATCTTCCCGGGCTGGCGTGCGGTGCTGCTGCGCCTGGTCTCGGCGCTGCCTGGCCTGGGCCTGGTCGCGCTGATCTTCATCGGTATCCGGGCCGGCATCTTCACCGCGGTGGAGAGCGCGGCGATCGCCGTGGTCTACGCGCTGCTGGTGACCACCGTGCTGTACCGCCAGCTCGACTGGCGCGAGTTCCTCGGCACGGTCACCCATGCCGCGCGCAGCACCGGTGTGATCCTGTTCGTGATCGCCACGGCCGCCGTGTTCGGCTGGCTGCTGGCCTATCTCGAAGTGCCCTCGGCCGCGGTCAACTTCCTGCAGTCGTTCGCGCACAGCCAGTTCATGGTGCTGCTGATGATCGTGATCATGCTGTTGCTGCTGGGCACCTTCATGGACCTGGCGCCGATGATCCTGATCTGCACGCCGATCTTCCTGCCGGTGGCCAAGGCCTACGGCATCGATCCGATCCACTTCGGCCTGGTGCTGGTGCTGACCGGTGGCCTGGGCCTGGTGACGCCGCCGGTGGGCTCGGTGCTGTTCATCGGGACCGCGATCGGCAAGATCAGCGTCGGTGAGAGCATGCGCTCGATCTGGCCGTTCTGGTTCGCCGCGCTGGGCGTGCTGTTGATCGTCACCTTCTTCCCGGAAATGTCGCTGTGGCTGCCTGCCCTGCTGCGCGCGTAAGCGTGCGGCGGCTGGCAGCCCTGCTGTGGATCGCCCTGCCCTGCGCCGTCATGGCGCAGGGCCAGGACATCCCGCTGCGCGGCTTCCAGGACGGCATCCACCATTGGCAGAGCGGGCATGGCACGGACTACCCGCGCTACTCCCCTGATCAGTACCGGCAGATCGCCGACAACCTGGTCGTGCTGCAGCGGCGTGGTGGGGGCTGGGCGGTCAACCAGGATCCGCAGCGGATCCTCGATGATGCCGCCAGGGCACAGGTGCTGGCCGACCAGGCCACGCCCGGCGGCAGCTTCGACAACCGCAACATCTACACCCAGGTCAGCTACCTGGCCGACGCCTTCGCGCGCAGCGGCGATGCCCGCTACCGCGACGCGGCGGTGCGCGGGCTGGACTTCATCCTCGCCGAGCAGATCCCCGGCTGTGGTGGCTGGCCGCATTCGGTGCCCTCGCGCACGTCGTACCACGGCCACATCACCTTCGCCGACGATGTCACCAGCGGTGTGTTGACCACGCTGCGGCGCATCCAGCGCGAGCCGGCGTTCGGCTTCATCACTGCCGGTCAGCGTGCCCGCGTGGACGCGGCCGTGACCGCCGGCGATGCCTGCCTGCTGCGCCTGCAGGTGCGCCAGGACGGCGTGCCGACGATCTGGGCCGGGCAGTACGACCGCACCACCTTGCTGCCCGCGCAGGGCCGGAAGTTCGAGCTGCCGGCGCTGGTCACCGACGAGAGTGTCGGCGTGGTCCGCTACCTGATGTCGATCCCCGATCCCGCGCCGGAGGTGGTCGCCTCGGTCCACGCCGCGATGGCGTGGTTCCAGGCGCATGCGTTGACCGGGTGGCGGCTGGAGACCTTCGAAACCACCCCCGCGCAGTTCCAGTTCCATCGCACCACGGTCGACCGCCGCCTGGTCGCCGATCCGGGCGCGCCGCTGCTGTGGGGCCGCTTCCACGACCTGCACGACAGTGGCGTGCTGCTGGCCAACCGCGAGGGCGAACGCGTCGCCACGTTCAACGACATCCCGCGCGAGCGCCGCACCGGCTATCACTGGTACGGCACCTGGCCGCAGGCCCTGATCACCACCGAGTACCCACGCTGGCAACAGCGTCTTGCCGGGCCCGGGGCGCGCTGAGCGCGGCCGGCCCACGATACGTTCAAGGGAGAAAGACGATGCACCTGAGGAAGACCCTGGCGAGCTTCGCCACCGCCTGCCTGCTGCTGGCCGGCGCCGGTCACGCCGCCGAGCCGGCCACCGCCTGGAAGCGCGGGATCGAGAACCAGCGCCAGGCCGATCTGGGCAATGGCACCTTCCTCAACCCGGTGTTCGCCGGTGATCGCCCGGATCCTTCCGTGCTCAAGGATGGGGAGGACTACTACCTCACCTTGTCCTCGTTCGATGCCTACCCCGGCCTGCCGATCTGGCACTCGCGCGATCTGGTCAACTGGCAGCCGCTGGGCCACGCGATCACCAAGAACGTCGGTGCGATCTGGGCGCCGGACATCGTCAAGCACGGCAGCCGCTATTACATCTATTTCCCGGCCCGCACCGGCGAGACCCGCAGCAACTTCGTGGTCTGGGCCGACAGCATCAAGGGCCCGTGGAGCGAGCCCATCGATATCGGCCTGGGCAGCTACATCGATCCCGGCCATGCGGTGGGCGAAGACGGCAAGCGCTATCTGTTCCTCAGCGGTGGCGACTACGTGCAGCTGGCCGATGACGGCCTGAGCGTGGTCGGCACGCCCAAGCACGTCTACGACGGCTGGAAGTACCCGGAAAGCTGGGACGTGGAGGCCTATGCCCAAGAAGGCCCGAAGATCAACTTCCGCGATGGCTGGTACTACATGACCACCGCCGTGGGCGGCACTGCCGGCCCGCCGACCGGGCACATGGTGATCACCGCGCGCTCGCGCTCGATCCACGGCCCGTGGGTGAACGCCCCGAACAACCCGATCATGCGCACCCAGTCGGCGGCCGAGCCGTGGTGGTCGCGCGGCCATGCCACGGTGATTGAAGGCACCGACGGGCGCTGGTGGATGATGTATCACGGCTACGAAAACGGGTACTGGACGCTGGGCCGCCAGGCGCTGCTGGAGCCGATCGAATGGACCGCCGATGGCTGGTTCGTGGCCAAGGGCGGCGACCTCGGCCAGCCGCTCGCCAAGCCGTCGGGTACCTCGGTCGGCCAGCACGGCATGGCGTTGTCCGACGATTTCCGCGGCAGCACGCTCGGTGCGCAGTGGTCGTTCTTCAACCCGGCCCAGGACGAGTACAAGCGCCTGGCCTTCACCGGCAAGGGCATGGTGCTGCAGGGCAAGGGCAGCACCCCGCGCGACAGCTCGCCGCTGACCGCCATCGCCGGCGACAAGGCCTACCAGTTCGAGGTCGAGATGGAGATCGCCCCGGGCGCGGTGGGCGGGGCCCTGCTCTACTACAGCGACCGCCTGTATGTGGGCGTGGGCAGCAACGGCGAGAAGTTCATCATGCACCGCTACGGCGAGGAGCGCCCCACCCGGCTGGCCCCCAGCGCCACCGGCGGCACGCTGTGGCTGCGGGTGACCAACAACCGCCATATCGTCACCATCCACTCCAGCACCGACGGCAAAACCTGGCAGAAGTACCCGGTTCAGATGGAAGTCTCCGGCTACCATCACAATGTGGCGGGCAAGTTCCTGGCCCTGAAGCCGGCGATCTATGCTGCCGGCGACGGCAAGGTCGAGTTCCGGAATTTCCGCTACCGCGCCCTCGATTGAGCTCCCCGCTAGAATCCCTTGACTCATCCCCGGTTTGAACGACATGTCATTGCGCAGCAAAACCGATCCGTCGCCGCACGGATTGACCAAAGGCAAGGCCGCCACGATCAACGACATCGCGCGTCTTTCCGGGGTATCGAAGAAGACCGTCTCGCGCATCATCAACAACTCGCCGCTGGTGCGTAAGGACACGCGCGAGAAGGTTGAGGCACTGATGCGCGAGGTCGGTTACACGCCGGACCCGCTGGCCCGCGGGCTGGCATTCCGCCGCTCGTTCCTGATCGGCATGGTCTACGACAACCCGACCGCCCAGTACATCGTGGACATGCAGTACGGCGCGCTGGATGCGCTGCGCGGCTCCAGTTTCGAACTGGTCGTGCATCCCTGCGATTCGCGTAGCCCCGGCTACATCGACGGCGTGCGCCGCTTCGTCCAGCAGCAGAAGCTGCACGGCGTGATCCTGGTGCCACGTGCCTCCGAAGACCAGGCGCTGGTGGACATGCTCGATGAGATCGGCTGCCGCTTCACCCGGATCGCCTCGCTGCCGCTGGACGAAACCTCGCAGATGGTGGTCACCCACGACCGCGACGGTGCCGCCGAAGCGGCCGATTACCTGCTCTCGCTGGGCCACCGCGATATCGCCCTGGTCACCGGCCCGAGTGCCTACCGCTCGGCGCACGAACGCACCGCCGGCTTCATCGATGCCCTCGCCAAGCGCGGCATCGAGCTGCCCCCGGCGCGCATCGTCGAGGCCGGCTATACCTTCGAATCGGGCGTGGCCGCCGCCGAAAAGCTGCTGCTGGGCAAGCAGCGCCCGACCGCCATCTTCACCGGTAACGATGAAATGGCCGCCGGTATCTACAAGGTCGCGCTGCGCGCGGGCATCAACATCCCACGCCAGCTCTCGATCATCGGCTACGACGACAGCCCGCTGGCCTCGCGCCTGTGGCCGTCGCTGACCTCGGTGCGGCGCCACACCCGCGACACCGGCCGCACAGCGGCCGCGATGCTGATCCAGCCCGACGGCCAGGCGGTGATGCAGCACGCCAGCGTGCGCCCGCACCTGATCGTGCGCGACTCCTGTCAGCCCCCCGAGGATTGACGCCCCGGGCGTCAATCCTCGGCGCCTCCCCCTGTCCTGTCGCCTCCCGTCCCGACCCCGTCTGCGGGCCACCCGACCTATCGTGCGCTGCAAAATGACACCGGTTTACCAACTGGCTACAATCACCTGAAATCGTGCCGGGGCCGACGCATCGCCCCACCCCTGCTCTGGAGACGCCATGTACTGCAAGACCCATTACGCCACCCATCCCGACGCCATCAAGGGCGCCAGCAATGACGACCTGCGCGACCTGTACCTGCTCGACGGTCTGTTCAACGCCGATGCGGTGACCCTGAAGTACACCCACTACGAGCGCTTCGTGCTCGGCGGTGCGGCCCCGGTCAACGGCCCGGTCTCGCTGCCCAAGCAGACCGAACCGGCCTCGGCCGCCGGCCATGCCTTCCTGGAACGCCGCGAGCTGGGCGTGATCAACGTCGGCGCCGGCAGCGGTACCATCACCGTGGACGGCACCGTGTTCACGCTGGGCCCGAAGGATGGCCTGTACGTGGCCATGGGCAGCGAAGACGTGGTGTTCGCCTCCGATGACGCCGCCAACCCGGCGCAGTTCTACCTGGCCTCGACCCCGGCGCACGCGCGCTTCGAGACCAAGGCGCTGTCGATCAAGGACGCCGTGGCCCTGGACCGTGGCGCGCTGGAAACCAGCAACGAGCGCACCATCTACCAGTACATCGTGCCGGCCACCTGCCAGTCCTCGCAGCTGCTGCTGGGCCTGACCGTGCTCAAGCCGGGCAGCGTCTGGAACACCATGCCGCCGCACCTGCATGACCGCCGCAGCGAAGTGTATTTCTACTTCGATCTGGGTCAGAACGACCGCGTGTACCACTTCATGGGCGAGCCGGACGCGCAGCGTCACATCGTCATCCAGAACAACGAAGCCGTCGTGTCGCCGCCGTGGTCCATCCACATGGGCGCCGGCACCAGCAATTACGCCTTCATCTGGGCGATGGGCGGCGAGAACCTGGATTACACCGACATGCACGTGCTGGACATCTGCCAGCTCAAGTGACCCCGACGCGCCGCCGGCATCGCGCCGGCGGCGTCTGTTACGCATTGGACAAGGACTACATACGCAATGGCTAATCCGTTCAGTCTGGAAGGCAAGGTCGCCCTCGTCACCGGTGGCAACACCGGCCTGGGCCAGGGCATCGCGGTCGCATTGGCGCAGGCCGGTGCCGACGTCGCCGTGGCCGGCATCGCGCCGCCCACCGAGACCATCGCCAAGATCACCGCGCTGGGCCGCCGCTGCCTGGCGATCGAAGCAAACCTGATCAGCATCGAGCCGGTCGAGCGCGTCATCCGCGAAACCATCGAAGGCCTGGGCGGCCTGGATATCCTGGTCAACAACGCCGGCCTGATCCGCCGCGCCGATGCCGTGGAGTTCAGCGAGCAGGACTGGGACGACGTGATGAACGTCAACATCAAGTCCGCGTTCTTCATCTCGCAGGCCGCCGGCAAGCATTTCATCGCCCAGGGCCGCGGCAAGATCATCAACATCGCCTCGATGCTGTCCTTCCAGGGCGGTATCCGCGTGCCGTCGTACACGGCCAGCAAGAGCGGCATCGCCGGCATCACCCGTCTGCTCGCCAACGAATGGGCCAGCAAGGGCATCAACGTCAACGCGATCGCCCCGGGCTACATGGCGACCGACAACACCGCCGCGCTGCGCGCCGACGAGGACCGCAACAAATCCATCCTCGATCGCATCCCGGCCGCGCGCTGGGGCACCCCGGAAGACCTCGGCGGCACCGCCGTGTTCCTGGCCTCCAGCGCCTCGGACTACGTCAACGGCGCGGTCCTGCCGGTTGATGGCGGCTGGCTCGCCCGGTAACACCATTGCTATGAGCTGGCGCTCCCACGATCTGCGCTGCAGATCGTGGGCCCCGAGCAATCGTTGCATCCAGACCCCCACCGCTTCGCGGTCGCCCCCTGACTCAGGGGGCTTTCCACCAGATGCACGCCGGTAGTGCCGGCCGCTGGCCGGCAGCTCTCCACCCAGGAGCATGACCATGCTGCGTTTGCTGTTGTCCCTGTCGTTCCTCCTCGCGGCCCCCAGCGCGCTGTGTGCCCCACACCGCATCTTCATTGCCGGGGATTCCACCGCCGCCGCGTACGGCCCGGAGCGCGCGCCACAGGCCGGCTGGGGCCAGGCCCTGCAGAGCTATCTCGATCCCGCTGTGTGGGAGGTCCGCAACCACGCCAAGGGCGGCCGCAGCACGCGCAGCTTCATCGATGAGAAGCGCCTGGATGCGATCGCCGCCGAGCTCCAGCGCGGGGACGTGCTGCTGATCCAGTTCGGCCACAACGATGCCAAGTTCGAAGATCCCACCCGCTATACCGATCCCGCTACGGCGTACCCGCAGTTCCTGATGCGCTACGTGCAGCTGGCCCGCGACAAGGGCGCCACGCCGGTGCTGATCACCCCGGTGGCGCGGCTGCTGTACGACTTCGGTTCGCTGCTGGACACGCACGGTGTGTACACCCAGGCGGTGAAAGCGCTGGCGACCCGCGAGCAGGTCGCGCTGATCGATCTCAACGACAGTTCCACGCGCTGGATCCGCGGGCTGGGCGAACAGGGCGCCAAGCCGTATTTCATGTTCGTGCCCGAGCAGAACAAGGCCGATGGCACGCACTTCAGCGTGGCCGGTGCGACGGCGGTGGCGTGCCTGGTGATGCGCGACTGGGTGGCGTTGCAGCCTGACCTCACGTCGGCGCTGAAGCGCGATATCGACTGCGAGGTGCGCAGTGCGGGGCAGGGCGGTGAGGCCGCCAAACCCTCGCGCGTGGTCCACGAGCGTGACATCGCGGTGACCCAGCCCGGCCCGCATGGTGGAGCGGGGCCGACCACGGCGTATCCGTTTTTCGCCGAAGACACCGACCTGCCGTTCGTGCTTCGCAAGCGCGTGCTGCACAAGGGGGCCGGCATCGGCCTGCACCCCCAGCACAAAGACGAGATCTACTACATCGTCAGCGGGCAGGGCAGCTACGTGCTGGATGGGAAGCAGTACGACGTGGCGGCGGGGGATGCGCTGCTGACGCGAACGGGCAGTTCGCATGCGCTGCAGCAGGTGGGGGAGATGGATCTGGTGGTGCTGCTGGCGTATCCCCGGTAGAGCCGACCGTTGGTCGGCTGCTCCAGCTCCACGGCATCCGCCGCATCGTGGCTCGAACGGCAGCCGACCAACGGTCGGCTCTACCGATCGCACAACGGTCGGCTCTACCGATCACACAACGGTCGGCTCTACCGATCACACAACGGTCGGCTCTACCGATCACACGTCGCCGCCGTCTTCCCAGCCTTCGCCGGTGCCCTTCTGGAACACCGTGTCGCCGGCCTGCACCTCACCGGCGGGCAGATGGTCCTTGGCTTCCAGCGCGGCATAGATCGGGGTGAAGTCCGGCGCGGTCGCGGCCATCAACTGCTCGAAGCTGTCGATGACGAAGTAGGTTTTCTGGAAGGTGTCGATGCGGTAGCGGGTGCGCATGATCCGCTCCAGATCGAAGCCGATCCGGTTCGGCGCCGCCGACTCCAGCGAGTACAGCGATTCGCCCTTGGACGACACGATGCCGGCGCCGTAGATGCGCAGGCCCTCATCGGTGTTGATCAGCCCGAATTCCACCGTGTACCAGTACAGGCGGGTGAGGTGCTGCAGCGCCTCCGGGCCGATGGCATGCGCCTTGACGCCGCCGCGGCCGTAAGCGGCCATGTAATCGGCGAACACCGGATTCATCAGCAGCGGCACGTGCCCGAACAGGTCATGGAACATGTCCGGCTCGGCGATGTAGTCGATCTGGTCCGGGCGGCGGATCCACCAGGTGACCGGGAAACGGCGGTTGGCCAGGTGGTCGAAGAAATCCAGTTCCGGCAGCAGCCCCTCCACACCCACCAGGGTCCAGCCGGTGGCGGCGCCGAGCACCTCATTGAGCTGGTCGAAGCGCGGGATCATGTGCGCGCTCATGCCCATCTCGTCCTGCGCATGCAGGAACTCCTTGCTGGCGCGGCCTTCCAGCAGCGCACGCTGGCGCTGGTACAGCGTGCTCCAGGTGGCGTGGTCGTCGGCGGTGTAGCTGTCCCAGGGCTGTTCCACGATGGCGGTGGTATAGACCGGCACGTATCCCTTGTCGGTCTGCTGGTGTTCGACGCGGCGGGGGGCGGTGGCGGTTTCCATCGTGGTGGTCTCCTGGGAAGTCATCTGTCGATGCTAGGGCAGGGCACGCGCAAGAGGTTTGCAAAGTTGCGCGGATATGGGCTTCTGGCGCAAGATCATTGCGTCCACCTCATGTTGCGGGGCAGCAATGGCCGGAGATACCCAGTTCGACCGCACGGATCTGCGCTTGCTGGCCGAAATCCAGCAACACGGCCGCGCGACCAACGCCGAGTTGGCCGCACGGGTAAATCTGTCTCCGTCGGCCTGCCTGCGGCGCGTCCAGCGGCTGGAAAGCGAGGGCGTGATCGCCGGCTATGGCGCCCGCCTGGAGCCGCGCCAGATTGGCCTGGGCCTGCAGGCCTTCGTCCGGGTGCAGCTGGAGAAGCACGACCAGCACGCCATCGGCGTGTTCGCCGACAGCGTGCTGAACTGGGATGAGGTGGTGGCCTGCCATGCGCTCACCGGCGACATGGATTACCTGCTGCACATCTACGTGCGCGACCTGGAGCACTTTTCCAGCTTCCTGCTCGACAAGCTGCTCAATGCCGCCGGCGTGGCCGACGTCAATTCCAGCTTCGTGCTGCGCACGGTGAAGGATTTCCGCGCGCTGCCGTTGTCGCAGTTGGAATGACGCGGATCGCCCTCGCGACCGCACGGTAGAGCCGACCGTTGGTCGGCTTCGTGGAGACCAGAGCCAGGAGCAGCCGACCAACGGTCGGCTCTACCGGTGGCGGGGCTTCAGCCCTCGCACTTTTCCTTGCGCCCCATCAGCTTGCCCACGCGCGAGGGCTCATCGCACTTGGGCGGCGGGGGCGGGGCCAGCGCGGCCGCACGCGCCTTCTGCAGTTGCTGGACCTTGGCGCGGATCTGCGGCATCGCCGCCATCGCGGCCTTCTCGCCTTCCAGGATCGCGTTGTTGCGCTGGCCGAAATCGGCGGCGCCGATGTCCAGCACCTTCGGCCGGATGATCACGTCCGCGCGCGCCAGTTCCTGCTCGCCCAGACGCTGGCCCATGATCGAGATCGATTGGTTGACGATGCCGAGCATGCCGGTCGGCGCCTTGCCGCTGGCCTTGCTGGAGATGTCCACGGCGATCACGATGTCCGCGCCGAGCTGGCGCGCCGCATCCACCGGCACCGGGCTGACCACGCCGCCGTCGATGTAGTTGTACTTGCCGATCTTCACCGGCTCGAACACACCGGGGATGCTGCTGGAGGCGCGCACGGCCTGGCCGACGTTGCCACGCACGAACACGGTGCGCTCGCCGGTTTCCAACTGGGTGGCGACCGCGGCGAAGGGCTTGCTCAGCTTTTCGGCGGGACGGTTGTCGACCTGTGCGTTGACGTAGTCCTGCAGCTTCTGGCCTTGGACCAGGCCGCCGGAGAACAGGCGCACGTCGCGGATGCTGGCTTCATCCAGGGCCACCGCCTTGGACTGCATCTGGAACGCGTCCATGCCGCTGGCATACAGCGCGCCGACCACGCTGCCGGCGCTGGTGCCGGACACCACCACCGGTTCGAAGCCGTTGGCCTCCAGCATCTTGATTACGCCGATATGCGCAAAGCCCTTGGCCGCGCCGCCGCCCAGCGCGATGCCGATCTTGACCGGCTTGGCCGGGGTCACCGGCACAGCCGCCGGCGGCGGGGTCGGGCGCACGGGGTCACCGCCGCAACCGGCCAGCAGGCCGAGCAGGGCAACGGACAGCGTCAGGCGGGTACGGCGCAGTGAAGTCATCGGCGTGGCAACTGAATGGGCATCAAGGGGCGCCAGCATACCGAAGCGATGGCGCGCCCGGCAGAACAGTCGGGCAGGGCATTCAGGCCATGACCGGGGAGGTCAGGCCGCGACGGCCGTCACAACGCGCGTGCCCGGCAGGGCGTAATGAATAGCGGTTGTTTGCGGCTCTGTTGCTGTACTGCAACAATTGTCTGGTAGCGCCGGTCCACCACCCCTCCCAACACAGCCTAAACGCCATGTTCCCGAACCGCACTGCCCACGGCCGTTTCCCGTCCGTGCACCCGCTCGTTGTCGCCCTTGCCGCCCTGCTGCCATTGACGGCCGCAGCCCAGGACGCCCCCGCCGCCAAGGATCCGGTCGCCCTCGATACGCTGCAGGTCACGGCGCAACGCCGCGTCGAAAACGCCAAGGACGTGCCGGTCTCGATCTCGGCCATCCAGGGTGAAAAGCTCGACGTGCTCGGTTCGGCCGGCGATGACATCCGCTTCCTGTCGGCGCGTGTGCCCAGCCTGAACATTGAATCGTCCTACGGTCGTGCCTTCCCGCGGTTCTACATCCGCGGCCTGGGCAACACCGATTTCGACCTCAATGCCTCGCAGCCGGTCTCGCTGGTGTATGACGATGTGGTGCAGGAAAGCCCGCTGCTGAAGGGCTTCCCGCTGTTCGACCTGGCCGGTGTGGAAGTGCTGCGCGGCCCGCAGGGCACGCTGTTCGGCCGCAACACCCCGGCCGGCGTGGTGAAATTCGATTCGGCGCGTCCCTCGCAGGATGCCGACGGCTACATCAAGGTCGCCTACGGCAGCTACAACACCTGGAACACGCAGGGCGCCTACGGCGGCCCGTTGACCGACCGCTGGTCGGCGCGCGTGTCCGCGCTGTACCAGCGCCGCGACGACTGGGTCACCAACACCCGCCAGGGCGCCCCGGCGCAGGGCTTCGAGGGCTATGACGAAGCCGCCGCCCGCGTGCAGTTCCTGTACGAAGGCGACGATGTCGAAGCACTGTTCAACCTGCACAAGCGCAAGCTCAACGGCACCGCGCGCCTGTTCCGCGCCAACATCCTCAAGCCGGGCACCAACCAGCTGGTCGAGAACTTCGACCGCGATGAAGTCTCCACCGATGGCCAGAACTTCTCCGACCTGGAAACCTGGGGCGGCAGCGCGCGCCTGAAGTGGGATCTGGGCCGCGTGACGCTGCACTCGATCACCGGTTACGAGACCGCCGAATCGCTGAACCACGGCGACATCGACGGCGGCTACGGTGCCAGCTTCCTGGGCGCCGGCAACTACGGCCCGGGCAACATCCCGTTCGCCTCCGAATCGGCCGATGGCCTGCCGCACCACCGCCAGTGGACCCAGGAATTCCGCGTGGAATCCAATGAGTGGGGCCGCTTCGACTGGCAGGCCGGCGTGTTCTACTTCGATGAAGATGTCACCATCGACAGCTTCAACTACGACTCGCTGACCCCGGGCAATCCGCAGACTGGTCACGCCGTGCAGCAGCAGCGCAACAAGGCGTGGGCCGCGTTCGCCTCCGGCGATTTTGACGTGACCGAGCGCTTCAAGCTGCGCGGTGGCGTGCGCTACACGCAGGACAAGAAGGACTTCAGCGCCAGCGTGCTGCAGGCCGTGCCGTTCGGCACCCCGGTCAGCGGCCCGTACATCGCCAGGACCGACGTCAACGACGTCAGCTGGGACCTGAGCGGCGTCTACCAGATCACCGACAACCTCAACGCGTATGCCCGCGTGGCCAAGGGCTTCCGCGCGCCGTCGATCCAGGGCCGCCTGGCCTTTGGTGGCGTCTCGCAGGCGGATTCGGAGAAGGTGATCTCGTACGAGGCCGGCATCAAGGCCGACCTGTTCGATCGTCGCGCGCGCCTGGGCTTCAACGTGTTCCGCTACAACGTTGATGGCCAGCAGCTGATCGCCGTGGGTGGCACCAACAACACCGCGACCCTGCTCAATGCCGACAAGACCCTCGGCCAGGGCGCCGAGCTCGACTTCGAAGCCTACCTGACCGACCACGTGCTGCTGACCCTGGGCAGCAGCTACAACGACACCGAGATCAAGGACAAGGATCTGGCGGTGGCGATCTGTGGCGGCGGCTGCACCATCACCGACCCGACCACGGTCATCGATGGCGGCACTTACGCACTGGTCAACGGCAACCCGCTGCCGCAGGCGCCGAAGTGGATCCACAACCTGACGTTGCGCGCCGGCTTCCCGGTCAACGATGCCAGCGAGTTCTACGTCTACACCGACTGGGCCTACCGCAGCGAAGTGAACTTCTTCCTGTACGAGTCGCCGGAGTTCCGCAGCCGCTCCTCGCTGGAAGGTGGCCTGCGCCTGGGCTACAACTGGGATTACGGCCAGTACGACGTGGCCGTGTACGGCCGCAACCTGACCGACCAGGTCCGCGTGGTGGGCGCAATCGACTTCAACAACCTGACCGGCTTCCTCAACGAGCCGCGTACGTTCGGTCTGGAGTTCACCGCGAAGTTCTGATCCACGACATGCGGTAGGTGCCCACCGTTGGTGGGCACGCCCCTGAAACGAAAACGGCGCGGAGAAATCCGCGCCGTTTTTCGTCCTGCGAGGTAGAGCCGACCGTTGGTCGGCTGCCCCAATCGCGTTACAGCTCTGCTGCCTGTCGATCGGCGTCGTGAGGAGCCGGCCAGCGGCCGGCACTACCAGCAACGCAACTCCACCGACACGCGGTGTCTTACAGCGCGCTGGCCGGCCGCACCTTCAACACCGCTTCTTCAGTCGCGCAATCCCGTGCCGAATGCAGCCCCGCCTTGCGTGCCGCCACGATTTCCTTGCGTGCAGCCAGCAGGTCGCTGTTGAAGGCGGCATTGTCATGCAGGCGTGCCACAGCAGCAGCGCCCATGAAACGGCCTTCCAGAATGTCGCTCTGCCAATGCACGTTGCAGACCAGGCGGCTCTCGCCGTAGTTGCGGCCGCGTGCCTGGATCGCATCGGCGCGGTCCGGGGCGATCTCCGAGAGGATCAGGGCCCAGGCCCAGCCGATCGAGGTGTGGCCGGACGGATAGGAGCCGTTGCCGCGCAGGTCCTGCTCGTCTTCCGGCGAACAGGTCGGTTCGTTGTTGACCATGAACGGCCGCGCGCGCTGGTAGTGCTTCTTCGCCGTGCGGGTGGCCGCGCTGGCATCGATCCGGCTGCGTTCGAGCAGGCGGTACAGGGCCGGCGTCTTCACCGCATCCACGTCGACATCGATCGCGCACGAGAACTGGTTGGCACCGGCCGGGAAGGCGAGTTCGGCGTCGCGGTGGGCCTGTTCGAAGCGCGGGCTGCCGCGCAGGGCACGGGCTTCACGGCTGACCTGTTCGTCCAGTGCGAAGCTGGCCGAACCGGCGGCCGGCGGTGCCGGTACCAGTGCCAGGCTGTCCGGCACGGCCGTGCTCTGCAGGTAGCCGACCGCCTTGGTGGTGACCGAGGCTTCCACCGCCGTGGTGCGCGGCGCGGCCGTTGACGAACAGCCGGCGAGGGCGGCGAGCAGGGCGGTCACCAGCAGCGGGCGAACGGCAGCAGAGCGCAGGGACGACGACATCGGCAGGTCTCGGAGAGGGGGAGCCGCATGATCGCAGCTTCCTCTGGCAACGACAGCGGCCGTTCGTCATCCGGCCAGATCCGGCATGGCCGTGCCCCGGATGACGGAAACCCGCGACTGGTTCACGGATTTCATGGGTCGCACGACATAGCGTCATCGCAGGCGCCATCGATCGTCATATCTCCATGGATATATGCACCCCATGGCAACGCGGCAGCGCCGTCATCAGGGGGATCACCTGCAAGGAGACAGCGGATGCGAAGCAACGCGGGAAGGTGGGGTGGCGGTCTCGCCCTTGGGTCTGATGCTGGCGTGCGGCACCACGCACGCGGCCGATGTGGTGGGCGTGGCGTTCGTGCACGGCACCGGCAAGCAGACCGACGCACGTACGGACTACTGGCAGCCGGGCATCATCGACACCGTGCGCCAGGGGCTGCCCAACAGCAGCAACTACACGGTCATCAACTGTGATTTCGAACAGTACATGTGGACGCCCGAGGCGGCGGGTTGCCTGGCCGGGCAGCTGACCACCTTCATCAACAGCAAGGGCATCACCAAACTGGTGGTGATCACCCATTCCAACGGCGGCAACGTGGTGCGCTGGATCCTCTCCAACCCCACGTATGACAGCCGCTATCCGAAGATCATCCAGACGGTCAGCAAGGTCACTGCGCTGGCGCCGTCCTCGGCCGGCACGCCACTCGCCGACGCGGTGCTCAACGGCAACGTGTTCGAAACTTCGGTGGGCTGGCTGCTGGGCTACAAGAGCGATGCCGTGCGGCAGCAGCAGGTGGGCCACATGGCCACCTACAACGCGCAGAACCTGTACGGCACCGCCGGCCGCCCTGCGTTGCCCAAGCCGTTCCGCGCGGTGGTCGGCTCGGATGTGGAATCGGCGGTGTGGGACAGCAACAGCTACTGCGGTGGCTATGCGCAGAACGTGGGCCTGGAGTTCACCCAGAACTGGTTGAACAGCTGCTCGGATGGCTTCCTGGAGTGCAGCAGCCAGAAGGCGGCCGGTACGACCTGGTTCACCGACACGCAGCGCACCCGGGGCGCCGAGCCGCTCAGCCACAACCAGAGCCGGCGCGAGTGCTTCGGCCTGGGCACGATCCTGCGCAACGACCTGACCCTGTGAGGAGCCTCCCGATGATGCGACAGACGACGATCGCGGTGGCCCTGCTCGCCGCCCTGGCAGCCT
This sequence comes from Stenotrophomonas sp. TWI1151, assembly GCF_039673135.1. Lineage (NCBI taxonomy): Bacteria > Pseudomonadati > Pseudomonadota > Gammaproteobacteria > Lysobacterales > Lysobacteraceae > Stenotrophomonas > Stenotrophomonas sp. TWI1151. Next base: position 123,074 of record NZ_JBDJLA010000002.1, read on the forward strand.
TGCCATTGCAGGCGGCACAACCGTTGCTGGCCGCCCGCGCCAGCGACCAGGTCCCGCGTGCGGTGGAGCGTGCGCCCCTGCCGGCCGGACCGGTGGAGCGGGCACCGCTGAGCTTTGCGTGGGCGCTGGATCCCGCCCAGGCACTGGCCGCTGCGCCGGCCTTCATGGCCAGCAGCCGCAGCTACTGGGAGATGGTGGACGCGCCGGCGCTGCAGCAGGGCCTGGCCTTGCCGCTGACCGCGCCCGACGCGGTGATCCAGCTCAGTCCGGTGCAGGGCGCGCGTGCGCTGGATACCACCCAATGGCAGGTGCGTGACCCGGCCGGTGCGCTGGCGGTGGCCCAGGTGGTCGATGAGCAGCAACTGCGCGCGGCCGGGATGTCGGTCGGCACGGGCACGGCCATGGTCCGCACGGGCACCACATCGGCGGTCGGCAGCTACCGGCTGCAGAGCACACAGGCCCAGGGCCGCTACGTGGTGCAGGTGCTGGAACCCAACAGCCCGATCGCCCTGCAGCTGCAGGCGAGCAGCGAACGGGTGCTCGCCGGGGGCACGCTGGCGCTGAGCGCGCGTCTGGTCAACGACGGTGGCGCGGCTGCGGCACGGCCCGCCCGTGCCAGTACGCGGCCGCTGCCGGCCGTGGGCGAGGCCCTGCTGGTGGCGCCGGATGGCCGCAGCTGGCCGGTGCCGCTGGTCGCCGCCAAAGACGGTCTACGTGCCCAGGTGACGGTGCCGCAGGACATCGGCACGGCGCAGGGGCTGTGGGAGCTGCAGGCGTTCGTCAGTGCCGACGGCGTGCAGCGCGATGCCAAGGTGGCGTTTGCGGTGGCGCAGCCGACGGCGCGCTTCCAGGGCCAGGTCGAGGCGGATGCCAGCCGCCGCGAGGTGCGCCTGCCGTTGCAGATCGGTGCGCCCGGCCGCTACGAGGCGCGCGGTACGCTGTATGCCACCGGCCCGGACGGGACGCTGCGGCCCGTCGCGCAGGCACACAGTGCGGCGTGGTTCGCGACGGCAGGGGCGGGTGAGCTGCGCCTGCCGTTCGCCAGCGTGGCGTTGCCGAGTGGCTATGCCGCCCCGTTCGAAGTGCGCGACCTGCAGTTGCAGGACCAGAGCCGGATGGCACCGATCGAATCGCGTGCGGTGGCGGTGAGGTTCTAGGCTGCGTGACCTAACCCGCGAACGCACTCAATCGGCCGGCCTGATCCACCACCCGGATCGGGCCGCCGAACAGCTCGGACAACGGTGCATCGCGCAGCAGCTCCGCGCGCGGGCCGTCAGCGAGAATCTTGCCGCCGCGCAGCATCACCACCCGCTCGATCTCAGGGATGATCTCCTCGATGTGATGAGTGACCAGCACCAGGGTGATGCCCTGGCGGGCGAGCTCGCGCATGGTGGCGATCAGCTGCTCGCGCGCGATCAGGTCCAGCCCGGTGGAGGGTTCATCCAGCAGCAGGGCCTGCGGGCGGTTCACCAGCGCCCGGGCGATCAGCACGCGCCGGGTTTCCCCGGCCGAGAGTTCGGCATAGCCGCGCTGCAGCAGCGGCAGGGCACCGGTCATGGCCAGGGTTTCACGGGCGCGCTCGCGCATCTCCGGGCTCACCTCGCGGAAGGCCGGCACCACGAAGCTGGCGAAGAAGCCGGTCAGCACCGCCTCTTCCACGGTCAGCCCGGGCATGTCGGAAAGGTTGCTGCTCAGGTCGCCGGTGACGATGCCCAGCTGCGAGCGCAGCCGGTCCACCTGCCAGCGGTTCTGGCCGAGCACGCGCACCGCCACCGTGCCATCACCGTGCGCCAGCGGGTACAGCTCGCGGGTGATCAGTTTGATGAAGGACGACTTGCCGCAGCCATTGGGGCCGAGCAACGCGGTGTGCTGGCCCTGTTCGATGCGCAGGCTGAGATCGTGCAGGACCCGGACCTGGCCGCGGATGACACAGGCGCGGTCGAGCTCGATCAGGGGGACGGGGGAGGCCGGCACCGCCGGTGAGGCTGCGACTGTCATGAATGCGGGGGCATGCTCACGAAGGTAAGGGGAGAACTGAATGACTGCGCAAAAATGGCATCGAAGGGATGAAGTTTGCAACGTCTGGCCCCATCATGTCCGAAGGTATCCCTGTTTCCTTGACGGCCGACTGCGGCCCGGAGTCCTGCGATGTTCGATACGCTCCTCAACTTCCTGACCGGCGGTGTCGTCGGCCTCGGCTGGTGGGGCATGGGTCTGGTGCTGCTGGTGTTCACCCAGCTGACCATCTTTGCCGTGACGCTGTATCTGCACCGCAGCCAGGCGCACCGGGGGGTGGATTTCCACCCGGTGATCGCGCACTTCTTCCGCTTCTGGACCTGGCTCACCACCTCCATGATCACCAAGGAGTGGGTGGCGATCCATCGCAAGCACCACGCCAAGGTGGAAACCGATGAAGACCCGCACAGCCCGGTGACCAAGGGCATCGGCATGGTGTTCTGGCGGGGCGTGGAGTTGTACCGCGAGGCCCGCGCGATGCGCGCGGACATCGAGCAGTACGGCCGCGGTGCTCCGGATGACTGGATCGAGCGTCACCTGTACACCCCGCACGCCAATCTCGGCCCGGTCGCGCTGCTGGTGATCAACAGCGTGCTGTTCGGCCTGCCCGGCGTGGCCCTGTGGGCGATCCAGATGGCCTGGATCCCGTTCTGGGCCGCCGGCGTCATCAATGGCCTGGGCCACTGGTGGGGCTACCGCAACTTCGAATCGGCCGACACCTCCACCAATCTGACGCCGTGGGCGTTCTGGGTGGGCGGCGAAGAGCTGCACAACAACCACCATGCCTTCCCGAGCTCGGCGCGCTTCTCGATGCGCCGCTGGGAGTTCGACATCGGCTGGGCGGTGATCCGCGGCCTGCAGGCGGTGCGTCTGGCCAAGGTGCTGCGCGTGGCGCCGAGCATGGACGTGCGCCCGAACATCGCCGTGCCGGATGCGGAAACCCTCAAGGCCCTGCTGTCGCATCGCTTCCAGGCGATGACCGATTACCAGCGCAACGTATTCGTGCCGGCCCTGCGCGAAGAGGCCGCGATGGCCGGCGCCAAGCTGCGCAAGCTGCTGCCGCGCCGCATGCGCCGCGGGCTGGTCAACGACGGCCGCTGGCTCAAGCCGGATTGCCGCGCCCAGCTCAGCACGTGGGTCGAGCAGCGCCCGCGGATCCGCGTGCTGGTCGAACACCGCGCGCGTCTGGCGGCCCTGCTGGAAGCGCGCGGTAATGACGCCGCCGAGCGCTTGAAGCTGCTGCAGGCCTGGTGCCATGAAGCCGAAGCCAGTGGCATCGCCGCGCTGCAGAACTACGCCGCGCGCCTGAAAGGCTACGCACTGACGGCGCACTGATCGATGCGCTTCCCAATCGGGAACGTCTCCGCGAAACGCCGCCTTGTGCGGCGTTTCGCGTGTCTGGGCCTGGCCGTGGGCCTGCTCGGCGCGACGGCACAGGCGCAGGTCACGGATACCGGCAGCTACCTGCAGCGCATGGACACCGACGGCGACGGCCGGGTCAGCGAGGAGGAATACGTGCAGTGGCTGCTGTACGCCTTTGACCGCATGGACCGCAACGGCGATGGCGTGCTCAGCGCCGATGAGCTGCCCGGTGGCAAAGGCCCGTCGATCACGCGGGAGCAGCAGCGGCAGACGCTGATCCAGCGGTTCCACAAACAGGATGCGAATGGCGACGGGTATCTGAGTGCGCGCGAGTTGGCTGCGCCGCCGCGCTGAACGTCGCGCCCGGACCGCCGCGAGGCAGCGCCCGCTCTACCGCGGTTCATCGGGGGACGCCTTAGAATCCCCCCATGCCCGAGCTTCCCGAAGTAGAAACCACCCGTCGCGGCCTGGCCCCGCACCTGGAAGGCCGCAACGTCCACGGCGTGATCCTGCGCCGGCCCGACCTGCGCTGGCCAATCCCGCCGGAGATCAGTACGCTGCTCCCCGGGCAGGCCATCCAGGGCGTGCGCCGCCGCGCCAAGTACCTGCTGCTCGACACCGCCATTGGCAGCGCACTGCTGCACCTGGGCATGTCCGGCAGCCTGCGCGTACTGCCCGGCGACACCCCGGTGCGCGCACACGACCACGTCGACATCAGCCTGGACAACGGCCGCCTGCTGCGCTTCAACGACCCGCGCCGGTTCGGCAGCCTGCTCTGGCAGCCGGCCGGGGAGACCCATGAGCTGCTGGCAGCGCTGGGGCCCGAGCCGCTGGATGACGCGTTCGATGGCGACTACCTGTTCGCCCGCAGCCGTGGCCGCAGCGCCTCGGTGAAGACCTTCCTGATGGACCAGGGCATCGTGGTCGGGGTGGGCAACATCTATGCCGCCGAAAGCCTGTTCATGGCCGGGATCAACCCGCTGCGCGAGGCCGGCAAGATCTCCCGCGCGCGCTATCAGCGCCTGGCCGATGCGGTGAAACAGATCCTGGCCTACGCCATCACCCGCGGCGGCACCACCCTGCGCGATTTCATCAATCCGGACGGGGCGCCGGGGTACTTCGAGCAGGAGCTGCTGGTGTACGGGCGTGAAGGCGAGCCCTGCCGCCAGTGCGGCCGGCTGCTCCGCCACGCCACCATCGGCCAGCGCGCCAGCGTCTGGTGCGGGCACTGCCAGCGCTGAATCGTCGCGCGGCTGTCGCCCACCGGGCGGTATAGTCCGCCCAACGTCACCGGCGGGGGTGTGCGATGGACGAAGCACCGGATATCACCGTATGGCTGGATTCGGCCCGGGCGGGCGACCGCGCCGCGCTCGACCGGGTCCTGACCCTGCTCTATCACGAGCTGCACAGCATGGCCCGCCGGCAGCTGGCCGGGCAGCAGGGACGCACCCTGGATGCCACCTCGCTGGTGCACGAGTCCTACCTGAAGCTGCTCGGCTCCCGCGGCGCGGCCCGCTTCGAGGATCGCGCGCATTTCTTCGCCTACGCCGCCTCGGCGATGCGCAGCGTGGTGGTGGATTACGCACGCAACCGGCTCGCGCGCAAGCGCGGCGGTGATCTCAAGCGGGTGGAGCTGCCGGAGAACAGCAGCAGCGGCGTGCGTCTGGATGAAGATCTGCTGGCGCTGGATGTGGCGCTGGCCCAGCTGCATGCGGTGGATGCACACCTGGCCAAGGTGGTGGAACTGCGTTACTTCGCCGGCCTGTCCGAGCAGGAGATTGCGGATCTGTGCCAACGCTCGGAGCGCAGCATCCGCCGCGACTGGCAGAAGGCGCGCATGTTCCTGCTGGCTTCGGTCGGGGAGCCCTGAAAGGCCACGCATCGTCCGGGGAGAGGACCGATGGAGGCGTCACGCTGGCGGCAGTTGTCCTGCCTGCTGGATCAATTGCTGGAACTGCCCGAACCGGCGCGTGAGCAGCGGCTCGCGCGCCTGCGTGTGGAGGATCCGGGCCTGGCCGATGATGTGGAGCGCCTGCTCGCGCATGAGCGCGACAGCCACGAGTTCCTGGCCCAGCCGCTGTGGACCGCCGCGCCGGAGGACAGCCGGGTGGGCACGCGCGTCGGCCCCTACCGCTTGCTCCGGCCCCTCGGCGAGGGCGGGATGGGCGAGGTCTGGCTGGCCGAGCGCGCCGATGGCCTTTATGAGCGCCAGGTCGCGCTGAAGCTGCTGCGCAGCGGCTACGCCGATCCCGGCCTGCGTCAGCGCTTCAGCCGCGAACGCGAGATTCTGGCGCGGCTGCAGCACCCGAACCTGGCCCATCTGCTGGATGCCGGCGTGGATCTGCAGGGGCAGCCTTACCTTGCGCTGGCCTACGTGGAAGGCGAGCCGATCACCGAGCACTGCCAGCGCCTGGCGCTCCCGCTGGAGCGGCGGCTGCAGCTGATGTTGCAGGTCTGCGCGGTGGTCAGCCATGCGCATGCCAACCTGATCGTGCACCGCGACCTCAAGCCCTCCAACATCCTGGTCACGGCCGAGGGCGACGTGAAGCTGCTGGATTTCGGCATCGCCAAGCTGCTCGACGATGACGAGGGCAAACCGCCCGTGCATCCTCCCACCGAAGCGCGGGCGTTCACCCTGCACTACGCCGCGCCGGAACAGGTCCGCGGCGAGCCGGTGTCCACGCTGACCGATGTGTACTCGCTGGGCGTGGTGCTGTTCGAGGTGATCACCGGGCAGAAGCCCTATCGCCTGCGCCGGCACAGCGATGCCGAGTGGGAGCGCTCGATCCTGGAGGTGCAGGCACCGCGCGCCTCGGCCGTCATGGCGCGCGTGGCCGCCGCCGGTGGCGAACAGGCCGGGGCAGCCCGGCGACTGTCGCGGCGCCTGCGCGGCGATCTGGACACCATCCTGCTCAAGGCCCTGCAGAAGGAACCTGCGCAGCGCTACGCCTCGGTGGAAGCCCTGGCCCAGGACCTGCGCCGCTTCCTCGAAGGCCGTCCGATCCACGCGCGCCCGCAGCATGTGGGCTACCGGCTGCGCAAATATCTGGGGCGGCATCGCTGGGGCGTAGCGTTGGGCAGCATGGCCGTGCTGGCGCTGCTCGCATTGGCATTGACTGCGTTGTGGCAGATGCAGCAGGCGCGGCGGGAGATCGCGCGTGCCCAGGCCATGCAGGATTTCACGGTCGGCCTGTTCGATCGCGCCGCCGGCGTGCGCCATGGCAGCTTCGATCTGCGCCAGCTGCTGGCCACCGGTCAGCAACGCGGTGAGGCGGAACTGCGCGATCAACCGCTGTCGCTGGCCGAGCTGGAGGGCGTGATCGGCCGGCTGCGGATCGGCATGGGCGACTACCAGCTGGCGCTGCAGACGCTGGACCGACAACGCGCGCTGCTGGAGGAGGCCGGCGAGGTGCCGCCCACCCTGCAGCTGGAAGCGGTGACCCAGCGCGGCCGTGCGCTGCGCATGCTGGGCCGCTCGCGCGAGTGCGTGACCCACCTCACTCCGATGCAGGCGCTGGCCGCCGAGTACCGCCTGCGGCTGCCGGCGGCCGTGGCCGAGTACCACACCCAACTCGGGCGCTGCCAACAACTTCTGGGGTACCGCGACAACGCCCGCGCTGCCTTCGAACAGGCACAGGTGCTGCGGCGCGATGTACTGCGCGATACCCCCGGCACCTCCGAGAGCCTGGCCGACCTGGCCGCACTGGACAGCGACGATGGCCGCGCCCCGGCGGCACTGGCCGGCTACCGGCAAGCGCTGCAGCTGCTGCAGGCCGGTGACACCGTGCGGTATCCCCAGTTGATCGCGCTGCGCCGGCACATGGGCGAGACGCTGGCTGCGCAGGGCGATCTGGACGCGGCCGAGCGGGCCCTGAAGATCGCCAGTGCCGATGCGGTGGGCATGTATGGGCCGGATCACCCGGAAACCCTGTCGATCCGTCGCTTGCGTGCCCTGCTGGCGATGCAGCGCGGTGATCTTGAGCAGGCCCAGACCCAGCTGCAGCAGGTCCATCACCTGACCCGGCAGGCCCTGGGCGAGCAACACCGCGACACCGGGCTGACCTGGCACGCGCTGGGCCGGTTGGCACTGGAGCGCGGTGACAGCACCGTGGCGATCGATGACTTCGCCCGGGCGGTGGCGATCTGGCGGCAACCCGACTGCGTGGGGCTGCTGCCGCAGGGCCTGTATGACTTGGGCGAAGCCTTGGCCCAGGCGGGGCGCTGGCAGGCGGCGCTGGCTGCCCTGCATGAGGGCCGGCAGTGGCAGGCGGCGCAACGGGGCGACGACGATGCGTCCGTGCAGCAGGCGGATCGGCGCATGGCCGAACTGGTCAGCGCCTACGGCGACCCGCATCAGGCCGGCGAGCAACTGGCGGCGCTGATGCGCCGGGTGGACCGGGCGGGTCCGTCCAGCCCGGCGCTGCAGCGCGCGCTGCAACTGGCCTGGGGCCGCAATCTGGGCCGCATGGGCCAGGCCGTGGAAGCACGCCGCGCGCTGGCCCCGTTGCTGGTGGGCGACGCCGCCGATCAGGGCAGCCGCGTCCTGCGCTGGCGCGCCCGCGCCGCGATGGCGGAGCTGGACTGCACGAGCGCACCGGCGCGTGCGCGTGAGGCGCTGGGGCAGCTGCAGCAGGAGCTGCAGGCACAGTGGCCGCAGGGCGGGCAGCTGCTGCAGGAGGTGAACCAGATGCGGCAGGCATGCGCACCGGCGCAGGTCGCGGCCGCCCCTGAGCACGCTGGCTGAACGCCGCCGCGCATTCACCTCGGCGAATTAACGTCTGCGTGCCTATGATGGCCGGCCCTCCCTTGCCATCGCTGCCTGCATGCAACGACGCGACTTCCTCCGCAATGCCTCCGTGGCCCTGGCCGCCTTCGGCCTGCCTGCACTGCCGGCGTGTGCCGCGCAGGGCAACCAGGTCGGCCTGCGCCGGCTGGGCGAGCCGCAGCCGTTCGATTTCGCCTCGCTGAAGGGGCAGGCCCGCGCGCTGTCCCAGGCTGCCTACCAGAGCCATAAGCGCACCCTGCCGGGTCCGGTCGAAGCGCTGGACTGGGATCAGTACCAGTCGATCCAGTACCGCCAGGATCACGCGCTGTGGGCCGACCAGCCCGGTCGCTACCAGGCCAAGTTCTTCCACCTCGGCCTGTACTTCCACTCGCCGGTGCGGATGTTCGACGTGACCGACGGCAAGGCGCAGGAGCTGGCCTACGACGGCGCCGCGTTCGACTACGGCAAGAGTGGCCTGAAGGGCAGCCATCTGCCGGCCGACCTGGGCTTTGCCGGTTTCCGTCTCAACACCCGCAAGGACACCGACCGCGACTTCGCCGCATTCCTGGGGGCCAGCTATTTCCGCGCAGTCGGCAAAGAGGGCCAGTACGGCCAGTCCGCGCGCGGTCTGGCGATCGATACCGGCACGGGCAAGCCCGAGGAGTTCCCGGATTTCATCGCCTATTACCTCGAGCAGCCGGCGGCCGACTCCAACACGCTGGTGGTGTACGCCCTGCTGGATTCGCCGAGCACCACCGGCGCCTACCGCTTTGCGATCACCAACGGCGATGTGCTGCTGATGGACATCGACTGCGCGCTGTACCCGCGCAAGGCGATCGAGCGGCTCGGCATCGCCCCGTGCACCAGCATGTACCAGGTGGGCGAGAACGACCGCCGCATGGCCTGGGACTGGCGCCCGGAGATCCACGATACCGACGGCCTGTCGATGTGGACCGGGGCCGGTGAATGGATCTGGCGGCCGCTGTGCAACCCGTACCACCTGCGCTTCAACATGTTCGTGGACAACAACCCGCGCGGCTTCGGCCTGCTCCAGCGCGACCGCAATTTCGATCACTACCAGGACGACGGCGTCTTCTACGAGAAGCGCCCGTGCCTGTGGGTGGAACCGAAGGGGCAGTGGGGCAAGGGCTCGGTGCAGCTGGTCGAAATCCCGACCGTGGATGAAACCTTCGACAACATCGTGGCGTTCTGGAATCCCGAGGCCAAGCCGCAGCCGGGCCAGGAGCTGCTGCTCGGCTACCGCCTGTACTGGGGCGCCGAGCCGCCGGCGCGTACGCCGCTGGCACACTGCGTGGCCAGCCGCACCGGCCTGGGCGGGGTGATCGGCAAGCGGCGCGAGTACTTCTCCTGGCGCTTCGCGGTCGATTTCGAAGGCGGCGAACTGGCCGCGTTGATCGACAAGGGTGAGGTGGAAGCCGTGGTCCAGGTCAGCCGTGGCCGCACCGAGATCGTTTCGGCCCGCCCGCTGCGCGAGATCAAGGGCTACCGCGCCATGTTCGATCTGGTGCCGCCAGACGATTCCACCGAGCAGATCGACATCCGCCTGTACCTGCGCAGTGGCGGCAAGACGCTGACCGAAACCTGGCTGTACCAGTACAGCCCGCCGCCGAAGGGTGCGCCGGAGCGCACGTTGTACTGATCAAAGCGGCAGTGGGGCCTGTGCCGGGTCGATTCTTCCCTCGCCGCGCGTGATCTTCTTGAACTCCGCGCGGCTCACCGACACATAGCGCTCGTTGCCGCCGATCTCCACCTGCGGCCCGTCCTGCACCGCGTGGCCGTGCTCGTCCACGCGCACGGTCATCGTGGCCTTCTTGCCGCTGTGGCAGATCGTCTTGATCTCCTGCATCTCGTCGGCCCAGGCCAGCAGGTACTGGCTGCCTTCGAACAGCTCGCCGCGGAAATCGGTGCGCAGGCCGTAGCACAGCACCGGGATGCGCATCTGGTCGACCACCTCGCTGAGCTGCCAGACCTGGCTGCGGGTCAGGAACTGCGCCTCATCGACGAGGACGCAGCCCAGCAGGCCGTGCGTGGCGATGTCCTCGGCGATCAGCTGCTGCAGGTCGGTGTCCTGCTGGAACGCGATCCCGTCGGCCTTCAGGCCGATCCGCGAGGCCACCACGCCGCGCCCGGCGCGATCATCCAGCCGTGGGGTCAGGATGGCCACGCGCATGCCCCGCTCGCGGTAGTTGTGCGCCGACTGCAGCAGGGTGGTGGTCTTGCCGGCGTTCATCGCCGAATAATAGAAATAGAGCTTGGCCATGCCGGGATTTTATCCGCTCGGGCGCCCGGGCATGGTGCCGTGTTCATTCAGTCCTGGGAACCGGGTACGGCGGTGGGGATGCCGACCTCGACGCTGCCGGTGCCGATGGTACGCCCGGCGGCCTCCAGTTGCTGTGCCTGCCAGTGCCAGTACTGGTCAGGCTGCCAGTATTCGTCCCGATAGAACACGTCCGGTTCCACGTAACGCTTGCCACGATCATCGCGGACCAGCATGCGCATGCCTCCGACCCAGCCGGTGCGGCTGCCAGTGACCTCAAGCAGGCCACGACGCAGCTCACGCTCCTGTCGGGGCTGGGCGACCGTGTCTCCGAACTCCGCGTACAGGGCTTGGCCTTGCTGCACTGCGCGGGTCTGTTCGTCCGGGGTCAGCGCGGCCCAGTACCGCTCACGCAGCACCAGGAGGAATTCGGTCCCGCGCTCGGCCGCCAGGTCCATCCAGGCATAGGCCAGGGCCCGATCCTGATCGCCGCCCTGGCCGTTCCACCACATCTCGGCAAGCGCGGCCTGGGACAACTTGTCGGCATGGCGCGCGCCGAGCCGGTAAAAGCGCCGCGCCTCTTCGAGGCGGCCACGCGCCTGCGCCTCCTTGCCGAGTTTGCGGTAGCGCAGGTCAGGATGGCTGGCCAGAAAGGTGTGGGTGTCCTGCGCATCCTGCGCGCGCAGGTCCGGCTGACTCGACTGCCCCCACGCTGGCAGCGCGGCCAGGGCGGCGATCATGGTGCATACCCGGCTTGCCTTCCTGACGATTGCCATGCGTCGCGTCCTCTGCGTTGATCGGGACAATGGATACCCCAGCCCCGTGAAGGCGTCAATCCGGCTGGTGGCACGTCGATGCGGGCTGACCAAGGCCCGGTACAATGCCCCTCCCCTGGAGATGGCATGCACGGTCTCAATCCTCCCCAACACGCGGCAGTGATGCACTGCGAAGGTCCTCTGCTGGTGCTTGCGGGCGCGGGCAGCGGCAAGACGCGCGTGATCGTGGAGAAGATCGGCCAGCTGATCGCCAGCAAGCGCTACCCGGCGCGGCGGATCGCGGCGATCACCTTCACCAACAAATCGGCCAAGGAAATGCGCGAGCGCGTGGCCAAGCGCCTGCGCGGTGACGACGCCGATGAAGTGACGATCTGTACGTTCCACGCGCTGGGGCTGAAGTTCCTGCAGATTGAACATGCGGCCGTCGGGCTCAAGCGCGGCTTTTCGATCTTCGATGCCGACGATTCGACCGCGCAGGTCAAGGACCTGATGTACGGGGCCAAGCCGGACGACATCGAGGACGTGAAGAACCTGATCTCGCGCGCCAAGAACGCCGGCCTCTCACCCGAGCAGGCGATGGCCGCGGCGCGCAGCACGCGCGAGAAGGAAGCGGCCAGCGTCTACGAGCGCTACCAGCTGCGCCTGACTGCGTTCAACGCGGTCGATTTCGATGATCTGATCCGCCTGCCGGTGCAGGTGCTGGAAGAGAATCCGGAGATCGCCATCGCCTGGCGCGAACGCATCGGCTACCTGCTGGTCGACGAATGCCAGGACACCAACGATGCGCAGTACCGGCTGCTCAAGCAGCTGGCCGGCAGCAAGGGCAACTTCACCTGCGTGGGCGATGACGATCAGTCGATCTACGCCTGGCGCGGTGCGAACCCGGAAAACCTGCAGCAGATGGCGCGCGATTATCCTGCGCTGGAAATCATCAAGCTGGAGCAGAACTACCGCTGCTCCAACCGCGTGCTGCGCGCGGCCAACGCGCTGATCGCCAACAACCCGCACGAACACCTCAAGAAGCTGTGGAGCGACCAGGCCGACGGCGAGCGCATCCGTGTGTGGGAGTGCCGCAACAGCGAGCACGAAGCGGAAAAGGTCGCGGCGGAAATCTCCTTCCTGGCCACCTCCAAGAAGATTCCGTGGAGCGATTTCTGCATCCTGTTCCGCGGCAATTTCCAGTCGCGGCCGCTGGAAAAAGCGCTGCAGCTGGTGCGTGCGCCGTACCACATCACCGGCGGCACCGCGTTCCTGGAACGGCAGGAGGTCAAGGACACGCTGTCCTGGCTGCGTCTGCTGGTGAACCCGGATGACGATACGGCGTTCATGCGTGCGGTGCAGTCACCCAAGCGCGAAGTGGGCGCCGGCACGCTGGCCAAGCTGGCCGAGCTGGCCTCGGAAAAAGACCTGCCGATGGCGCATGCCGCCGAAGCGATCGGGGCGCTCTCGCAGCTGCCACCGCGCGCGGCCAACGGGCTGAGCCGCTTCACCGATATCCTGCGCGATCTGCGCGCGGAAATGCCCAAGCTCAGCTCCGGCGATCTGGTGCGCAAGCTGGTGAAGGATTCCGGGCTGGTCTCGGACCTGCGCAGTGCGTGCAAGGAAGAGTCGGTCTACCAGCGCCGCCTCGGCAACCTGGAAGAACTGGCGCAGTGGTTCGAAGGCGGCCCGCGGGGTGCCTCCACGGCGGATCTGGCCGCGCAGCTGGCCTTGCTCTCGCGCAACGACAAGGACGACGGCGGCAACCAGGTGCGGATGATGACCATGCACGCCTCCAAGGGCCTGGAATTCCCGTACGTGTTCATCATCGGCTGCGAGGACGGCGTACTGCCACACCAGGTCAGCCTGGACGAAGGCAACCTGCAGGAAGAGCGGCGTCTGTTGTACGTGGGTATCACCCGCGCCAAGGTGCAGCTGTGGATGAGTTACAGCAAGCTCACCCGCAAGTTCGGCGAGCACGTGCGGCTCAAGCCGAGTCGGTTCTTCGACGAGATACCCGCCGAGGAAATGCAGCGCGACGGTGCCGACCCCGTCGCCGATGCCGCGCGCAAGAAAGAGCGCGCCAGCGCGGGCCTGGCCGCGATCCAGGCCCTGTTCGACTGACCCACCGCACGGGTAGAGCCGACCGTTGGTCGGCTGCCCAAAGCGCGTCGGCTGCCGTATCCCCGGCTCGAAGAGCAGCCGACCAACGGTCGGCTCTACCATGTTCCCGCAGCCGACCAACGGTCGGCTCTACCGTGTTCCCGCAGCCGACCAACGGTCGGCTCTACCGTGTTCCCGCAGCCGACCAACGGTCGGCTCTACCGTGTTCGGGGCACGCATTGCACAATCGGTGTATCGCCTTCCACCGGTACCCGCATGTCCGCCGTGATCCAGACCGACCGCCTGCACCTGCGCCTGATCGATCCCGATCATGACGCGGCCGACATGCTGGCCCTGCTCAACGAGCCGGGCTTCATCCGCAACATCGCCGACCGCGGCGTACGCACCTTGGCGCAGGCGCGCGACTACACCGCCGAGCGCGTGCTCGGCAGCTACACCCTCAATGGCTTTGGCATGTACGCCGTGATCCGCCGCGAGGACGGCGCATGGCTGGGCAACGCCGGTCTGGTCCGCCGCGCCGGGCTGCCGGCACCGGATATCGGTTATGCACTGCTGTCGCAGTACGAAGGCCACGGCTACGCATTCGAAGCCGCGCGCGGGGTGATGCACTACGCACGCGATGTGCTCGGTCATGCCGATCTGTACGGCATCGTCTCGCCGGACAACGTGCGCTCCGCCGCGCTGCTGCGCAAGCTGGGCATGGAGGACCGGGGGGACCTGCTGCTGCCGCCGCCAAACGAAGACGTGGTGCTGCTGTTCGCCACCCCGGGCGCGCCGGCCCCCTGACACCGTCGACGGGCACGGCGCGGCGCTCGATCCTCGGCCGGTAGAGCCGACCGTTGGTCGGCTGCTCTCAGCCCCCCAACTGTGCGCGCAGCTCCGCCAGCTGTTCCTGCAGCTCGGCCACGGTGGCTTCCAACTGCTGCACGCGGGACTCCAGCGCCGGATTGGCACCGCTGCCGCCGCCGCCGGACGGCGCCGACCGGTACTGCTCGGCCAAGGCCTGCACGTCCACCGGGCCGGCCATCAGGTGCATGTAGCGGTCTTCGCGCTGGCCGCTGGCGCGCGGCAGCTGGATCGCCATGCCGCGCTGGATCATGCGCTCCAGGTGGTGGCGCAGTTCGTCCACGTCCTGGAAGCGGACCAGCCGCTCGCTGCGGGTCAGCAGTTCATTGAGGGTCTGCGGGCCGCGCAGCAGCAACAGGCCCAGGATGGCCAGTTGCTGGCGGGTCAGGTCCAGCGCGGCACCGGCGCGGTGCTCGTAGCGCTCGGCGCGCGAGGAGTACTGCTGGCGCGCCAGGCCCAGGGTCTCCAGCTGGCGCAGCGCGTGGTGCACATCGCCGGCCGACAGGGCCATGACCGGCTCGCGGGCGGTCTTCTGGTTGGCCGCCACCTGGGCGGCGTTGACCGTCAGCGGGTAGGCGTCCGGGGTGGTCGCCTCCTTCTCGATCAGGCAGCCCAACGCGCGGGCCTGGGCCGCGCTGAGCACGGGCAGGGCAGGGGTCTGGGTGTCGTCGGTCATGGGGCGCTCCGGGGTGTTTCAGGGGCGTGCAGCATAGCCGAGCCCCGCCTGTGGCATGAATGCCGCGGGACAAGCCGGTAAACTGGCGCGAATCTGTTGCCGGTGAATGCCATGCGTCGTAGTGCTGTTTCCCTGTCCGTGCTTGCCTGTGCCGTGCTGGCACTGAGTGCCTGCAAGCGCACTGAAACCCCGGCCGATGCCGCCCCGCCGGCGGCCGCTGCCGCGGCGAGCGCGCCGGTCGCCACCGGCGATGCCGCCGTGGCTGCCAATGACAACCTCAACGCGGTGCTGTGGATGCAGCGTTCGCAGGAGTACCGGGCAATCACCGAGCAGACCTACCGTTCGGCGGCCGATCACCTGGACAAGGCACTCAAGGAGCCCAACTGGGACGCGCTGGTGCCTGAAGAACGCGGCAATGCCGCCAAGGGCCTGAAGCCTGCCGTGGTGCTGGATGTGGATGAAACCGTGCTGGACAACTCGCCCTACCAGGCGCGCCTGGTGCGCGATGGCAAGGAATACGACGAGCTGAGCTGGGACCAGTGGGTGGCTGAAAAGAAGGCCAAGGCGATTCCGGGCGTGGTCGATTTCGCCAAGGCCGCCAATGCCAAGGGCGTGACCCTGCTGTACATCTCCAACCGCGCCGTCCACCTCAAGGAGGCCACCCTGGCCAACCTGCGCGAGCAGGGCCTGCCGGTGGCCGATGACAGCGTGTTCCTCGGCCTGGGCACCGTGGTGGACGGCTGCGAGCAGGCCGGCAGCGAAAAGAACTGCCGCCGCCGCCTGGCCGGCCAGAAATACCGCGTGCTGATGCAGTTCGGTGACCAGCTGGGCGACTTCGTGGAAGTCACCGCCAACACCAACGATGGCCGTGACGCGCTGCTGCAGCAGTACCACGACTGGTTCGGCGAGCGCTGGTGGATGCTGCCCAACCCGACCTACGGCGGCTTCGAGCCGGCCCAGTTCAACAACGATTACAGCCAGTCGCGCCAGGCCCGCCACGACGCCAAGCGCGCCGCGCTGGATTACGCACCGTGAGCCGCGCGCCGCTGCCGCTGCGGGACGAGGAGCGCCTGATCTTCGCGCTCGACGTGCCCGGCCGCGACGATGCACTGGCCTGGGTCGATCGTCTCGGCGATGCCGTGTCGTTCTACAAGATCGGCATGGAACTGCTGGCCTCCGGCGAGTACTTCGAGGTGCTCGATGCACTGGCCGCACGCGACAAGCGGGTGTTCGTCGATCTCAAGTTCTTCGACATCCCGGCCACCGCCGCGGCGGTGATCAAGCGCCTGTCGCAGTGGCCGGTGAGCTACGCCACCATCCATGGCTGGCACCCGGCGATGATGGAGGCCTGCGCGGCCGCCAACGGCAGCGACATGCGCCTGCTGGCGGTGACCGTGCTGACCTCGATGGGCCGCAGCGACCTGGCCCAGATGGGCATCGACCGCGAGCCGGTCGAGGTGGTGGTGGAACGCGCGCTCGCCGCCCAGGCCGCCGGCATCGACGGGGTGATCGCCTCCGGCCAGGAGGCCGGGCCGATCCGCGCCGCCACCGGCGCCGGGTTCTCGATCGTCTGCCCGGGCATCCGCCCGGGGGGTCCGGTCGGCGATGACCAGAAGCGCACCGTCGGCGTGGCCCAGGCCTTTGCCGACGGCGCCGATGCGATCGTGGTCGGCCGCCCGATCCGGCTCGCCAGCGACCCGCAGGCCGCCGCGCGCGCCCTCCAGGCCGAGATCGCCCAGGCGCTCGCCGCGCGCTGAGGCGGTGACGGGGCCGGACGCTCCGTCACACGCGGTTTTTCTGTACATTCAAGGGCTTGCGCACCGAGCGCAGGGTCGGCAGGTCTGCCGGCTTGCCGCTGTCACCGAACAGGCCGCAAGATGCGGACCGGTCCGGGGAGTCCGAATTCATGTCCATGTCGTTGAAGCCGTGGCAGTACCGAGGGCAGGCGTTGGCGCTGGCCCTGTGCGGGTTGGTGCTGCTCAGTGCCTGCAGGGACAAGCAGATCGATCCGGATGCACCGGCGTCCGAGCCGGTCGCGGCCCTGCAGCAACTGGCGCAGCGGGTCGCCGACAACGATCTGGTCGGCTACGCGAAGGCAGCGGTGCCGCCCACCCAGTACGCCCGCCTGCAGGGCGCCTGGCGCCAGGGGCACAGCCGTTGGCCGCTGACCGAGCTGCCACTGGATGGGCAGTTGTTGCCGATGCTGGCCGCGCTGTCGCGGCCGGATGCGCCGCAGCGGCTGCAACGCTCGTTCGATACCCAGATCGCCGGTCAGGCCACGCAGGTCCGCCAGGCGGCCCATTCGATGGGATTGTTCGGCGAGCAGTACCTGAGCAACCAGAGCGAGTACAGCGACAGCGAGCGCGCCCATTACACCCAGGTGGTGAAGGCGCTCAGCCGCTGGGCCGCCGCGGCGCCACTGACCGACAAGCAGCGGGCAAAGACGACCATCACCCTGCTCACCGCTACCGCGCGCACTGCGGGGCTGTCCACGGATGCCGAACTGCAGGCCGCGGGCATGGAAGAGAGCCTGCGTCGCCTCGGCCCCTTCATCAAGGCCTTCAAGACCGCGCTGGCCAGTTACGGGCTGTCGCTGGACGCGGCGTTGACCGAGCTGCGTGGCGAGCTGACGTCCGAGCTGGGCGACGATGCCGTGGTGCGCATCCAGTACACGTTGGCCGGCGAGCAGATCGACGCCCAGGTGCGGATGACACGGCGCGACGGGCACTGGTATGTGACCCGCACGCTGGAAGACACCGATGCGCTGCTGCAGGCCGCCGACGCCGCGCAAGCTGAACATGATGCCCGCCAGGCCGCTGAAGCAGAGGCGGCTGCGACGGTCAAGGACGGTGCTTCTGCACCGGCTAAGCCATAATGAAGCCGATGCCGAACCAGAATCCCCTGCCTTTCCCCGGCGAAGAGCCGCCCAAGACGCCGGACGCTACGTCCTCGTCGCCCGATACCGTGCCGTCCGACGGTGCTGCCGCCCCGGTTCCACCGGCCGCTGGCGCGCCCGTGGAGGCCGTTGCCGTCGAGGCGGAGCCGTCCACTGTTGCGCCGTCCGCGATCGTGCCCGGCACCCGCCCCCCCAGCGGTCGCCCGCCGTGGTGGGCGCGCCTGCTCGGCCGTCTGGTCGAGCCGTGGCTGTCGCTGAAGATCGAACCGGAGCACCCCGGCCAGTACAACGACGGCCGCCCGGTGGTCTACGTGCTGGAGGACTACGGTCTGTCCAACGCGCTGATCCTGGACAAGGCCTGCCGTGAAGCCGGCCTGCCCTCGCCGCTGGTGCCGATCGCCGGTGACCCGACCGGGCGCAAGCGCGCCTACCTGGCCCTGTCGCGCCGGAGCAGCAGCAACTCGCTGATCCCCGAGCAGCGTGGCGCCAAGACCCACTCGGACTCGTTGGCCAAGGTCCTGCAGGCGCACCGCGCCCGCGGCGAGCTGGACGTGCACCTGGTGCCGGTGTCGATCTTCGTCGGCCGCGCGCCGGACAAGCAAAGCGGCTGGTTCGCGGTGCTGTTCTCGGAAAACTGGGCCCTGGTGGGTCGTTTCCGTCGCCTGCTGGCGGTGCTGCTCAACGGCCGCAGCACGATCGTGCGCTTTGCCCCGCCGATCTCGCTGCGCACCACGGTCGATGAGGGGCTGGACCCCGAGCGCACCGTGCGCAAGCTGCAGCGCGTGCTGCGCACCCATTTCCGCCGCATCCGCGAATCGGTGATCGGGCCGGATCTGTCGACCCGCCGCCTGCTGGTGGACAAGGTGCTCGACGCGGACACCGTGCGCGAAGCGATCGCCTCACAGGCCAAGCGCGACAACTCCAAGCCGGCCGATGCCTGGAAAAAAGCCCACGCCTACGCGTGGGAAATTGCCGCGGACTACTCCAGTCCCGTGGTGCGCTCGGCCAGCTTCATGCTCAGCCATGTCTGGAACCGCATCTATGCCGGCGTGCTGGTCCACCACCTGGACAAGTTCAAGGCGGCCGCGCCCGGGCACGAAGTGGTGTATGTGCCCAGCCACCGCAGCCACATGGATTACCTGCTGCTGTCCTACCTGCTGTACGACCGCGGCATCGTGCCGCCGCACATCGTGGCCGGCATCAATCTCAACCTGCCGGTGGTCGGCACGCTGCTGCGCAAGGGCGGTGCGTTCTTCATCCGCCGCTCGATCCGTGGCAACGCGCTGTACTCGGCGGTGCTCAGCGAATACGTGGCGCAGCTGGTCGCCGGCGGCTACTCGATCGAGTACTTCGTCGAAGGCGGCCGCTCGCGCACCGGGCGCCTGCTGCAGCCCAAGGGCGGCATGATCTCGATGACGCTGCGCGCCTTCCTGCGCCAGCCGCGCAAGCCGGTGCTGTTCCAGCCGGTCTACATCGGCTATGAAAAGCTGATGGAAGGCGGCAGCTACCTGGACGAACTGTCCGGGCGGCCGAAGGAAAAGGAATCGATCTGGTCGCTGCTGTGGTCGATCCCGAAGGTGCTCAAGCAGAACTACGGCCAGGTCGTGGTGAACTTCGGTGAGCCGATCGCGCTCAACGACGTGCTCGCCCAGCGTGCGCCGGACTGGAACGGCCAACCGGTCGGCGAGGACGAGAAGCCCTCGTGGTTGTCCGGCACGGTGGATCACCTGGCCGAACGTATCCAGGTGCATATCAACGGCGCGGCCGACGTCAATCCGATCAACCTGCTCGCGCTGGCGCTGCTGTCCACGCCCAAGCATGCGATGGGCGAGGCGGACCTGATCGCGCAGATCGAACTGTGCAAGACCCTGCTGGTCGAGATGCCGTACTCGGACCGGGTCACGGTGACCCCGCACTCGCCGGAGCGGATCATCGCCCACGCCGAGGAGATCAACGTCCTCACCCGCATCAAGCACCCGCTGGGCGACGTGCTCAGCGTGAGCGGCGACACCGCGGTGCTGCTGAGCTACTTCCGCAACAACGTCATCCACCTGTTCACGGCCTCGTCGTGGGTGGCCTGCTGCTTCCAGAACAACCGCCGCATGAGCCGTACCGGGCTGGTCCAGCTGGGCCGCACGGTGTATCCGTTCCTGCAGGCCGAGCTGTTCCTGCCGTGGACCGAAGACGAGTTCGCCCAGCGCATCGAGCAGACCATCAACGTGTTCGTGCGCGAAGGGCTGCTGCAGAACATCAACGATGACGACGGCGGCATCCTGGCGCGCAACACCGGGCAGACCGACGAAGTCTTCCGCCTGCGCGCGATCGGCCATTCGCTGCAGCAGGCGTTCGAGCGCTATTACATCGCGATCTCGGTGCTGGTGAAGAATGGCCCCGGCACGTTGGGCGCGGCCGAGCTGGAAAGCCTGTGCCAGCAGGCTGCACAGCGTCTGAGCCTGCTCTATGCGCCGGCCGCGCCGGAGTTCTTCGACCGCACCCTGTTCCGCGGTTTCATCCAGAAGCTGCGCGAACTACGCCTGGTGTGGCCCGATGAAAACAGCAAACTGCTGTTCGATGCGCGCCTGGACGCGTGGGCAAAGGATGCGAAATTCATCCTCGGCCGCGAACTGCGCCATACCATCGAGCGTGTCAGCCCGGAAGCGGCCAAGCCGGAAGAGCCGGTCAGCACGGATTGACGGAAGCGGATGCGCCGAGGCGCATCCGGACGCATCCGGACGCATCCGGACGTATCCGAATCTAATTGCGTTCGCCAGCAATTCGTAGGTACCGACCGTTGGTCGGTACCCGCGCGCAAGCGCGGCACAAGCGTCCGCAGACCAGGCAACACGGCGTGCACCGATTGACCGACGTTGACCACCGTCCGAAGCCACATGACAGGGGTTCATGTCGCCGGGACGAACGGCAGCCGACCAACGGTCGGCTCTACCCCCCGGAACATGGGCGGTGATCGGGACGAACGGCAGCCGACCAACGGTCGGCTCTACGCGGGTTCGTCCGGAATCAGCATGTCTTCCAGCTTGGCGATGCAGTCCTTCAACTGCAGCTTGCGCCGCTTCAGGCGCTTGGCGTCCAGCTCATCGTCGCCGTTGGCGGCCATGCGCAGGATCTGATCATCCAGCGCACGATGCTCCTGCCGAAGGACGGCAAGGCGGGCAGTGATATCGGCGGGTGTCATGGTGTCCACAAGCTCCGAGCATACACATCCCGGATGACCGCCGGGAGTGAACGCAGTCACTTCCTGGCCCCTGTGAGGGCGCGTTGCAGCCGGTAGAATGCGTGCATGAGCGCTGCTGTCATCCGCCTGCCCGATCCCGTCCCGCGCGCCCGCGATCCGCGTGCGCCCGGCGGTGTGCAGGACCGGCTGGCGCGGCAGCTGCGGCGCCAGGTCGGCCAGGCCATCGCCGACTTCGGCATGATCGAGGCGGGCGACAAAGTGATGGTGTGCCTGTCCGGTGGCAAGGACAGCTACACCCTGCTCGACATCCTGTTGCAGCTGCAGAAGAAAGCGCCCGTACCGTTCGAGCTGGTCGCGGTGAACCTGGACCAGAAGCAGCCGGGCTTTCCCGAGCAGGTGCTGCCGACGTACCTGGCCTCGATCGGTGTGCCGTTCCAGATCATCGAGCAGGACACCTATTCGGTGGTCAGCCGGGTGATCCCGGAAGGCCGCACGATGTGTTCGCTGTGCTCGCGTCTGCGCCGTGGCGCACTGTACCGGCATGCGGCCGAACACGGCTACACCAAGATCGCGCTGGGCCACCACCGCGATGACAGCGTGGCCACGTTCTTCCTCAATCTGTTCCACCACGCCAAGCTCTCGGCGATGCCGCCCAAGCTGCGCAGCGACGACGGCCAGCACATCGTGATCCGCCCGCTGGCCTACGTGGGCGAGGCAGACATCAGCGCCTACGCGCAGGCGCGTGCGTTCCCGATCATTCCCTGCACGCTGTGTGGCAGCCAGGACACCCTGCAGCGCCGCCAGGTGGAACAGATGCTGCAGCAGTGGGAGCGCGAGCAGCCCGGGCGCATCGACCAGATCGCACGCGCGCTGGGTAACATCCATCCCTCGCAGCTGGCCGATCCGGCCCTGTTTGATTTCATGGCACTGGGGCGCGCCGCGGCGGCCCCGCTGCCCGATCCGCCGGCCTGGGCCGGCACTGCCCACGACCTCGGCGACGCCTCCGGCCCGGCCTGAGCCACGCCGGTGCGCCCGCCCTCCCTTTCACGCTCTTACTCTGGACGTCCATGTTCTTTCGCAACCTGACGCTGTTCCGCTTCCCGACCGCCACCGATTTCTCCGAGGTAGACACCCTGCTGCCGCAGGTGCTGCTCAAGCCGGTCGGTCCGCTTGAAATGAATTCGCGCGGCTTCATCTCGCCGTTCGGCCGTGAAGAAAAGGCCGTGTTCTCGCACCGCGTCGGCGATGCGCTGTGGCTGACCGTCGGCGGTGAGGACAAGATCCTGCCGGGCGCGGTGGTCAACGACCTGCTCGCGCGCAAGCTCGAGGAAATCGAAGAGAAGGAAGGCCGCAAGCCCGGCGGCCGCGAGCGCAAGCGCATGAAGGACGATCTGCTGCACGAGCTGATGCCGCGTGCCTTCGTGAAGAGCTCGCGTACCGACGCGCTGATCGACCTGACCCACGGGTACGTCGCCGTGGACTGCTCGAGCAGCAAGAAGGGCGAGAACATGATGTCCGACATCCGCGGCCTGCTCGGCAGCTTCCCGGCGATGCCGCTGAACGCCGAAGTGGCGCCGCGCTCGATCCTCACCGGCTGGATCGCCGGCGAAACCCTGCCGACCGGGCTGAGCCTGGGCGAAGAGTGCGAGATGAAGGACCCGGCCGAGGGCGGTGCGGTGGTCAAGTGCCAGCACCAGGAACTGCGCTGCGACGAGATCGACAAGCACCTGGACGCCGGCAAGCAGGTGACCAAGCTGGCCCTGGTCTTCGAGGACAACCTGTCCTTCGTGCTGGGCGACGACCTGATCGTGCGCAAGCTGAAGTTCCTGGATGGCGCGCTGGACCAGCTCGAGCACGCCGACGATGACGGCCGCCGCGCCGAACTGGATGCCCGTTTCGCCCTGCAGAGCGGCGAAGTGCGCCGCCTGTTCCTGCTGCTGGAAGAGGCGTTCAAGCTGAGCAAGGCGGACTGATCGGTTCCGATCAGTCCCCAGTCATGCGCCGGTCACGGCCGGCGCTATGCTGTACCCATGTCCGGATTCCTCCGCCGCCTGATTTCGCCGGCTGTCAGCACGCTGCAGCGCGATACGGTACGGCTGCGCCTGGAGGATGCCGAGATCGATGTCCTGCGTGTGCGCGATCCGCGTGCGCGCCGGATCAAGCTCAGCGTCGATGAGCGCGGCGTACGCCTGACCCTGCCACCGCGCGCCAGCCTGGTGATGGGCGAGCGTTTTCTCGACCAGCATCGCGGCTGGTTGTCCGAACAACTGCGCAGCTACCAGGCCACCAACCTGCCGCCACCGCTGGTGATCGGCGAGGCGGGGGTGCTGCCGCTGCGCGGTGAGCTGCTGCCGCTGCGCTGGGAAACCGGCCGCTACGCGCACATGCGCGTGGACGAACAGGGCGCCTGCCTGCACTGGCCCACGCGCGGGACCGATGCCACGCTGCGCCGCACCCTGCGCGAGTTCTACGAAGCACAGACCCGTGCCGATGTCGGCCAGTGGCTGCCGCGTTACCTGCCCGGCCTGCCGCGTGCACCGGCGCGGCTGCGGCTGAAGGTGATGTCCTCGCAATGGGGCTCGCTGGCCCCGGACGGCAGCATGGCGCTGGATCTGGCCCTGGTGTTGGGGCGGCCTTCGGCGTTCGAGTACGTGCTGGTGCACGAGCTCTGCCACCTGATCCAGGCCAATCACTCGCCGGCGTTCTGGGCGGAGGTGGAGAAGCGCTTCCCGGCGTGGCGGCAGGAGCGCGATTATTTTCAGGCCGAAGGACGGCGGTTGAAGGCCATGCTGCGGCAGCTGCTGACCCCCACCCCGTAGAGCCGACCGTTGGTCGGCTGCGCATGACATCCAACCCCGCGATCCTGGCGTACCGACCAACGGTCGGTACCTACCGGTGTGTGGCGCATCGGCCGACCATCGGTTCGTCGGGGTCTGGCGTACCGACCAACGGTCGGTACTACCGGGTGGCGCGGGCGGTGGCGGCCTGCGCCCAGCGCGCCGCCACGCGCGGCGCGGTGATGCACACGGCCTGGTCGGTCACGGTGGTGACCGCACGCTCCAGCAGCTGGATGTCGGCTTCGTGCTGGCGGGCCACGTGCGGGTCTTCGAAGAAGATCGCGCGCTGGCAGTGGCCTTCCAGCACGCGGTCGGCAATCTGCGCATCGCCGCCCATCGGGCCGCTCTGGTAGCGCGTCACCCATTCCTCGCCCTGCGGCCAGCCGCGGCTCCAGGCCAGTTCGTTGAGGCGCTGGCCGGTGGTGCCGGTGCCGACCCGGCGGCGGAAGCGCGACAGCACCGCGAAGTGCTCATCGGCGAAGGCCAGCATCGCCGGCTTCATCGCGTCATGCGCGATCAGGGCCAGCGTGTGCTGTTCGAAGGCGTGCAGGTCATCGGCGCCCGGGTCCGGCGCCAGGCCAGCATGCAGGCGCTCCACCTCGACCCAGTCGCGCGCGGTGGCGACGGTGGAGATGAAGGGTTTACCGTGGATCACGCACTGACGCTTGAGCGCGGTCGCTTCGGGAAAGACCGAGGACGGATCGACCGGGTCCATCAGGTAGATCGCGCCGTCCAGCGTGCGCTCCGGCGTGCCCATCCCGACCACCTCGGCGACCAGCTTCATCAGGCCGCCCTCGCGGCCGTTGGGGTAGCGGCGCAGCGGGGCGAAGTCCTGCAGGAAGCCCAGCCGCTGGATCGCATCGAAGGTGCGCCCGACCGCATGCAGCTCGACGCCCAGTTCGCGCAGGCCGGTATCGCTGGCACGCAGCCAGCGGAACAGCGCGGCGTGCTTGTCGTGGTGATGCAGGCGGTTCGCGGCCAAGCCGATGCGCATGAGGGCAGTCCAGAGGAAGACCGCGCCAGTGTAATCCGCTCAGGTTGCGGGGAAGCAAGCATCGAACAGTGATGGAGATCACGCGTCTTCACGCACTTTCGTAGTTGTTGCATGGTCTCGGGAGGGGCCGTATCCGACAGTGGTGGTCGTCCGTCAATCAGGAAACCCCTGCCATGACCCTCCCCCGTTCCCCCATCGTCTCCTCATCATCGCCCGCCTTGGAGACGGGCCGCCGCATCCGTGCGCTGGCCACGGTGCTGCGCGAGGCGCCCCGGGCCGATGCCGAGGTGCTGCTGGCCGGACTGGCGCGCATGCTCGATGCGCACATGGGCCGCGGCCACGATGATGTGGTCAGCAACCGCCGCATCCGCGACCAGCTGGACAACATCGAGCTGCTGATGGCACTGGAGATCGAGCGCGCCGGCGTGCGTCACACGCCGGTACCTGCGGTCCCGCGCGCCGCTTGAGAGGCGCGCTTCGGTAGGGCGCCGTTACGCCGAAAGCAGCTGCACGATGCTGCCGGCCGCATCGCGGCCCTCGGCCACGGCCGTCACCACCAGATCCGCACCGCGCACCGCATCGCCACCGGCGAACAGGCGCGGGTGCGCGGTCTGGAACGGCAGGCGGCCGCTGCCACCGGCCACGATGCGGCCGTTGTGGCCGGCTTCCACACCCTGTTCGGTCAGCCAGGCCGGCGCAGTCGGCGAGAAGCCGAAGGCGATGATCACCACGTCCGCTTCCAGCAGCGATTCACTGCCTTCGATCGGTACTGCGTTGCGGCGGCCCTGGGCATCCGGTTCGTCCAGATGCGTTTCCACCACCATCACCCCGATCACTTCATCGTCCGCACCGGCTTCGATCGAGAGCGGCTGGCGGTTGAACAGGAAGCGCACGCCTTCCTCGCGGGCGTTGGCCACTTCGCGCGCCGAGCCGGGCATGTTGGCCTCGTCGCGGCGGTAGGCACAGGTCACCTTGGCCGCACCCAGGCGGATCGCGCTGCGCACGCAGTCCATGCCGGTATCGCCACCGCCCAGCACCACCACGCGCTTGCCCTCCAGGTCGGGCAGGGCGATCTGGTCTTCCCAGCCGGCAATCGGCCGGCCGTGGGCATCGCTGCCACTGACGATGCGGCTGTTCTGCACCAGGAACGGCAGCGCCGGCAGCACGCCCTTGAGGTCCTGGCCGAGCAGGCCACCATCGGTATAGCGGTACGCGCCGGTGCCGACGAACACCGCGTCGTACTCGGCCAGCAGCGCATCGATGCTCACATCGCGGCCAATCTCCACGCCGAGGCGGAACTGCACGCCCATGCCCTCCAGCACGTTGCGGCGGCGGCTGATCACCGATTTGTCGAGCTTGAAACTGGGGATGCCGAACTGCAGCAGCCCGCCGATCTGTTCGTAGCGGTCATACACCACGGCCTGGATGCCGGCATGCGCCAGCTTGTCGGCGCACGCCAGCCCGGCCGGGCCGGCGCCGATCACCGCCACGCGCTTGCCGGTGGCTTCCACCGCGCTCATGTCCGGGCGCCAGCCGGTGGCCAGCGCCGTATCGACGATGTACTTCTCCACGGCGCCGATGGTGACCGCGCCGAATTCCTCCAGCGTGCAGCTGCCTTCGCACAGGCGGTCCTGTGGGCACACCCGGCCGCACACTTCCGGCAGCGGGTTGGTGGAATGGCAGAGCGTGGCCGCTTCGTGGATGCGGTTTTCCTGTACCAGCTGCAGCCACTGCGGGATGGCGTTGTGCACCGGGCACTTCCAGCTGCAGTACGGGTTGCCGCAGTCCAGGCAGCGGCCGGCCTGGAACTGCGCGTCTTCCTTGCCGAACTTGCCGTACAGCTCGCCCCAGTCGCCGGAGGTGCGCAGTTCGACCGGGATGCGCTGCGGCATCGTCCGGGGCAGATCGAGGAACTGGAAAGCTTGCTTGCGGCTCATCGGTGGGCCCTGCGGTGGTGAGTTGCCGGCCAACGGCCGGCACTACGATTTGAGGTTGCCGGCCAGCGGCCGGCACTACAGCGGTGGGATGTACAGCGCCGGCGTGGGGCTGGCGCCGTGACCCCGGTCAGGCAGCGCGGCGCAGGGATTCGGTCAGCGATTCGATGCTGGCCGCCTTGGGTTTGACCAGCCAGAACTTGCCGACGTAATCGCGGAATTCATCGAGGATCTGCTGCGCCCAGATGCTGCCGGTCAGCTCGCGGTGGCGGCTGATCAGCGTATGCAGGTGCTGGCGGTGGTTCTCGAAGCCTTCGGCGGAGATGCGGTGGATGTCGATCAGCTCGTGGTTGTAGCGGTCCACGAAATCGCGGTCGATATCCAGCACGTAGGCCAGGCCGCCGGTGAAGCCGGCGCCGAAGTTCAGGCCCACCTTGCCCAGCACCAGCACGATGCCGTCGGTCATGTATTCGCAGCAGTGGTCACCGGCGCCTTCGATCACCGCCAGCGCGCCGGAGTTGCGCACGCCGAAGCGCTCGCCGGCACGCCCGGCCGCGAACAGCTCGCCGCCAGTGGCGCCATACAGGCAGGTGTTGCCGATGATCGCGGTGTTGCGTGCTTCGAAGCGCGCGCCACGCGGCGGGCGCACGACCAGTCGGCCGCCGGCCATGCCCTTGCCAACGTAATCGTTGGCTTCGCCTTCCACTTCCAGCTGCAGGCCGCCCACGTTGAACGCACCGAAACTCTGCCCGGCGGTACCGCGGAAACGCAGCGTCAGCGGCGCATCACTCATGCCCTGGTTGCCGTGCGTGCGCGCGATCTCACCGGACAGGCGGGTGCCGATCGAGCGGTCGGTGTTGTGGATCAGGAAGCGGTGTTCACCGCCGAGCTTGCCGGCAATGGCCGGGGCCAGCAGGCCGTCCATCTGCGTGGCCAGGCTGTCCGGCGATTCGTACAGGCGCTGCGCGGCGCAGTGGCTGCCGGCGTACTCGGCCGGGTTGAGCAGGCGCGACAGATCCACCTTGACGCCCGGGCGCGGCGAGACCTCCAGCTGCAGCAGCAGGTCGGTGCGGCCGACGATCTCGTCCAGCGAGCGCACGCCCAGGTAGGACAGCCAGCCCCGCACTTCCTCGGCCAGCAGGCGGAAGAAGTTCTCCACGCGCTCGGGCAGGCCGGTGAAGTACTGCGCGCGCAGGCGCTCGTCCTGGGTGGCCACGCCGGTGGCGCAGTTGTTGAGGTGGCAGATGCGCAGGTACTTGCAGCCCAGCACGATCATCGGCGCGGTGCCGAAGCCGAAGCTGTCCGCGCCCAGCAGCGCGGCCTTGATCACGTCCAGGCCGGTCTTCAGGCCACCGTCGGTCTGCAGCAGGGTGCGCCCACGCAGGTCGTTGGCCACCAGCGCCTGGTGCGACTCGGCCACGCCCAGTTCCCACGGCACGCCGGCATAGCGGATCGAGCTGACCGGGCTGGCACCGGTACCGCCGTCATGGCCGGACACGGTGATCAGGTCGGCGCCGGCCTTCACCACGCCGGCGGCAATGGTACCGACGCCGGCATGGCTGACCAGCTTCACCGACACCAGCGCGGTCGGATTGACCTGCTTGAGGTCGTAGATCAGCTGGGCCAGGTCTTCGATGGAGTAGATGTCGTGGTGCGGCGGCGGCGAGATCAGGCCGATGCCCGGCTTGGCATAGCGCAGCCGCGCGATCAGTTCATTGACCTTGTGGCCGGGCAGCTGGCCGCCTTCGCCGGGCTTGGCGCCCTGGGCGACCTTGATCTGCAGCACCTCGGCGTTGACCAGGTACTCGGCGGTGACGCCGAAGCGGCCCGAGGCCACCTGCTTGATCTTGCTGCGCTTCTCGGTGCCGTAGCGCACCGGGTCTTCGCCGCCTTCGCCGGAGTTGCTGCGGCCGCCGAGCCGGTTCATGGCAATGGCCAGCGCTTCGTGCGCCTCGGGTGACAACGCGCCCAGGCTGATGGCGGCGGTGTCGAAGCGGCGGAACAGGTCTTCGGCCGGGGCTACTTCGTCCAGCGGCGTGGGCGTGGGCGCGGCCTTGAGCTGCAGCAGGTCGCGCAGCGCCGACACCGGGCGGCCGTGCACGGCCTCGCAGTAGCGCTGCCAGTCCGCGGCATCACCACTGCGCGCGGCACGCTGCAGGGTCATGACCACGTCCGGGTTGTACATGTGGTATTCGCCGCCGTGCACGTACTTCAGCACGCCGCCCACGTCCGGGCGCAGCAGGTCGTTCCAGGCACGCACGGTGAGTTCGCGGGCTTCGTCGTCCAGGCGCGCAAAGCCCACGCCGGCCACGCGCGAGGCGGTGTCCGGGAAGCACAGGTCGACCACCTCGTCATCGAGGCCGACGATCTCGAACAGCTGCGCGCCGCGGTAACTGGCCACGGTGCAGATGCCCATCTTGGAGATGATCTTGGACAGGCCCTTGTAGATGCCCTTGCGGTAGCGGCGGCCGATCTGCGACTGCTCGCCGCCCTTGCTCAGCTGCAGGATGCCGCGCCGGCCGAGGTCGAACAGGGTCTGGTAGGCCAGGTACGGGTACACCGCGGTGGCACCGAAGCCGAGCAGACAGGCCATGTGGTGCGCGTCGCGCGCGGTGCCGGTTTCCAGGATCAGGTTGACGTCGCAGCGCAGCCCGGCGTTGGACAGGTGATGGTGCACCGCGCTGGTGGCCAGCAACGCATGCACCATCGGCCGGTCGGCGACCGGGTAGCGGTCGCTCAGCAGCAGCATCACGATGCCCTCGCGGGCGGCCGCCTCGGCCTCGGCGCAGATGCGCTCGATGCCCGCCTTCAGGCCTTCGTCCAGGCTGTAGGACAGATCGATCAGCCGGTTCTTGTCGGCGTACTGCTCCATCTTGATCAGCTGGCGCAGCTTGCGCTGGCTGAGCACCGGCGAATTGAGGATGACGTGGTTCACCGTCTCCGCACCGGCATGGAAGATGTTGGTCTCCTTGCCGAGCTGGGTGGACAGCGACATGACGCAGTCTTCGCGCAGCGGATCGATCGGCGGGTTGGTGACCTGCGCGAACGCCTGGCGGAAGTAGTCGTAGAGCGGGCGACTGTGCTGGCTGAGCACGGCCATGGGCGTGTCATCGCCCATCGAGCCGGTGGCTTCCTGCTCGGTTTCGGCCAGCGGGCGCAGGATCTGCTCGACCTCTTCGGTGCTCAGCTGGAACAGCTTGTGATAGCTGCGCAGGGTGCGCTCGTCGAACGGCTCTTCCACCAGTGACGGATCGATCAGCTCGGTCTGCAGGTAGGTCACGCCCTGCTGCAGCCACTGCTTGTACGGTGCGCGGCCGCGGTTGATGCGGTCGATGGCGTCCGAGTCGAGCAGGTCACCGCGCTTGAGGTCGATGGCCATCATCTCGCCCGGCCCCAGCTTGCCCTTGCGCACCACGCGCTCGGCCGGCACTTCCCACACACCGGCTTCGGAGGCGACCAGGAAGTGGCGGTCGGAGGTGAGCATCCAGCGCGCCGGGCGCAGGCCGTTGCGGTCCAGCGTGCAGGCGGCATAGCGCCCATCGCAGGCCACGATGCCGGCCGGGCCGTCCCACGGTTCGCTGTTGAGGCCGTAGAACTCGTAGAACGCGGCCAGGTCGGGGTCCTTGAACTCCAGCGACTGGGTCGCCGGCGGCACCAGGATGCGCAGCGCCTGGATCAGGTCCATGCCGGCGCTGACCATCAGCTCCAGCATGTTGTCCAGGCTCTGCGAGTCCGAGCCATGCATGGAGATCACCGGGTCGAACTCGCCGATGTCGAAGCGCGGGGTCTTCCACACCTTGCTGCGCGCCTGCGCCCAGCGGCGGTTGCCCTCGATGGTGTTGATCTCGCCGTTGTGGGCGAGCATCCGGAACGGATGCGCCAGCGGCCAGCGCGGCAGCGTGTTGGTGGAGAAGCGCTGATGGAACACGATGGCGCTGGAGGCCAGATCGTTGCGCTGCAGATCCACGTAGAAGCGGCTCAGCTTGTCCGGCAGCACCATGCCCTTGTAGCTGATCGCATTCGGGCTGAGCGTGGTGACGTAGTAATCGGCGTGCTCGCGCAGCTGCTGCTCGCTGCGGCGGCGGGCCAGGAACAGGGCCAGGGTGAAGGCGGCCTCGTCCTGCGTGGCACCGGCATCGACGAACACCTGCTCGATATGCGGCAGCGTGTCACGGGCGAGCTGGCCACAGACGCTGGGGTCGGTCGGCACCACGCGCCAGCCGACCGGCTGGCAGCCGGCGTCGCGCAGCTGCTGTTCCAGCGTGTCGCGGCAGGCCTGTGCGTCGGTGGGGTCGTGCGGCAGGAACACCACGCCGGCGGCGAACCGCGCGCCAAGGGTGAGGCCGGCCTCGGCGGCGAGCGCCTTGAGGAACACGTCGGGACGGCGCAGCAACAGGCCGCAGCCGTCACCGGTGACACCGTCGGCGGCGACGCCGCCGCGGTGGGTCATGCGCGAGAGTGCGGCGATAGCCGTGTCGACCAGCAGTCGGGACGGCTGGTCGTCGAGTTGGGCGACCATGCCGAAACCACAGGCATCTCGCTCATCTTGCGGGTCGTAAAGCCCTTGGCGGTTGCGGGGGGCCATCTCTGCCTCAATGTCGGGTGAGCGGCGACACTCGTCCCCGCTCAATCCGTTGAGCGCATCTGGAGGCACCGGATGACTCGACTAGAGCATAGTTGCTGCAACGCCGCAATACACGGTTGCAGGCGCAACCAAACCCCTGTGTTTCAGGGGTTTTCTCCGTCGCCTGTTCAGCCGCAGCGGACGCCAGCCACCACGTTCTTGGCATCCACTTCCACGTTCAGACGCTCGCCGATGAACTCCATCGTGGTCATGTCGTTCGGCTTGAGCACGCGCACGCTGGTGGCGCCGGCATCCTGCTGGGCCTGGCTGCCGAGCTCGGCGGTATAGGGCTGGCCGACCAGGCTCTGCACCTGGGTGGCATCGCAGCTGCCGACCGGCGGCGCTTCGGTCGCCTTGCCGGCTTCGTCGGTCGGCGCGGCGGCGGCTTCGGCCGCCTTCTGCGCATGGGTGGCGACGGCCTCCTGCTCGTCCATCGGCGGGGCGCTGCACGCACCGAGGACCAGCAGGGCGGGGAACAGGGCAATCAGCCCGAAAGAACGCCGCACGCGGCGGAACGACAGGGACGACATCGGTACTCCAGAAAGCGAGCCAGTAAACACTGGAGGATATCGCCAAGCGCGGCGTGAGGTGTTTGTGTTGCGTTATTGACGCGGCGCCGCACCGGCAGCGGTAACACTGCGTTTCCCTGATCCGCGCCGCGTCCATGAGCCCGAGCCGCACCACTACCCCCGAAGCCGCCGCCGCCCGCCAGGCCGGCCTGCGCTATGTCAGCGATGAACTGCCGGGCATTGCCCGCCGCAAGGCCGGCAAGGGCTTTGCCTACCGCGATGCCGATGGCGCGGCGATCCGCGATGCCGCCACCCTGGCCCGGATCCGCGCGCTGGCGATCCCGCCGGCGTACACCGATGTCTGGATCTGCGCACTGCCCAACGGCCATCTGCAGGCCACTGGGCGGGACGCGCGCGGACGCAAGCAGTACCGCTACCACGCCGATTGGGCGCGGGTGAGGGGCGATGGCAAGTTCGATCGCATCATTGCCTTTGGTACCGCCCTGCCCACGCTGCGCCGGCGCCTGCGCCGCGATCTGAAGCTGCCCGGCTTCCCACGCGACAAGGTGCTGGCGATCGTGGTGGCGCTGCTGGCACAGACGCTGGTGCGCGTTGGCAATGAAGTCTATGCACGTGACAACCGCTCTTACGGGCTGACCACGCTACGCAACCGCCACCTCGCGCTGGTCAAGGGCGGCCGGGCGCAGATGCGCTTCCGGGGCAAGTCCGGGCAGGCGCATGAGGTGGATGTGGATGACCGCGAACTGGTCAAGCTGATCCGTGGCTGCCAGCAGCTGCCCGGGCAGGCGCTGTTCCAGTATCGCGATGACGATGGCGCGGTCCAACCGGTGGACTCGGGCATGGTCAACGACTATCTGCACGATGCGATGGGCGAGGATTTCAGCGCCAAGGACTTCCGCACCTGGGGCGGCACGCTGGAGGCGATCCGTCAGCTTGCCGTGACCGAGCTGCCCGAACCCTCCAGTGAGCGCGCGCTGGCAGCATTGCAGAAACAGGTGGTATGCGAGGTCGCCAACCTGCTGGGCAACACACCGTCGGTGTGCCGCAAGGCCTATATCGATCCTTGCGTATTCGATGGCTGGCGGGCCGGCTCATTGAAGGCCCTTGCCGGCCTGCGTGGCGAGCGCCAGTGGGAACTGGCCACGCTGAAAGTGCTCAAGGCCGCGCGGCGCACCGTCCGGCGTGCCCGCGCGGGATGAGCGTAGCGGTCAGCCGCAGTAGAGTGCGGTGATGTTGTTGGTACGACCGGTTTCAATGGTCAGCCGTTCGCCGCCCTGTTCTGCACCCGGTGTGGGATTGGCCGCGCCACTGGCAGTGGCGCCACTTGCGGCACGCTCGCTGCGCACGACGATGACCTGCAAGCTGTCGCTGTCCACGCGGGCACGCTCGACCGTGGCTTGCGATGCCGCCAGGCCCACGGCGCCGCGGACCTTGTCCACGTGGCACTGGCCGGAAATGACGCCGTCGATCGGCTGGACCTGCGCGACAGGGGTGCTGCTGCAGGCGGACAAAGCAAGGACGGCCACAGCCGCGGACAGGTGACGAAGCATGCGACGCACTCCATGGGAATTGCGCTCAGGGTGCATCGGTGCCCGTATGCGGCGCATGAATCTCTACACGGTGTGAGCACGCTCCATTCACCGTCCCTGGCCGCCGGGTTGACCATAGTGGGGCTGCGCATTCCACGGCGGCCATCGCCGCGACGAACATGCGCCCGCGTGAGACCCACGCATCTGATCCGGCAACAGGAGTCGAACATGGCCACGGCCAAAACCCGTAAGACCACCAAGACCCCCACTTCCCGCAAGCGTCCGCGTCCGGCGGAGGCGGCTGCCGCGGCGGCCGAACCACGCGCCCGTATCCCGGTCGTCAAAACCGCGACCCGCAAGGCCGCCGCCACCGATCCGCGCGCTGCGCGCGTGGCGGCCCGCCAGCGCCGTCTGCAGGACCAGGAAAAGGCCAAGGACGCGCGTGCGGCGAAGAAGGCCGCGAAGGCGCCCACCACGAAGGCCGCCAAAAAGGCCACCCAAGCGGGCACGCGCCGCCAGCCGGAAAAAATGCCGGCCGAGCAGCTGGCCAAACCGGGCAACGAACACGAGATGCAGCTGGCCCCGCGTTTCCTCGCGCCGGACTACCAGGGCAGCGGCAAGCTCAAGGGCAAGCGCGCGATCATCACCGGCGCCGACTCCGGCATCGGCCGCGCGGTGGCGGTGCTGTTCGCCCGCGAAGGGGCGGATGTGGCGGTACTGCACCTGGATGAAAAGAAGGACGCGAAGATCACCCGCGAGCACGTCGAGAAAGAAGGCGGCCGCTGCGTGGTGATCGCGGGCGACGTGCGCGATCCGGCGTTCTGCAACAAGGCCGTCAAGCAGGTCGTCAAGGC
Organism: Stenotrophomonas sp. TWI1151; assembly: GCF_039673135.1. Taxonomy (NCBI): domain Bacteria; kingdom Pseudomonadati; phylum Pseudomonadota; class Gammaproteobacteria; order Lysobacterales; family Lysobacteraceae; genus Stenotrophomonas; species Stenotrophomonas sp. TWI1151. The sequence continues at coordinate 157,287 of NZ_JBDJLA010000002.1, forward strand.
CTTCGGCGGTGTCGACATCCTGGTCAACAACGCGGCCTTCCAGCTGCATTGCGATCGTCTGGAAGACCTCGAGGACGAGCACCTGCAGGAAACCCTGCAGACCAACATCGGCGGCTACATCCAGATGGCGCGCGCGGTGCTGCCACACCTGGGCGAAGGCGCGAGCATCATCAACACCGGCTCGGAGACCGGCCTGTTCGGCAGCAAATCGCTGGTGGACTACTCGGCCACCAAGGGCGCCATCCATGCCTTCACCAAGGCGCTGGCCAGCCAGCTGCTGCCACGCGGCATCCGGGTCAACGCGGTCGCCCCGGGCCCGGTCTGGACCCCGCTCAATCCGGCCGACAAGAAGGCGCCGGATGTAGCCGAGTTCGGCCAGGACAGCGACATGGGCCGTCCGGCGCAGCCGGAAGAGCTGTCGCCGGCCTACGTCTTCCTCGCCTCGCCGATCACCGCCAGCTACATCAGCGGCGTGATCCTGCCGATGATGGGCGGGCCGCGCGGCTGATCGCCGGCGCGGGCGCGTCCACGCCGTAGAACGCGGCGATCCGTGGAATGAAGGTCTGCGGGTTGGCCCCGACCAGGTTGGTCAGCACCACGATGGCCAGCCCCTGGTCGGGGTAGACGATGAAGGCCGAGCGTGCACCGCCCATGCCGGCCACCTGGCGCTGCGGTGCACGTTGCAGCACCGCCCAGCCGGCCCCCCATGCGCCGTCGCTGCCGTCATTGAGCCGTTCCGGGGTCCACATCCGGCGGGTGCTGGCGGCGTTGACCAAGCGGTTGCCGGTCAACGCGACCAGCCACTGCGCGACGTCGTCGCCAGTGGTCAGCATGCCGCCGCCAGCCCACACCCCGGGGGGCATGTCGTAGAACCAGTGCGAGAGCCGTGGCGCGGCGTCCGGCGCATCGGTGCGGCGCGGGAACCAGCTGTAGATCGTGGCGCTGTTGGCGATCAGGTCGTAGCTGTCGCCGAACGTGGATGACGGCATCCCGGCCAGATCGAACTGGCGCGTGGCTACGTAGCGGTCGTACGGCATCGCGGACTGTGCGGCGATGATTCGTGCCAGCAGCACGTAGTTGGTCTGGTTGTACGTGAAGCGGGTGCCGGGCGCAGCGTCTACCGGGCGTTGCGTCACGGCGGTCCAGGCGGCCGCCTCGGTCCCGCCGCCGAGCAGGCCCTGTGCATCCAGAATGTCCGGCAGTCCTGAGGTATGTGCCAGCAACTGGCGCACCCGCACCCCGCGCCACGCGTCGGGCAGGTCGGCGAGATAGGCCGAGATCGGCGCATCCAGGTTCACCTTGCCTGCTTCGGCCAGCTGCATCATCGCCACCGCGGTGAATGACTTCGTCGCCGAGTTGAGCGGAAAACGCGTGGCGCGCGTGGTCGGCAGCTTGTTCTCGACATTGGCCAGCCCGTGGCTTTCGGACAGCACCACTTTCCCGTCCTGGACCACGGCGATCTGCAGCCCGGGAATACGCAGCGCATCCATGGTCTGGCCGATGAACTGCCGGGTCTGCTGGTTGGCGGTGTCCACGTTGCCGGCTTGGGCGTGCACGGCCAGCGGGAACAACAGGGCGACGATCATGATCACGCGACGGGTGGAACGCATGCGGTGGGTCCTTGGCGAGGCGGGCGCGATGCCACGGCGGACTGCGGCAGCTCGAAGGCTTGGATGCGGGCCGGGGCGAAAAGGTTTAAGGCCCACGGGCTGTCCCCTGCGCCGCCTACCGTTCGTCGGCACCCTCCATCCGGCACTTGACGACACCTGTAGTCACTGGCACGGTAGCGACACGTGTAGTCATAGGGAGAGCGTCATGCGCGGCAAGACGATCGGGGACCAGGAACTGGCCCTGCTGCAGTACATCGCGGAACAGGACCGCCCCAGTGTCGGGGAGGTCGCCACCGGCTTCGGGGAGCCGCGCGGGCTGGCACGCTCGACCGTGCTGACCATGATGGAGCGCCTGCGCGCCAAGTCGTACCTGAGCCGCAAGCAGGTGGACGGTGTCTACCGCTATGCCACCACAAGCGGCCAGGACAGCGTGGTGCAGGGCGCCGTGGCCAGCTTCGTGGAGAAGACGCTGCAGGGCTCGGTCTCGCCGTTCGTGGCGTTCATGTCGCACAAGGTGGATGTCAGCGATCAGGAACTGGCCGAGCTGGAAGCGCTGGTCGCACAGTTGCAGTCACGCAAGCGGGAGGGCTGAGTCATGGACATGATGATGAGTGAAGTGCTGATGCGCCTGGGCTGGACCAGCCTACAGAGTGCGGTGCTGGTGGCGCTGGTGTGGGGCGTGTGCCGGCTGCTGCCGCAGCTGCCGTCCGCCACCCGTTGCCGGCTGTGGTGGCTGGTGGCCGCGCAGGCCGTGCTCGGCCTGCTCTGGAGCAGCCCGCTGGAACTGGCGGTGTTGCCGGCCCCGGCGGCGGTGACGGCACCGGCGATGGCGCTGCCCGCGTTCGACGCCGCCGTGCAGGCCGCGCCGGTCACGTACGCCGCCACGGCGCTCGAGTCGGCGACGATGACAGCCTCCTGGCCCTTGCTGCTGCTGGCCGCGTGGGCTGCCGGTGTGCTGCTGATGCTGATGCACAGCCTGCGCGGCTACCGCGCCAGCCGCGCGCTGGTGCGCAGCGCCACCGAGTGCACCGACGCCGGCCTGCAGCAGGCGCTGCAACTGGCCGCCGAAGCGCATGGCCTGCGGCGCTCACCTCAGCTGAAGCTTTCCGCGCAGATCCGGTCGCCGCAGTTGATCGGCCCGTGGCGGCCGGTGCTGCTGCTGCCGGCCCGCGAGCTGCCGACGATGTCGGCGGACGATCTGGACATGGCGCTGACCCACGAACTGATCCATCTGCAGCGCCGTGACCTGTGGTGGGGGTTGCTGCCAGCGCTGTCGCAGCATCTGTTCTTCTTCCATCCGCTGGTCCACGTGGCGGCCCGCGAATATGCGCTGGCTCGCGAAGAAGCCTGCGATGGGGCGGTGGTGGCCGGGCATGATCACTGCCGCCATGACTACGGTCGCCTGCTGGTGCAGCTGGGTGTGGCGCCCCGTCCCGCCGTCGGCGTGGCCAGCGCCTCGCCGAACCTGCGCAGTCTCAAGCGCCGGCTGCGAACGCTGCAGCAGACCCGCAGCGTCCCGCGCGTGGCCTCGCTGGCAATCACCGCGCTGTTCGTGGTGATCGGTATTGCACCGTTGCGTCTGGTGGCTGCACCGCCGCCGCCGGCCGCACCCCAGGCACCGGTCGCGCCGACCGCGCCCGCCCCGCCCGCGCCACCGGCCCCGGCACCCGAACCGCCGCCGGCGCCACCGCCGGTATCCGCCCCGCAGCCCCCGCAGGCCCCTGCTGCACCGCGCGCACCGGCGCCGCCCGAGGCCCTGGCTGACGACGTGAGCTTCGTGACCCACGGTAAACTCAACATCACGCGTCAACCCGCGCAGGCCTTCGTGTTGATTGGCGGCGAGAGCAATTTCGTCGATGCCTCCGTCGCTGATCTCAAGCAGGCACGACGCGATGCCGGCAACGATCAACCGGCGCTGTGGGTGCGCCGCGGCCAGGACCGCTATCTGATCCGCGATCCGGCGGTGCTCAAAGCGCTGGGACACACCCAGACGGAAGTGGCCGCGCTGGGAACGGCGCAGGCCGAGCTGGGCAACCGCCAAGCGGCGATTGGTCAACAGATCGCGGCGGCATCGTTGCAGATCACGGCCGATGCAATGGCCTCGGTGGATGTCAGCGCGGTGGTCAACAGCGCGATCCGCGATGCCGGTCTGGATGCCGCTGTCGAAGCTGACCGGGCGGCCCGCCAAGGGGCTCGCCAGTCACGTGCAGCGGCGTCGGCTGCCAGCCAGGCCGCACGCGAAGCACGTACCGCCTCAGCCAGGGCGGTGGACGCCCGCCAGATCGCGCTGGTGGCGCGTGAGCAGGCCGAACTGGGCAAGGAACAGGCGCGCCTGGCACAGCAGCAGAGTGTGGCCTCGGCGCGTGCGGTGCGCGACGTGCGCACCGCGATCGATCAGGCACTGGCCAGCGGCAAAGCGGAGCGCGTGCGCAACTGATCGCCACGTTCGCCACGGCGGCCTGCGTGCCAGGCCGCCGGCTTCAACCGATTAGCCGCAGTTGGCCCGCACGATCCTGTTCTGTTCGTCCACTTCGATGCTGAGCCGGTCTTCGCGGAAATCCATGGTCATCGCCATGCCCGGCTTGAGCACGCGGGCATTGCGGGCACCGCTGTCCTTCACCGCCTTCTGGATCACCGCCTCGGTGGCAGTCTGCCCGGTCAGGCCGGTGAGCTTTTCCGGGTCGCATTGGGAGGCGCTGCCGGCTACCGCAGGCGGGGCGGTCGAGGTCGGGCTGTCCGGCGGCGTCGCGGCGGTCTTGGCCGGAGGGCTGCAGGCGGCCAGTGGCAGGGCACAGCCCAGGGCGAACAGAAGGTTCAGACGCATGTGGTGGTCCTCCCACGGTAAGTACCTGCAGTGTCCGTGGGTCGGCCTTTACACCGCGTCAATGGCCTGCAGCGCCAGGGTTTCCCGATCGCGCTGTTCCTCGGCCACCAGTCGCCGCATCAGCAGCGCCAGGGTCACCACGTCCTGGTGGTTGTGCTCGGCCACCCGGCGCAGGTTCACCGCACTGCCGCCACGCAGATAGTTCAACCACGCGGCCGGCGCTTCCGAGCCGGGCAGGTCATCCTCGCGCACGATCTGCAGCAGCTGCCGCTCGATCGTGGCCAGCCGGCAATTCTCCCAGGTACCGCGATAGCGGCGGCGGGTCGGGAACAGCAGGTCGACATGATCCAACGGCGTGATCGGGCAGCGTTGCCGGGCCAGCCGATAGCGCGTCTTGAGCAGCGGGGCGTCGTAGCAGCGCCCGTTGTAGCTGGAAAACACCGTGCTCGGCTGCAGCCACCCGGCGAACTCGCGCAGCATCGCGGTTTCCGCGGCCATCGTGGTCATCAGCAGCTGACGGATACGCAGGCCATCGCCGTGCTCGGGATGGGTGTGCCAATCCGCGGCACCGATCATGAAGGCCCGGGTGCCGGTGCCGCCGGCCAGGCCGGTGGTCTCGGTATCGAAGAACAGCAGGTCCTGCGGCCGCACCTGCTCGCCCTCGCGCTTGGCAAACGCCAGCGACAAAGGTTCGGTCGGAATGGCCTGGGTAACAAACGACTCGATCAGGAACAGGCCCGGCGCGATTTCCTCGCCGGGCACATGGCGGTCCTTGGCGTTCTCGCGCGGGGTGGCCGTGCCGAGGCTGCGATCGCGCAGCCCGAGCAGACGGCGCAGGCCACCTATCTCGGGTTTGCGCAGCGTGGGCGCGGGGACGGCCGGAACGACCGGTGCGGTGTCGCGCGCGGCGGCACCGGTTGGTTTGTGGCGGATCTCCTGCTCGACCCAGCCGAAGACGGAGGTGGGTGCGGGTTTGCGCGCCCGCGCATCGTTGGCTGCAGCCGGGAGTGGGGCCGAGACCGCGTCGCCGGGAGCATCCGTGACTACGGCACCGGATCCGCCACCGGTGGCGACGGCCGGACCAGAGGCAGGCGCCGCCGTCGCATCACCGGCCTGCCTGCGCAGCAGGCGCAGCTTGTCCAGGCTCAGGCTCACGGGGCGACCATCTCGGCGCTCTGGCGCTCACGCTCGGCGGCAGACGGCAACGCCGCGCTGTCGAACAGCTCCAGCACCTTCAACGCCAGCGCCTTGGGCGTGGTGGCATCGTCTTCCTGGCCGGCCAGTACCGGGCCCACGCAGGCCGGGCAGCCGGCCTTGCAGTCACAGCCCTGCACCAGCTCGCGCGCGCGCAGCAGCAGCTCGGCCTGGCGCAGCCACAGCGGTTCGCTCAGGCCCACACCGCCGGGGAAGTTGTCGTACAGATACACCGTCGGCACGAACTGCTGCTGCAGCTCGATCGCGCTGGCGTCGAACTCGGCACCCCGCAGCTGACCGCGGCCGCTCTGGTCGGCCACCGCGAACCACGCGCCGTCACCATTGCCAACCGCCTTCTGCAGGTCGCGCGCATCGGCCATCACCGCCACCGTGGCGACGATGTGCAGCGCGTAGGCCGCGCCGAGGAAGCCATCCAGCGCTTCCTGCTTGCTGTCGAACGCGGTCAGCAGCAGCGCCTGCGGCAACTGCCACCACACCGCGGTGGTGTGCAGCTCCTGGTCGGGCAGGTTGACCGGGCCGTAGCCGATGTTCTCGTGCGTGTAATAGCGGATCTTCTTGTAGCCGGCCACGCGCCGCACCACGTGCACCTCGCCATGGTGCGAATCGCCACGCCCGGCGATGCAGCCGTCGAAGCGGTCCAGCACCTTGAGCTTGGTGAAGTCGATGCTGTCGGTGTAGTAGTCCACGTGGGTGCGGGTGACGTAGGCCTTGCGGCCTTCCCAGTCCAGCCGTTCCACCTGGTAGGGGGTGGACTGCACCATGTGGATGGCGCCCTCATACAGCGTCAGCGCAGCGGCGGAGTAATCCACCTCCGCGATGATCTGCTGCTTGCCGTCACTGCGGTCCACCACCACGAAGTTGCCATCGGCCACCGAGCGCAGGCTGACCGCATTGGCCGGATAACTGTCGGCGATCCACTCCCAGCGGTCACCTTCGCGATGCACCACCTCGGTCTCGGCCAGGGCTTCCAGGAACACCAGCGGGTCGATCGGGCCGAACGGATCGCCGGCCAGGAACGGCAGCTCGAAGGCGGCGCAGCGGATGTGGTCGAACAGGATCAGCGGTTGGTCCGGTGCGGTACGCGCATGCTCGGGCGAGGCCTCGGCGAAGAAATCCGGATGCCGCACCACGTACTGATCCAACGGTTGCGAGCTGGCCACCATCACGCCCAGCGCGGGCTGTTGGCGGCGGCCGGCGCGGCCGAAACGCTGCCACGTCGCGGCGACGCTGCCCGGATAGCCGTTGAGGATCACCACGTCCAGGCTGCCGATATCCACACCCAGCTCCAGCGCCGAGGTGCTGACGATGCCGTCGATCTGCCCCGCGCGCATCGCCCGTTCGGTCTCGCGCCGCTCGGTGGGCAGGTAGCCGCCGCGGTAGGCACGAATGCGCGCCGGCTTGCGCGGGTCGTGATCGAAGATGTCCTTGAGGTACTTGGTGAGCACTTCGACCATCAGCCGGCTCTGCGCGAAGATCAGCGTCTTCAGCCCGGATTTGATCGCGATGCGGGCGATGCGGTTGCTCTGCGAGCGCGCCGAGGCGCGCAGGCCGAGATCGGCATTGACCACGGGCGGGTTCCACAGCAGCACGTGCTTGGGCCCACTGGGCGCGCCGGATTCGGTGATGGCCGTTACCGGCGCCTCGATCAACGCCTCGGCATGCGCCTGCGGGTTGCCGATGGTGGCCGAGCACAGGATGAACTGCGGCTCCACGCCATAGAACGCGCAGATCCGCTTGAGCCGGCGCAGCACGTTGGTGACGTGGCTGCCGAACACGCCGCGGTAGGTGTGCACCTCATCGATCACCACGTAGCGCAGGTTTTCGAAGAACTGCGCCCACTTGGTGTGATGCGGCAGGATCGCCTGGTGCAGCATGTCCGGGTTGGAGACCACGATGTCGCCGTGCAGGCGGATCGCTTGGCGCGCATCGCCCGGCGTGTCCCCATCGAAGGTGAAGGCCTTGACCCCCAGATCGCCGGCACGGTTGAGTTCCAGCAGCTCGGCCACCTGGTCCTGGGCCAGCGCCTTGGTCGGGAACAGGTACAGCGCCTTGGCCTTGCCCTGCATCGCGGCGCTGACCACCGGCAGGGTGTAGCACAGCGATTTGCCGCTGGCGGTCGGGGTCACGATGGCCACGTGCTCGCCGCGCTGGCTGGCCTCCCAGGCCTGGGCCTGGTGGCTGTACAGCTGCTCGATGCCGCGCGCTTTCAGCGCGTTGACCAGGGCATCGGGGACATCGGCCGGGATCGGCGCGTACTGGCCCTCGCGGGCGGGAATCGTGAAGCTGCCGGTGATGCGGTCGTTGTAGCGGCGCTGCAGGCGCGCAGTCAGCAGCGCGCCATCGCGCGAGGGCAGCCCATCGGTGGTGGCGAGGTTGCGCTCGGCGTCCTCGGTGCGCTTGGCGAGTTCGTAAGCCATGGTCACAACGGTCTGCAAAGGACGCTATGGAAACATGACCGCGTCTCAATGTCTGAGACATCGCGATGCAGGCCGGTGAATGGTTCAGTGCCCGCCCGCGCTATCTGGACAGCTGCCAGCAACGAAATTTGAAGGCGGCGTCCGTATGCTTGAGGGAGCCCGCACACACAAGGATGGCGCCGCAGTGGCATTACGTGGACACCAAGGTGCAGTTCTGCTGGCCAGCCTGCTGCTGGCCGCCGCCGCGCAGGCACAGCAGGTGGCGCCACCCGAACCCGTGGAGCCGCCGCCCCCGACAACGCAGGGGGATGTCACCACGCTGGGCGAGGTGCGCGCCCTCAAGCCCGACGACGAACCGCTGGACCTGTACCGCTTCAAGAATCCGGTACAGGTGCAGCCCAACCGCTTCAGCCGCACCTGGAGCGAACCACCCTCGCCGGAGCAGGTCAGCATGAGCGGTGGCTATCTGATGATGGGCATCAACAAGGGGCTGGCCGCCGCTGCGCAGGGCGTGAACAAACTTACCGGCGGACCCGACCAGATCCAGTCCGCGAGCGCCCGCCCACCGCCGGAGCTGACCGACGAAGAGCAGCGTCGCGCGCAGGAGGTGTGTGCGCAGCAGGGTGGGTGCCCGGTGCTGCCGGAGCCCTGATCGGTCAGGGCGACCAGCGGTGCATCGGCGCTGGCCGCTGGAGGATGTCCGCGTCCAGCGCGCTGCGGCGTGCGATGGCCCGTGGCACGTAGCGCACGCACTGTACCGCGTGGAACAGCATCAGCAGCAGCGCTGCCAGCAGCCATGCGCAACGGCCCAGCCCGGCGATGGCTGCATCGGAGGGCTCGGTCGGATCAATCTCCAGCCACTGCGTGCGCCCATCGTGGATACGCGCAGTGACCGTGCCAGAGACGGTGACCGGTCGAGCGATGGTCGCGGTGGCGCGCATGCGCTTCCACTGGTCATGCGCCGTGCCGAGCCAAGCGTCGCCGACAGAGTGGAACTCACCCGGCGAAGCCGTCACCAGGACCACGCCGTCCTGCTGCTGTGCGAGCAGCGCAGGCGTCTGCGCCGCCCACCGCGACAGCACATGCGCATCGGCCGCCTGCTCGACCGCAGTGTTGATCTTTCTGATCACGTGGCTGGGAAACGTCAGGCCCTCCTGACCCGCCTGATCGCTGGCGAGACGGGCGGCGCGCATGAGCGAGGCCCAGTCATGATCGCCATGCGCGGTGTGATCGCTCTGCCAGGACAGCAGACGCAGCAACGTTGACTGAAGGTCGCCGCAGGCATCCAGGCCCTGCACGCACGCGGCATCGACGCGCTCCAGCAGGTCGCCGAGTCCGGTTACCTGGCGAAAGGGTGCCAACAGATCGGTGGTCCCGGCGTACTGCGTACGCAGCTGCGTATCGTAGGACCCCAATCTCAGGATCGGTTCTGCGATCTCCAGTTCAGCCATCGGCACCTGGGGCACTCCCCAGCGGACCCGGTCGCAGTCGGCGGTGGCCACGGTATGGCCGTGCCGTTGCTGAGGCACCAACTCGCACGTTGCGCGCACGCGCAGGTGCACACCATCGCCGATGGCGGGAGGGCGTTGCAGCAGGCTGCCGGGGTCAGCATCGGTACGGAGCTGGTGCGCCGAGAACAATCGCATCGCGCGCTGCACTTCGTAGGTGGGGCCATCGCTGGCACTCAGCGCAAGGCACAGCGACACCAGCGCTACCGCGAGCATCAGGGCATGCCGCGCCAGCGGCACTGGTGGATATCGACGATGCTCATCCAGCATCGACCAGCCCGGACCCAGGGACAGTACGCGCCGGCTGTGCCGGTATATCTCGGCTTCGATTGGGTGACCCGCCTGCAGTCCCTTCGATTCGTTCCAGTCGTGGCAGGGGCGAATCCGCTGGTCGTTGCCGATCAACACGTGACATCCGGTGCCCGCAGGATCGCCGGGGCGCAGAAGCTGCAAGCGGTTCAGGCGACCATGCACCCGGTCGATTGGCTGAAGGGCAGCCGGACCAACCTGCCGACGCAGATAGAAGCCGGCCGACAACAGCATCAAGGCCAGTCCTGCACCCAGCACGCCCCAGGCCCACGGGCCGTTGTCCCAGAGCAGGGCCACGCCGCAGGCATTGGCCAGCAGGGCCAACCCGGCAGCCGCCCACGGCGTACCGGGGCGGCGACGGAGCCGGCGTTCCTCCGGATGCTCCATGCGCTCGCCCACGTGTCGTGCGGGCGTCCGTAGCGCGCGTGACCCTGCTGTGGTGATATCGAATGCATTGAGCCGCACCACGATCGCATAGCCCGGCCCCAGAACGACCTCTGCGGTGTTCTGCTCGGCCAGGTGGTCCGCCGCATCAAAGGGCAGCAGTACGTCCACGCCGCCCACGCTCTCCCGCACGAATGAGATACCCCGGTTGCGCAACACTTCGCGGATATGGGGGCCGCTCAGTGCGCGCACCTCGGCATCCACGGTGAGGTCAAGGCAGGCATGGAGCGGCGCCAGGGCGGCGCGCTCTTTGACCGACAGCACACGCAGGGGTGCCTGCTCGCATAACCGTTCGAAGAAATGACGGGCGTCACGCCGTCGTTGCCACTGTATGACCGGCGCCAGAAACAAGAGGACGAGCACGCCGAATGCCATGATCTTCATCGCAAGCGGGCTGCCTCAAGGGGGACGGTGTACCAGGCCGATGTCCCCATCGAGTCGATCTTCACCATGGCAGGTGCATTCGTCATGCTCATGTCAGCGTGTGGAAAACCAGGCAGGTTGGCAGTTTGCCGGCGCGCTCACCATGCAAGAAGTTGTAGTTCATGGCACCACGGGAACGCGCTTCTGCCGAGCATCACCTCCGCGCGGTTGCAGTCGCTGAAATGCTCCATGACGTCGTACGGGAGAATGACGTGGGTGCCGCCAGCAGAGTGCGGCGCATGCCAGCCGGAAGCATCACGACTGACCTCTGGGCCTAGTGATCCAGACCATCTGTCAGGTTTTCCACGCATTGACGGTCTTCTAAAGGACGCACGCCCACATGGAGAGCCGCATGCTTACCCCTGACACCGTTCTGCCGTCACCTCACGCAAGCGCCTGGTCCGCCCGTCGCATGTGGCACTGGTGGGCCGCAGCCTGGCGCATGTACCGGCAGGCGCCGATACGCTGGTTCGGGCTGTCCCTGGTGCCGATGGCGCTCGAACTCGTCCTGCAGGTGTCCATTCCGGTGGCCGGCGTGGTGCTGTCCAAGTTCGTGGTGCCGGTCGCATCGGTGTGGTGCCTGATCGTCCTGGACCAGCGTGTGCGCAATGGCCGCTTCGCCATAAGGCAAGGCATGGCCCGGACGTTCCGGCTGCGCGGCCGTCTGCTGCAGTTGGCTGTGTTGTCAGCGAGTGTGTTCGCCTTCCAGATCGCGCTGCTGTGGATGTGGGTCGGGCCGTCGGTGGCGCTCGGCGTGGCGACGGGGGATCCGGCGGTGGTCACCCAGCTGACCCGCCTGCAGCTGGCCACCGTCTTCGCGGCGGGGACGCTGCCGGGCATGCTGCTGTTCTTCACCGCGCCGCGGGTGGTGCTGGAGCATGCAGGAGTGGTGGAGGCATTGCACGAGAACCTCCGGCTGCTTAACGTGGGCTGGCGGCCGCTTGCGGTGTACCTTGCGCTATCGATCCTGCTGGTTGGCAGCGTGGTGTTCCAGCCGTGGTTGCTGTTGCCGTTGCTGCAGCTGGGGTATGTGGGCTACTGGGCCTACCGCGATGCATTTGATTCCGTTGCCGCTGACTGAGCCGCCGCCTTGCCGCTGCCGACCGCCGCTGACCTGCAGTCCATCCTTCGTGAGCACTGGCCGATGCTGAGCCGACTGGCCCACAGCTACACGCGCGATATCGCCCGCCGCGATGATCTCCTCCAGGAAGTCAGCATCGCGGTATGGCAGGCGCTCCCGCGCTGGCGTGGCGACGGCTCGTTGCGTGCCTTCGTCGCACGTGTTGCCCACAACCGCTGCGTCGATGTATTCGCCAAGGAGCAGCGCCTGTCTGCCAGTGATCTGGATGAGACCTGGCCCGATCCGCATGCCGATCCGCTGCGCCATGCCGAAGCACAACAGCAGCGCGATGGCCTGCTGACTGCCGTTCTCAGTCTGCCACTCGGCTACCGGCAGGTCGTGTCCCTCGCGTTGGAGGGATTCGCCCACCGCGAGATTTCCGAAGCGCTGGGGCTGGAAGAGAATGCGGTCGCGCAGCGGTTGAGCCGCGCCAGGCGAATGCTGCGAGATCTGATGGGAGCTTCGCGATGACCGCGATCGACGACGAGAACACGGGGTGGGATGCACTTGCGATGCGCTGGCAGGCCCAGCCCAGCGGAGTGCCCGATGTGCAGGTACTTCAGCGCGAGGTGCATCGCCGGAGCCGCCGCCTGCGCATGGTCTGGAGTGTTGAGGTGGTCCTGGCAGTACTGTCGCTTGCCAACTGCGTCCGGGCATTGTCACTGGGTGAGCGACTGCCTGTGCCCGCCGGACTGGTGTGGTTCCTGATCGGGCTGATCATCGCCATGACGGGCTGGACGCTGTGGCAACGCCGACGCCAGTGGTACGCGAAGGCACTCGATGCACGCGCGCTGATGGCGTTCGAAGCTGAGCGCTCACGCACGGCGCTCCGTATCTGGCGCGTGTCGACATGGGTGAGTGTGGCGCTGTGGACGGCGATGACGCTCTGGGCATTGTTCACGGCGCAGGGGCGGATGCCGATGGTGCAGGTTGCACCCCCTGCGGCATGGGCCTTGAACATCGTGGTCAATGCCGTCGTCGTAGGGGTGTTTGCGGGCGCAGCCTGGGTGGTATGCCGCCGGCACCGGCAGCGACTGCAGCGGTTGCATTCACTGGAGAGGATGATGGACGTTGACTGAGCTCAGCAGGCATTACTGACACCCTTGGCGTATCACCGTGCAGGGGCTGCCACCCGCCGCCGCTCCAGCCACCACAGCAGCCCGGCCGCCAGCACGAAGGCGAGCAGCCACGGCCACCGTGCGCCCGGCGTCTCGACCACGCCAGCCGATGCTGCGGCGGCGCCGGTGGCCAGGCGCTGGGCCGTCGCGTCGCGCAGCTGCTGCCGATACAGCGGTCGCGCGCTGGCCGGATCGAAAACGTAGAACGCGTGGCGGTCTTCGCCCTGCTGCAGCTGATGCCAGCCCGGCTGGTTCGGCCAGTAGCCGGCGCAGTGTTCGGCACCGCTGGCCGGGTCAACCCGAAGCGGGATCAGTGTGCCATCCGGCGCGCGCACCTGTGCCGACTCCCGAAGCTGGCACAGTGCCACGCGCTCGCCGGACCAAGGGGTGGTGGTCTCTACGCGTGGCGCATCCGCGGCGGGAAGCGGGCGTGCCACGCTGGCCAGCACGCCGCTCCACAGCTCGGCGTGGCGATCGCCGCGGCCGGCCAGCACAAGCCGATAGGTGTCGGTGATGGGCAGCAGTGCAATGCGGCCACGTCCGAGGGCGCGATGGCCACCGACTGCCATGCCCTTGTCATCGTGCAGCAGGGGTGTCACATCGCTGATCTTCAGGCCCAGCTGCTCCAACACCGGTAGCGCGGCCTGGTGCGAGGCGGTGTCGGCCTCATCGATGTAGGCGGTGGTGTCCGATGCGGGCCGCTGTGGGCCGCGGCGTGCCTGCAGCAACGCGGCGTCGACATCGGTCGGCAGTGACAGGGGCACCGCTTGGTTTCCGCCGGTGACGGCCAGTCCCCAACTACGCAGCGTCTGGCGGGCGCCGTCGCCGAGCGGGCCGCCGGTGCGGACGAGAACGCCCAACCCGTTGCGGATCGCCTGTTGCAGCGTACTGCGTTGGGTGGCCGACAGCGCGGCCAGACTGCGCTCATCCAGCAGCACCACATCGGCCTGCGCCACCGTGGCTGCCGTGAGCGAGATCGGTGCATCGCCGAGCGACAGGCCGCCGCCGGCGTTGGCCTGGCTCTGCACCTGCAGCCCGGCATCGGTGGCCCAGCGGCGCAGGTATTTGAGCTCCGGGCCGGGCGCACCGGCCAGCAGCAACAGGCGGGGCGTCGCCGCGGCAGCGGTGTCCACAGGAACGGCAAGCGTATCGACCACATGCTGTTCGGCGTCGATCAGACGCAGGCCGAACACGCTCTGTCCGGCGACGCGAGCCACACCGCTGAGCTGCATCTTCCCTTCGGCATCTGGCGTAGACCTGTCGATGACCACACCGGCAGGATCCACCAGCTCGGCGCGTGGGTTCGACACGCCCTGCGCGCGCGCGCTGACGGTGAACACCGCACCGGGCGCAGTGACCGGCGGCGGCTGCAGTGCGATCCAGCCCTGTGGTGCGCTGGGCAATTCGATACGTACGCCACGGGGCAGCGCGGCATCGCGATCGCGGGCCGACAGGCCATCGCCGATCAGCCGAAGGGAGGTGGGACCCGGATGTTGGCGCAACACGGTGGCCAGGTCGGGTGCTGCGAGGGCGTCTGCCACCTTCGTCGCTTCCGGCAGCGCGACCACGGTCTCGCCCGGCGCCGCCGCCCAGCGCACCTGATCGGCCGCGCCCGTCAGCACGGTCAGCTGGCCACCGGCCACGCGCTGCATCGGTGGCACCAGGGTCAGGTAGAGCAGCACGGTCACCACGGCCTGCAACACCAGCAGGGTGGCGAACACGCCGCTTGCCCGCGCCGGTCCACGCCACTGCTGCCAGCACAGACGCGCGCTGCTCAGCAGCAGCACGGCGAGCAGCGCGAACAGGATCCAGCGCGGGTCGCTCACGGTGTCGCCTCCAGTGCATCCAGGTAGCGCTGACCCATGGCATCGGGTGCGCTGCGCCGGGCTACCTGCGGCAGCGGGCGCAGCAGGGCACGCCACAGCTGCGCGCGCAGGGCCTGATGGCAGTCGGCGCAGCCGGGGGTGATGCGCAGTGTTTCGATGGCGGCGGCCAGGCTCAGCGGGTCCGGCAGGCGTGTTTCATTGCGTCGGAGCCACTGGGTCAGCGCGTCCAGATCGGGGGCGCTGGCCGGATCGGCCAGCTGCTGCCAGACCTGCACGATGGCCTGGTCGGGTGCCTCCAGCGCACGCAGTGGCAAGGTGCGGCTGGCCAGGTCGGCGCGATCGCCGCTCATGCGTCGGCTCTCGTCGATCGGCGGCAGTTCCGGGCCGACCCGCGCCAGGTAGATGCGCTCGGCCTGCTGCACTTCCTTGATGAAGCCCAGCGCCTTGTAAGCGTAGGGCAGGGCACGCTCGGGCTGGCCCTGGCGCAGTTCGCCTTCCGAGGACCACATCTGGTCCAGTGCTGCCTTCAGCGTGGCGCGCGTCTTGGGATCGAGCAGGGTCGCGGCCTCGGCGTGATCGTGGGTATGACCGTACTCGGAGAGCACATCGGTGGCGCTGCCGAACACCGGGGCGCTGCCGTCGGTCGGCGCGCCGTGGTCGTGATCATCATGGCCGGCCTGCGCCTGGGCATGCTC
Organism: Stenotrophomonas sp. TWI1151; assembly: GCF_039673135.1. Taxonomy (NCBI): domain Bacteria; kingdom Pseudomonadati; phylum Pseudomonadota; class Gammaproteobacteria; order Lysobacterales; family Lysobacteraceae; genus Stenotrophomonas; species Stenotrophomonas sp. TWI1151. Next base: position 172,796 of record NZ_JBDJLA010000002.1, read on the forward strand.
ACCATCGTGATCATGATCGTCATCGTGCGCGGCCGCTGGTGTGTCACTGGTCGGCAGGGCATCGCTGGTCGGCGGCGGCTTGGCCCCGCCTTCGCTTTCCTCGCCGAGGAACTGGCCATAGCGCAGGCGCAGGATGCGCTGGTCCACGCCGATCGCATCGGAACGCTTCACGAATTCCTCTGCCGGCAGCTGGCGGCGCTGTTTGATCAGGGCTTCGGCGTCGATGATGATCTGGCGCTGGCTGCGGAAATACGCTGGCAGGGTCTTCTTGACCATGCCCTCCATGTCGGTGCCCTGGATCTCCGCGGCGCTGGGCAGGCGCAGGATCACGCTGCTGCTCTGGGCGCTCTGCGCAGTGGGTGTGTGGGTATCACGTACGGTCAGCTGCGCGATCACGTCGTTGCCTTCGGTGGCGCCCAGCGCGGCCAGGTCCAGCGTGCGCGCGAAACGCCGCTGCGTCGCCGGCCCGGTGCCGGTCAGGCTGAACGTCTGCTCGCGGAAGGTGATGTTCTCGCCGCTGCCCTGGGCCAACGTGACCTTCAACTGCGCGGTGGCGACCACACCATAGTCGTCGGTAGCCTCGAACTGCAGCGGCCACTGACGTTGGCCGGGCGTACCCAGCACGAGACTGCGGTCGGGCGCGATCACGCGCACCACGGGCGGGCGATCGGGCACCACATCGAGCCGGTACAGGCGGGTGTCGCGCAGGGCAGGCTCGGTGACCACGCGATACAGCGCCGGACGCGTGGCGGTCCACTGCGCGGTCCATTGTTCGCCGTCACGCGCCAGCGCGATGCGCTGGCCATCGTGGAACTGCAGGGTCGCGGTCTGCGGCTGCGCGGAGAAACGCAGTGACCAGTGCAGGCGACTGTCCTGCGGGACCTTGCCGTCCAGCGCGCTCTGCACACGCGCGGCCTGCCCGGTGTAGGCCGGGGCGGTGATCTCCAGCCGGGCGGAACGCAGCTGTGGTGGTTGCGCAGGTGTGGCCGGCGGTGCCGCCGTGCCCGGGAACAGGGGCGCCGCGTTCTGGCCGCGTGGCCAGCCCAGCGCAAGCGCGATCATCACCACCGACGTGATCACCGAGGCCAGCACCCACCGGCCCGGCCAGCGCGGCCGCAGTTCGGGCATGCGCGACTGCAGGGCGGCGGCGACATGTGCGCGCTGCCGCTGCTGCAACGGGTTCAATGCCGCCGGTATGGCAAACAGCAGGTCGGCACTGTCCTGCACGAGCGGGTGGTCGTCCAACCGGCGGACCAGCCATTGGCGATCCAGACGACGTGCGCGCCAGGTTGCCACGCCGACGCTGATCAGCAACGTCAACAGCAGGACCACCGTCGCCGCGTTGAAGCCTGCCAGCCGCCACGCCACCGCGCTGATCGCCACCGCGACCGGCACCGCGAGCAGGGTGGTGATCCACCATTGGCGCCGACGCGCGCGCTGCCAGGCGTGCTGGATGGCAGCGTTCATGCGCCTGCTCCGCGGCGCGGCGAGGTCGCCATCGCCCGTTCCAGCGCGAACAGCAGCACGATCAGCGCCAGCAGCCATGGGGTCAGCTCACGCGGTGCGGGAAGGGGTGCGGCAGCGCCACGCAACGGTGCCTGTGTGGCCGCAGGTGCGAGGGTGGGTGCGGCCGGTGCCGCGATGACCGCCAGCAATTGGCGGGGGAAGCCGGGATCGCGCAACGCCGGCAGCGCCGTCGGTGACAGCGCTGCGCTGAAGCGCAGCAGACGACCGCTGCCTTCCTGCCGTTGTTCCAGCACCACTGCACCCTCTGCATCGCGCAGGACGGGCATCCAGCCGGCCCCCGCAGCACCGGGCGCGACCAGCACACTGCCGCCCTGTTGCACCCACGTCTGCCAGGCGGCAGGCAGCGGCGTAGCAGCGAGCCACACGCCGGTCTGCCCGGCATCGGGGGCGGTATCAGCACCGCGGGCAGGCGACAGCGCCTGGTTGGACCAGGCGCGCTGCAGCGCGGCCAGCACGCGCTGCTCGCCTTCTGCGATATCGCCACCGACCTGCAGCACAGGCAGTGTCGCCGTACGCGCGCTGGCCGGCGCCATGAGGATCGGCCGCCAGTTCACGGCACGCGACAGGCGTGGACGCTCGCCATCCAGTCCGGGCATCGGGTCGGGCACGTACACCGTCAGCGGTGCGCCGGCAGGCAGTGTCTGGTCCAGCTCGCGCAGCAGGCTGGCCAGTGGTTGATGGGACGCCGGGGCGCCGTCGGCCAGCGCAGGGAAGCCAGGCGCCAGCCATCGCCAGTCGCCTTTGGCGTCCTGGCCACGCAGCGCCGCGCCGTCGAGACCAGGGGCGACGACCGTGACCGCGTGGGTATCGGCGCCGCCACCGTGCAGCACCGGCCGCGCCAGCAGCAAGGCCAGCGCGGCAAGCAACAGCAGCCGCACCAGCAGCAGCGGCCACGCATCGAAGCGGATTTTCTGACGCGGCCGGATCCGGGCCTGCAGCCAGCGCAGCGCGGCGAAGTCGAGTGGCGCGTACTGGTGGCGACGTGCCAGGTGGATCAGCAGCGGCACCAGCCAGGCCGCCAGTGCCAGCAGCCCGAGGGGAAACAGCAGGCTCACGCGCCGCCTCCGGCACCCAGCAGCGCACGCAGCGGCTGGTCCAGCGGCTGGTCGAGATAGCCGGTCGCATGCACGATTCCGCTGCTCTGCAGTCGCGCCTGCAACGCGCGCTGGGCGGCATCGAAACGGGCCAGGTATTCGGCACGGATCGCACGGCCGTCGCCCAGCAGCTCGTCGCCGGTTTCCGGATCGCGGAAACGGTGGCCGTCGGTGAACGGGAAATCGCGCTCTTCGGCCGTCAATAGCTGCAGGTGCAGCACCTCGCGGCGGGCGGCGGCCAGCCGTTCCAGCAGCACGATGCCGCCCTCGTCAAAACCGTCGCCCAGTGCGACCAGCAGGTCGCCGGCCTGCACCCGCTCCCAGACCGGGGCCAGCGAAGTGGCCGGCGGCCACGTGCCACTGGCCTGCAGCTGGCGCAGCAGCAGGTGCACGCGGTCGCGCTGGCGCGGGCCGTGCCCGGCGGGAACCAGTTGCACGCCCTCGCCGCTGATGGCGATCACCCCGAAGCGGTCGGCCTGCTGCAGGGCCAGTTCCACCAGGCAGGCGGCGGTCGCGCAGGCATGGTCCAGCCGCGACCAGTCCGGTCGCGCGCGATCACGCTGGCCCGCCGAGGCGGTCGCATCGATCAGCACCCAGGCCGTGATCGGACTTTCGCGTTCGGATTCGCGCACGAAGAACCGGTCCGAGCGCGCGTAGAGCTTCCAGTCGATCTGGCGCAGCTCATCACCGGGTTCGTAGGCACGGTACTGCGCGAACTCCAGCCCGGCGCCGCGGCTGCGGCTGGCGTGCTGGCCGATCCCGTGCGCGCCGCGCGCACGGCGTGGCAGCAGCCGCAGCGCCTTGAGGCGGCTGCGGACATCGGCGGGGATCGCGATCGGCGCGTTGCGGCTCACGGCGTGTGGATCAACCCGGGAACGGCACGGCCTGCAGCAGCGCGGCGACCACGTCGTCGGCGCTCTTCTGCTCGGCTTCGGCGGCAAACGACAGCAGCAGCCGGTGACGCATCACCGGCGCGGCCAGCGCCTGCACGTCCTCGCGGGTTGCGGCGAAACGGCCCTGCAGCAGCGCGCGCGCCTTGGCCGCCAACACCAGCGACTGCCCGGCGCGCGGGCCGGCGCCCCACTTGATCCACTGGTTCACCGCCGCCGGTGCGTCGCTGCCCGGGCGGCTGGCACGCACCAGGCGGGTGATCCAGGTGAGTACGTCTTCGCTGATGTGGACCTCGCGCACGGCAGCCTGCAGCGCCAGGACCTCGTCAGCCTCCATCACCTTGGGGACGCTGCCACTGGCGCTGCCGGTGGTCTGCAGCAGGATGTCGCGCTCTTCCTGTTCGGTGGGGTAATCCACCCGCACGTGCAGCAGGAAGCGGTCCAGCTGGGCTTCCGGCAGCGGGTAGGTGCCGGCCTGTTCGATCGGGTTCTGCGTGGCCAGCACGAAGAACGGCGCCGGTAGCGCATAGGTGGTGCCGGCGTAGCTGACGGTGCGCTCCTGCATCGCCTCCAGCAGGGCGGCCTGGGTCTTGGGCGGGGTGCGGTTGAGCTCGTCGGCCAGCAGCAGGTTCGTGAAGATCGGGCCCTTCTGGAACCGGAAGTGGCGGTGCCCGGTGCCGTGATCTTCTTCCAGCAGCTCGGTGCCGAGGATGTCGCTGGGCATCAGATCGGGCGTGAACTGCACGCGCCGGAACTGCAGCTCCAGCGCCTGCCCGAGCGAGCGCACCAGCAGGGTCTTGCCCAGCCCGGGCGCGCCTTCGAGCAGGCAGTGGCCGCCGGCCAGCAGGCCGATCAGCAGCTGCTCGACCACCGCGTGCTGGCCGACCACGGCCTGGGCCAGCGCGCCGCGCAGCTGCTGCAGTTTGGGAAGAAGGGCATCAAGGCGGTCGGTCGTCATAAGGCACTCGCATCAATCGATGTAGAGCCACGCCATGCGTGGCTGAAGAATCAGGAAGAAACTAGTTGTTCAACGCGTACATCACGATGTTCACCGCGAAACGAGTGTTGTCTTCGGCGAGGAAACGCTTGTTGCGCCAGTCGTAGTCCCACTCGCAGCCGTAGTCCTTGTTGCTGTAGAGCACGCCGAGCCGGCCATCGATCTCGATGCCCTTGAGGTAATCGTGGACCAGGTCGTCGCCCCAGCCATTGAGCTCGAACCCCGTGGCGGGCGGGCCCTCGGGGAAGCGGAAGAAGCTGCGGTACAGCGCGTGGTTGTTGGGCAGCTTGTTCAGCGCCTTCGGCCCGAACAGCTTGGCCATCTGTGCTTCGAAGGACTTCGCGAACAGACCATCGATATCGTGGTTGCAGTCATCCACGAACACGAAGCCGCCGTTGCGCACGTAACGCACGAAGTTCTGCCGCTCGGCGGCATTGAACTCGACCAGCTTGTGCCCGGCCAGGTAGCAGAACGGTGCCTCCAGCATGCGCGGATCGGACAGCGCGATCACGTGCTCGGTCGGGTCCACGCGCAGGGAGGTGTAATCGATCAGCGAGGTGATCACGTTGGATGGCATGCGCGCATCCACGTCCCAGTCGCCGGAGTCGTACTTGAGGCGGGTGAACCAGAAGTCATAACGCCCGGCCTGGGCGCGTGCCGGCGCGGGCAATGCCGCGAAGGCGGCACTGCCCAGCATCAGGCGCAGGAACTGTGCGCGGTTCATCGCCACGCACGTTCCCGGGTGTCACCGGCCAGACGAAGAGACGGCCGGTGGCCGTCACGACCGTTCATCAGACCGCGTCGGACAACGAGGTGAAGGTGAAATCACGCAGCTTCATCGGCGGAATCATCATCACCAGGCTGGACTCGTCACCGGCCACACGCACCGGCTTGCCCAGTTCTTCGATGTTGTTGAGCATGATCACCGGCGACTCGTTGAAGCGGAAGTTCTTCACCGGGTGCTTGATCTGGCCGTTCTCGATGTAGAAGGTGCCATCGCGGGTCAGGCCGGTCAGCAGCACGGTCTGCGGATCGACCATGCGGATGTACCAGGTGCGGGTGACCAGGATGCCCTTCTGGGTGCCACGCACCAGTTCGGCGGTGCTCTTGTCGCCACCGGCCATCAGCAGGTTGCCCGGCCGCGCGTTGGCGGTCTTGCCCTGCTTCTGCGCCCAGAAACGCGAGTAGTTGAGGTTGGCGATCTTGCCGTCCTTGATGATGTCCAGCTTCTCGCGCGGCTGGCCTTCGTTGTCCCACGGCAGCACGGCCGCCTCCGGGTGCCACGGGTCGGCCACCATGGTCACGCGCGGGTCGTAGACCTGTTCGCCGAGCTTGTTGCCGCCGCCCTTCCTGGAGAGGAAGCTGCGGCCTTCATCGGCCGAGCGCGCGTCGAAGAAGTTCATCATGAAGCTGATCAGGCCGGCCGCGGCCGCCGGCTCCAGGATCACCGTGTACTTGCCCGGCTCCAACGCCTTGGCTTCGGCCGATTCGGTGGCCTTGCGCATGGCGATGCGGATGTCCTGGTCGGCCTTGAAATCGGCGGCATCCTTGAGGTTGCGGCCGACCCAGCCCGAACCGCGGCCGTCTTCGGTACGCACGGTGCAGGTGTAATCGAAGTTGGTGCCGCGCTGGTAACCGAAGTTGCCGTTGCTGTTGGCGGTGGCGTAGAAGCTCTGGCCATCTTCCAGGAAGCCGGCGGCGATCAGGCCGTTGCCACGGCACGGCGCGATCGAGTCGGCGGCGACCTTGGCACGGAAGGCCGGGTCGATGGCCGCGGTGGATTCGCTGAAGGTTGGGCTGGACCGGTAGGTCTGCTTGCCGATCGCCGGCAGGAACTCCGGGTTCTCCGGGGCCAGGCGGGCCAGATCTTCGGCACGACGCACCACACGTTCCAGTGCGGCGTCGTCGAACTCGTTGATCGAGGCGGTGCCGACGCGCTTGCCGAAGGCGACCGTGACGGCCAGTTCGGTGTTGTCGACGATACCGCTGGTGGAGACGTTGTTGAGCGCGAAACGGATGTTGCCGTCGATCGAGCCGGCCAGCACGGCGGTGCACTCATCGGCCTTGGAGAGCGCGATGACCTTGTCGAGGATGGCCTTGGCCTGGGCTTCGGTGAAGATACTCATGGATTGGGGCTCCTGACCGGTCAGCCGAGGCTGCGCGCGGTGTTGATGACGTTGATGCCGTTGAAGCGCGCGGTGGACGAACCGTGCGAGACCGCCGAGACCTGGCCGGGCTGGCCCTTGCCGTCGAAGAACGAACCGCCCAGGCGGTAGTCGCTTTCATCGGCCACCGCGGTGCAGGCGTTCCAGAACTCCGGCGTGCGGATCTGGTAGGCCACGTCCTCGAGCATGCGGGTGATCTGCCCGTTCTTGATTTCATAGAACAGCTGGCCACCGAACTGCGCGTTGTAGCGCTGTTGATCGATGGAGAACGAGCCGTCGCCGATGATGTAGATGCCGTTCTCGACGTCCTTGACCATGTCGGCCACGCTCAGCTTGGACTTGCCCGGCGCCATCGAGACATTGGCCATGCGCTGGAACTGCACGCTGGACCAGGAATCGGCATAGCAGCAGCCGTCGGACTCGGTCTTGCCCAGGATATGGGCCTGGTCGCGGATGGTCTGGTAATCCACCAGCTTGCCTTCGCTGATCAGGTCCCAGCGCTTGGTCTTGACGCCCTCATCGTCGTAGCCGACCGCACCGAGACTGCCCGGCTGGGTCTTGTCGGCAAAGATGTTGACCTTGTCGCTGCCGTACTGGAAATGCTGCTCGCGCTTGTCCAGCGTGGCGAAGCTGGTGCCGGCGTAGTTGGCTTCGTAGCCGAGCACGCGGTCCAGTTCCAGCGGGTGGCCGACCGACTCGTGGATGGTGAGCCAGGTGTGCGACGGATCCAGGATCAGGTCGTACTTGCCTGGCTTCACCGACGGTGCCTTGAGCTTTTCCTGCGCCTGCTTGGCCGCGGCGATCGCATCGGCCTTCATGTCATAGGAGTTGCGGTAGTTGACCACGCCGTTGGGCGAGACCGCCTTGCCGGTGCCGACGCCATCGAGGTACTCGTAGCCCAGGCCCATCGGCGAGGACAGCCCGGAGCGGGTGCGGAACTTGCCGGTGCTCTTGTCGATGGCGGTGACCGTCATCGGTGCCCAGATGCGGTGCACATCCTGGTCGATGTAGGAGCCATCGGTGGAGGCGAAGTACTTCTGCTCGTTGACCAGGAACAGCATCGAGTTGACGAAGCTGGCGCCGGCGCCCATCGCGCCTGCATTGACGTCCAGCAGCAGCTCGACCTTCTCCTTGATCGGCACGTCCATCGCGTTCTTGCGGATCGGGGTGCGCCAGGACACTTCGCCCACGCCGGGCGCGGCGGCCAGCTGCACCGGGGCGGTCTGCACGCCGGCGTTGGCCTTGGCGATCGCGGCGGCCTGCTGCGCGGCACGCGCCACATCGGTGGTGCCGAGCTGGTTGGTGGCGGCAAAGCCCCAGGCGCCGTTGACGATCACGCGGATGCCCACGCCGGTCGATTCGGTGTTCACCACGTTCTGGACCTTGTCCTCGCGGGTGATCACGTACTGGCGCAGGTAGCGGCCGATACGCACGTCGCAGTAGGTCGCACCGGCCTGGCGCGCGACGGCCAGGGCGGCATCGGCCAGGCGCTTTTTCAGCGCCGGATCGAGTGCGCTCTGCAGTTGTTCGGCGGCAATGACCTTGCCGAAGAACGACGGCACGATCAGTCCGCCAGCGGTAAGCCCGGTCAGGGCGAGAAAGTCACGTCTTTGCAAGGCAGCTCTCCACGTCGGTGTGGGGGTGGCAGGGAAACAGCGACATCAGGGCGACCGCCGCGGCGGCACAGCCGATTCTTGCGGCCATGCGGGCGCCGCGGTAGTGACATTCGGCACGGAGCGGGGACAGGCTCATCCCAGGCTGCGCGCGGTGTTGATGATGTTGATGCCATCGAAGCGCGTGGTCGATGAGCCATGCGAGACCGCCGAGACCTGGCCCGGCTGGCCCTTGCCATCGAAGAACGAACCGCCGAAGCGGAAATCGCGCTCGTCGCAGATCGCGCTGCAGGCATTCCAGAACTCCGGCGTGCGGATCTGGTAGGCGGCGTCCTCGACCATGCCGGTGATCTCACCGTTCTTGATCTGGTAGTACAGCTGGCCGCCGAACTGCGCGTTGAAGCGCTGCTGGTCGATCGAGTAGGAGCCACGGCCGTGGATGTAGATGCCGTTCTCCACGTTCTTGATCATGTCGGTCACGCTCAGCGGGGTGCTGCCCGGCGCCAGCGACACGTTGGCCATGCGCTGGAACTGCACGCTGGACCACGAATCGGCATAGCTGCAGCCGTGGCTCTCCTTCTCTCCAAGGATATGCACCTCGTCGCGGGTGGCCTGGTAGTTGACCAGGATGCCGTCCTTGACCAGGTCCCAGCGCTTGGTTTTCACGCCCTCATCGTCGTAGCCCACCGCGCCCAGGCTGCCCGGGGCGGTCTTGTCGGCGAAGAAGTTGACGATGTCGCTGCCCCAGCGGAAGCCCGCATCGCGCTTGTCCAGCGTGGCGAAGCTGGTGCCGGCGTAGTTGGCCTCGTAGCCGAGCACGCGGTCCAGCTCCAGCGGGTGGCCGACGTTCTCGTGGATGGTGAGGAACAGGTTGGACGGGTCCAGTACCAGGTCGTACTTGCCCGGCTTGACCGACGGCGCCTTGAGCTTTTCCCGCGCCTGGCGGGCCGCGGCGATCGCGTCCTCCACCGGATCGTAGGAATCGCGGTAGGCGACCACGCCGCCCGGCAGCGCGATCTTGCCACGCGCGTCGCCATCCAGGAATTCGTAGCCCATGCCCATCGGCGAGGACAGCCCGGCGCGGGTGCGGAACTTGCCGCTGGCCTTGTCGATCGCGGTGGCGGTGAAGGGCAGCCAGATCCGGTGCACGTCCTGGTCGATGAAGGAGCCATCGCTGGAGGCGAAGAACTTCTGCTCGTTGACCAGGAACAGCGTGGAGTTGATGAAGTCGGCCCCGGCATTGAGCGCAGCCGCGTTCAGCGACAGCAGCATCTCGACCTTGTCCTTGATCGGCACCGCCATCGCGTTCTTGCGGATCGGGGTCTTCCAGCTCACGTCACCCACGCCGGTGACCGGCGCCAGCTGCACCGGACGGGTCTGGATGCCGGCGTTGGCGCGGGCGATCGCCGCGGCCTGCTCGACCGTGGCCAGCACCGCGGCCGGGGTCTGCTGGTGGGTGGCGGCAAAGCCCCATGCGCCGTTGACGATCACCCGGATGCCGATGCCCGAGGACTCGCTGTTGGTGACGTTCTGGACGTTGGCCTCGCGGGTGATGACCGCCTGGTTGAGGTAGCGGCCGATGCGCACGTCGCAGTAGCTGGCACCGGCGCGCTTGGCGGCGGCGAGCGCGGCCTCGGCCAGCGCCTTGCGGCGGCCCACATCTCCCGGCTCGAGCAGCTGCTCGGCGGCGATCAGCCGGCCATGCGGCAGTACCAGGCCCGCCAGGCCCATTCCAGACAGCGCTAGAAACTCACGACGTTGCACAGCTCACATCCCCCAAGGACGGCCGACGGCACGCAGGCCCCCGACATTGGACAAGTCTTCGACTTTCGGTGGCATCGCGGAGTGGCACAAGTGACTGCGGTCATGGTTGGATGGACATCGATTCCCTGCCGATGTGACATTCCGATGAGCCAGATACGCTGGTCCGAGGCCTGCGACCGCAACCGCGCACCGATCCTGGCGGTGCTGCAGCGCCACCTCGCCGCCCGCCATCGGGTGCTGGAGATCGGCAGCGGCACCGGCCAGCATGCCGAACACTTCGCTGCGGCATTGCCCCACCTGCAATGGCAGGCCAGCGATCATCCCGATCACCTGCCCGGCATCGGCGCCCGGCTCCAGGCCGCCGGCCTGCCCAATACGCCGGCGCCGTGGTCGCTGCAGGCGGAGCTGTCGCCCGCGGCCGGGCTGGGGCCGCTGCCGGACGCACCGCTGGCGTTCGATGCGGTGTTCACTGCCAATACCCTGCACATCATGAGCTGGGCGCACGTGCAGGCGTTGTTCGCCGGGTTGCCTGCCGTGATGGCCGAGGACGCCGTGCTGTGCGTCTACGGTCCGTTCAACGCCCACGGTGCCTACAGCAGCGAGAGCAATCGCCAGTTCGATGCGTGGCTGAAGGCGCGGGACCCGGCCTCGGGCATCCGCGATGCCGAAGCGGTGGATGCCCTGGCGGCCGGGGTGGGCCTGCAGCTGGCCGAGGACGTGGCGATGCCGGCCAACAACCGCCTGCGGGTGTGGCGGCGCGCCGGGTAGATCCGACCGTTGGTCGGCCGCGCTTGGTGCCGGGCCTGCGCTGCGGTTAGGATCAGGAGGGGAGGTTGTTGTGACAACCTGGGGGAGTTTGCATGGCAGTTGCAAGACAGAGGCTGGCCGGCGTGATGCTGGCCATGGGGGCTGGTGTGTTCAATGTGTCGGCGCAATCGCTGCCGGCGGTGCAGGAGTTCTACTTCGACAATGACGTGGCCGCCGCCCCGATGGTGGTGGTGCAGGGCGAGGGCGGGGATCTCGTCGACCAATTGATGAAACACCGCGAGCGCGGCCGCAAGACGCTGGAGGCCACCGTGCAGCTGGCGGGCGTAGCCATCGCGCAGGGCCGCCCTGAGCTGGGACGCAGTCTTTACGAACAGGCCGCCACGACCGCGTCGGCCAGTTCGGTGTTGGGCCGTTCCGTGCGGTGGAACTATGGCTGGGATCTGTTCCGCCTCGGGGAGACCGACGCTGCAATGGCCCAGTGGACAGCGGCCCAGAACACGCTGCGCGGGAACCCCGGGTGGGTGCCGCCCACCTTCGCGCTGGCCCTGTGGACGCTGGGCCGCAAGGCCGAAGCCGTGCAGTGGTATGCCGCGGCCGTGCGCACCGAGCCACAGCAGTGGAACGGAACGGACCGCTATGCCGAACTGTTGCCGGGTTGGCGCGACAGCGAACGCAGCACGCTGGCCGAGGTACAGCGGGCGTGGGCAGAGAAGCCGCCCGCCTGGCCGTGATCGGGGCGGGTGAGGCCGCCGTACCCTTCCGTTTCGACCATGGTCGGGGCGGCGGCCACTGCCGGATCGGCTAGGCTGTCGCGATGGCGTTCGATGCATTCGCTCTCATCCTGACCATGCTCGGCCTGGGCATGGCGTTCTCGCGTCTGCGCGCGTTGCCCGACAACACGGCCGATGTGCTCAACCGCATCGTGCTGTATGTCTGCCTGCCGGCGGCGGTGCTGATCTACGTCCCGCGGCTGCATCTGGATATCAGCCTGATCGGGCTGGTCGCCACGCCGTGGTTGTTGATGCTGTGCACGCTGGCCGGGGTCAGCCTGGCCACGCGCGTCTTCGGCTTCGCCCGCGACGTGCATGCGGTGCTGCTGATCTGCGTGGCGCTGTCCAACTCCAGTTTCATCGGCTACCCGATGGTGCGTGCGCTGCTCGGTGATCACGCACTCCCGTATGCGGTGGTCTACGACCAGTTCGGCACCTTCGTGCTGCTGTCCACGTTCGGCCTGTATGTGATCGCGCGCTACAGCGGCGACACCCCGCCTACCGCCGCGCAGATCCTGTTGCGGATCGCGAAGTTCCCGCCGCTGTGGGCGTTGCTGTTCGCGTTGACCCTGATGCCTGAACAGCCGCCGGGCTGGATCGGCACCGGACTGAAGCAGCTGGCCGATGCGATGCTGCCGCTGGTGATGCTGGCGGTCGGCTTCTCCATCCAGCTGCGCCTGCCACTGGATGAGCTCAAGCCCCTGGGCATCGGGTTGCTGCTCAAGCTGCTGGTGATGCCGGCACTGGCGCTGCCGATCTCCTGGGCGTTCGGCCTGCACGGCACGATGCTGCAGGCCAATGTGCTGGAGTCGGCGATGCCGACCATGATCACCGCCGCCGCGCTGGCAATGTCCCATCGCCTGGCCCCGCGCCTGGCCGCTGCACTGGTCGGCTACGGGATCCTGCTGTCGCTGGTGACGCTGCCGGCGTGGGTGTGGGTGTTGCAACGCGGGGCCGGTGTTCAGGGGCCGTCGTGATGCGGCAGCCGACCAACGGTCGGCGCTACGCGTCCGCGCTGACGGTGCGCCCGCGTGCCCACTCGCGCAGCGCGGTGACCTGTTCGGCCATCAGCACCGACAACGGCCGGCTGCCGCGGATCTCCTGCATCAACAGTTCGGTATCCAGCACGCGTGATTCGGCATGCGCGGCGTACAGCCCCGAGACCACCGCCTGTTCGATCTCCGCACCGGAGAAGCCATCCGCCGCGGCCGCCAGCGCGGGCAGCGCGAAGTCGTCGGCATTGAGCTGGCGCTTGCCCAGGTGCAGGCGCAGCAGCTCGACCCGGGTGTTGGCATCGGGCAGATCGACGAAGAAGATTTCGTCGAAACGGCCCTTGCGCAGCAGCTCGGCCGGCAGTTCATGCACCTGGTTGGCGGTGGCGACGATGAACACCGTGCTCTTGAGCTCGGCCAGCCAGGTCAGCAGGTGGCCGAGCACGCGGCGCGACACGCCGCCGTCTTCGCCGCCACTGGCCAGGCCTTTCTCGATCTCATCGATCCACAGCACGCACGGGGCCAGCTGCTCGGCCGAGGCGAGTGCGTCGCGCAGGTTCTTCTCGGTCTCGCCGTGGTACTTGTCGTACAGGCTGCCGAAGTCCAACCGCAGCAGTGGCACGCCGAAACCGGCCGCGGTTGCCTTGGCCAGCATCGATTTGCCGCAGCCCTGCACACCGAGCAGCAGCATGCCCTTGGGCGGGTCCAGGCCGGCCGGGCCCGCGCCGCCGAGGAACACCGGCCGACGCTGGTTGACCCAGCGCTTGAGCCGGTTGGCGCCGGCCACGTCGGCAAAGCGGGTGGTGTCGTATTCGAAGTGCAGGTGGCCGGCCCGGTTGAGCAGCTCGAACTTGAGCCGGGCCAGCTGTGGCAGGTCGTCCTGGCTGAGTGCGCCGTCGGCGAAGATCAGCTGCCGGGCGATCCGCCGCGCGTCGACCAGGCTCAGTCCGCGCAGGTTGTGCAGGATCTTCTGGACCGCCTCGTTGTCCACCTCCACGCGCCGCCCGCCGTTCTCGCGCGCATAGGTTTCAGCTTCCTCGCGCAGCATCTTCAGCAGCGCGTTGAGGTCGGGCAGGCGCGGATTGAAGCGGGTGGCCAGCGCTTCCAGCTCGGCCGGCAGCTCGACCTTGGCCCCGATCAGCACCAGCACATGGGCCTCGCAGTGCCGCCGCTGGATCAGGTCGCGCAGGGCGCGCTGGTGGCTGGCATAGCCCAGGTAGGGATGGAAATCGAGCAGCAGATAGATGCCGCGCTGCTCGGCCTGGCGGATCATCTGCAGGGCCGAACTGGCATCGGGCGGGCCGACCGGGTCGTCCTCGCGGTCCATGTCGATCCGGCGCAGGCCCTCGGTGATCGACCAGCGGTGCAGGGCACGCCAGACATGCATCAGGGTCTGGCGGAACAGCTCCACCACCCGGCCCTCATCCTGGGTCTCGATGATGATCAGCGGGGTGTTGGCGCGGATCAGCGCGCTCAGGTCCTGTAGTTCGCTCATGCTGGCGGTCAGTCCATTGGAACCACCCACGATAGCAAAGCCGTGGCCGTCGGTTCTGGTTCAGCGCTGCGACTATCTCCGTCACAGGCGCCGGTGTAGGCTGCGGGAACGTTCCCCGGAAGCGAGGCTTGCATGAAGACGATCCTGGTGGCCGGTTCCAAGGGCGGGGTGGGCAAGACCACCGTCGCCACCCACCTGGCGGCGCATTCGGCATTGGAAGGCAAACGGACCGTCCTGGCCGATGCCGATCCACAGGGCTCCAGCACCCGCTGGGCGCAACGCCGCTCGGTCCTGGAAAGCGCCGTGCTGCCGATCGACGTGTACCGCAAAAAGAGCTGGGAACGACTGGTTCCCGAGGGCACCGACGAGGTCATCATCGATGCCCCGGCCGGTGCGATGGCCGACGATATTCCGCATTTCCTTGACGTTGCCGATGCGGTGGTGGTCCCCGTGCTGCCCTCCGCGCTGGACATCGAAGCCATCGTCGGCTTCCTCAACAGCCTGTCCAAGGTTCCCCGCGTACATAACCGCCGGTTGCCGGTCGGGCTGGTGCTCAACCGCACCAAACCCTGGACGCAGACCTCGCAACAGGCGATACAGATGTTGGCCGATTGGCCGTATGAGGTCGTCGCGCAGTTGCGCGACAGCCAAAGCTATGTGGTGATGGTCGGGCTCGGACGGAGTCTGTTCGACTACCGCTCGGCCCAGGTGCGCGAGCACCAGAATGACTGGGAGCCGCTGTTGAAGTGGCTGAAGAAAGCCTGACACGAGAGATCCCATGCGAGAACTGATACTGCTGCGTCACGCCCATGCTGAAACCGCCAGCACCGGCCAGGCCGATCTGGACCGCCCGCTGTCGCCGGTCGGTCTGGCCGAAGCCGAGGCCGCCGGCCGCTGGCTCAAGGAAAACAATCTGCTGCCGGACTGCGTGCTCTGCTCGCCGTCGCGGCGGACCCGCGAAACCCTGGAAGCCGTCCTGGGCATCACCGGCTTCGTCGAGAAGCGGCTGGAGGATGCTGTCTACGAGGCCACCCCCGGCACCCTGATGGGGTTGATCGATGCACGCCGCGATGTGGACCGCCTGCTGGTGGTGGGCCATAACCCCGGCCTGGAACAACTGGTGGCCCTGATGAGCGAGGGCACCAGCAGCGACTACCGGGGCATGCCGCCGGGTGGGATCGCGGTACTGGCCTTCGACCGTGAGGCCGCCATCGAGCCTGGCGTGGCCAGCCTGACCGCCTTCTGGTGGCCGTAAGCAGTGTGGGCAGTCCGCGCGGCGTGGTCCGGGCTGCTGTTGATGGCAGGGGCGGTGCATGCCGCCCCGCCGTCGTCGGTACCGGCTCCGACCAGCCATGCCCTGGCCTTCGATACGGCCAGTTCGCGCTTCGGGTTTGAGATCCGGACGCGGCTGGGACAGCGCATCGAGGGCGTGTTCCCGCGCTTTGAAGGCAACATCGAGGTGCTCTCCGACGGTCGCCACCAGGTGCACCTGCGGATGTTCACCCGTTATGTGGAAATCCCCGGCAAGCCCCGGTACACCGGCTGGATGCGCGGCGAGGAGTTCTTCGACTCGGCCCGCTACCCGGTGGTCGAGTTCGACTCGCTGCCCTACTGGCCCGAGGTGGTGGACAAGGGCGGCAGCATCCAGGGGCGGCTGATCCTGCGCGGGGTCAGCCACCCGGAGACCCTGCGGGTCGAGCCGCCGGCCTGTGCCCGGGCCGGGTATGATTGCGATGTGGTCAGCCGCGGTACCGTCCAACGTGGCCGGTATGGAATGGACAGCTGGCAGCTTGCCCTGAGTGATCGAGTGACCTTTGTATTGCGTGCGCGTCTGAGCGAGGCGCCGAAACCGTGAATCCATTGCTGCGTCTGTTGGTGCTGGCAACGCTGTTGCTGGGCAGCGGCTGTGCCTCGCTGTCCAACGCCGAACGCGAGCGCGCGGCCGGCATCGCCGTGCAGGCGCGCTCGACCGTGGTCGACTGCGACCAGCCGGACCGCTGCGCGCTGGATTCACCGCTGCGCGCGCTCGGTGGCCGCGCCTTTGCCGAATCCCACCCGGGGCAGCCGCGGCATTACGCCACCATCCTGGACGAAGGCGAGATCTCGCTGGTCGCACGGTTGAACCTGATCCGCAGCGCCACCCGCAGCATCGACCTGCAGACCTACATCTTCGACAAGGACGACAGCGCCCGGCTGGTGCTGGACGAACTGCAGGCGGCCGCCCGCCGCGGGGTCAAGGTGCGCGTGCTGATCGACCAGCTCTCGGCGATCTCCGATCTGGAGATTCTCGGCGCCCTGTCCGGTAGCCATGCCAATTTTTCGCTGCGGGTCTACAACCCGACCTTCGGCAAGGCACGCCTGAACTACTTCGACTACGCCGCCAGCGTGGTCTGCTGCTTCCGCCGCTTCAACCAGCGCATGCACAACAAGCTGCTGGTGGTCGACGATGCGTTGGGCGTGGTCGGTGGGCGCAATTACCAGGACGACTATTACGACTGGGACAGTGAATACAATTTCCGCGACCGCGACGTGATCGTGGCCGGCCCGGAAGTGCGCGAGATGGCCGCCAACTTCGATGCCTTCTGGCGCGCGCCGCGCAGCGTGCCGGCCGAGCGCCTCAACGATGTGGGGCGAACCCTGCTCCGCCAGGGCGTACCGGCCATGCCGCCGGCCGACTTCCGGCGCCCGGAGCGGGTCGAGCGGGTCAGCGAAGAAGCCAACGATCCGGACTTCGTGCGGCGTACCTTCGTCGACACCGCTCTGCCGGTAGCCTCGGTGCAGTACGTCGCGGACCTGCCACGCAAACATCGCCGCGAACGCGCCAGCCAGCCGGCCAACGGCCAGCACGTGACCGAACCGCAGCTGGATGCGCTGATTGCCAGCGCGCAGTCCGAGGTGTTGCTGCAGACGCCGTATCTGGTCCTGTCCAAGCCGGCGCAGCAGCTGTTCCGCACCCTGCGCAAGCGCGAGCAGGCGCCGCGCGTGGTGGTCTCGACCAACAGCCTGGCCGCCACCGACAACCCGATCGTCTACGCGCTGTCCTACAAGTACAAACGCCGCAACCTGCGTGAGCTTGGCTTCAACATCTACGAGTTCAAGCCGTTCCCGCTGGATGCGCCGGTGGATTACCGCAATCTGCTGCCCGCACCGCTGGGAACCGAGGAGCCGCCGTCGCAGGGCAAGCGCAGCAGCCTGCTCGGCGGCAGCGCGGCCGGCAGCAATGCGCGCGGCAGCGCCGACAACCGTGCCAGCAGCGGCCCCCGCCGAGGGAGCGCCGATCGAAACAGCGCCAGCGGTCGCCGCCGCAGTACCGATGGCAGCGAAGTCGAGCGCCGCGTGCTGCGTGCCGAAACCCGGCCCTCGTTCCTGGGCACCAAGGCGGTCAACAAGCCGCTGCCGGTCACCCGCAAGGGCGCGCGCATGGGCCTGCATGCCAAGTCGATGGTGGTTGACCGCCGCATCGGCGTGATCGGCACGCACAACTTCGATCCGCGCAGCGAGAACTACAACACCGAAGGCGCGGTGATCATCGATGACCCGGTGTTCGCCGAGGCGCTGGCGCAGAGCATCCTGCGCGACATCCACCCGCAGAACTCCTGGGTGGTCGCGCCGCGTGCCAAGCCGCCGGTGCTGTCCGGCCTGAACTACAGCGTCGGCAAGGCCTCCGAGGCGCTGCCGGTGCTCGATTTCTGGCCGTGGCGCTACGCCACCGATTACGAATTCCAGCCCGGGCCCGCGTGCCCGGATCCGCTCAAGCGGCAGGACCCGGCCTTCCACACGTGCTATGTCGCCGTCGGTGACTTTCCCGAAGTGAATGTCGGGCCGAAGTGGCTGCTGGTGCGCATGCTCACCGCCTTCGGCGCCGGGCTGGTCCCGATCCTGTAAGTCTGCAACCCCACGGAGAAGCTGCATGTCCCAGGTATTCCGCGACGCGGTGTCCATCGAAGCGCTCAACGCGCTCAGCCGCAACACGCTCATCGAGCACCTGGGCATCGCGTTCACCGCCGCCGGCGAGGACTGGATCAGCGCGACCATGCCGGTCGACGAACGCACCCGCCAGCCGTACGGCATCCTCCACGGCGGGGCGTCGGTCGTGCTGGCCGAAACCCTCGGCAGCAGCGCCGGCAACCTGTGCGTGGATACCACCGCGCAGGTCTGCGTCGGGCTGGAGATCAATGCCAACCACATCCGCGCCGTGCGCGCCGGCACGGTGACCGGCACCGCGCGTGCGGTGCATGTCGGGCGCAGCACCCAGGTGTGGGACATCCGCATCGAGGACGAGGCCGGCAAGCTGGTCTGTACCTCGCGGTTGACCCTGGCGGTGGTGCCCGCCGTGCGCCCGGGCTGATCGCGCGCATGGCACGGATGCTGTGTTGCGTGGCCCGCGACAGTGCGCCGGCGCATGTGGGCACGGCCGTTGTGCCGCCGGTGGCCGTTGGCTTGACGGCTTGCGGCGGCTGGCTTGCGCACGCCATCGATTTGTCCGGATTCCGCTGGCAGAGCCTGCGGCGCTCGGGTATCGTTCGCGGATGAATTCCCCCACTCCGGCCTCACGTGGCGGCGTGGCGCGTGTGTGCCGTTACCTGTACCGCGTACCGCTGCTGCTGGTCCACCTGTTGCTGTTCCTGCCGATGCTGCTGATCGCCATGCTGCCGCCGTGGGGGCGTATGCGTGTGGGCGAGCGCACGTTCGAACATGCGGCGGTGAACGCCTGGTCGGCCGGCCTGATGTGGATCTTCGGCTTCCGCCTGCACCGGATCGGCACGCCGCTGCCGGGCGCGGTGCTGTTCGTGGCCAACCATGTCAGCTGGGTCGATATCTCGATGCTGCACAGCCAGCGGATGATGGGCTTCGTGGCCAAGCAGGAGATCGCCGGCTGGCCGGTGGTCGGTTGGCTGGCCGCGCGCGGGCAGACCATTTTCCACCAGCGTGGCAGCACCGAATCGTTGGGCGGCGTGATGCAGGAAATGGTCGTGCGCCTGCGCGAAGGCAAGGCGGTCGGCGTGTTCCCGGAAGGGCGCACCCGCGGTGGCCATGAAGTCGGCCCGTTCCATGCGCGCATCTTCCAGGCCGCCGTCGAGACCCAGGTCCCGATCCAGCCGGTCGCGTTGCGGTATGGCTGGCGCGGTGATGCGCAGACAATTGTCGCGTTCGGCCCGAAAGAGAGCTTCTTCGCCAACTTCCTGCGTGTGCTGGGAGAGCCGGCACGGCGGGCCGAGGTGCACTTCCTCGCGCCCATTGATACCCACGATCTGGAAGGCCGTCGCCGCATCGCAGAAACCTCGCGTGCGCGCATCCTGGCGGCCATGTCCGCCGAGTAGGCGGTGGTGATCCTTCACACGCCAGCGTCGCGGCCGGGAGCAGGCTCGCGCCCATGTTGACCGCTGCCGACTATCACCCCCCGCGTTGGCTGCGCAATCCGCACCTGCAGTCGATGCTCAGTTCCAGCCGGATGCGCATGCAGCGCGGCCTGGTGCTGCTGGCGGCCACCGGCGCACATACCGACGAACTCATTCTCGATGGCGGCGAAGGCGTCCGCCTGCAGGGGTGGCACAGCTATATCCAGGGACGCCAGCCGATCGGCATGGCGTTGCTGCTGCATGGCTGGGAAGGCAGTGCCGAATCCAGCTACATGCGCATGACTGCCGCGCGGCTGCTGGAGGAGGGCTACGACGTGGTGCGGCTGAACTTCCGCGACCACGGCAACACCCACCACCTCAACCCCGGCATCTTCCACTCCAACCGCATCGATGAAGTGGTGCAGGCCGCCGGCGACATCGCCCGACGCTGGCCCGAGCTGCCCCTGGTCGCGGCCGGTTATTCGCTGGGTGGCAACTTCGTGCTCCGCCTGGCCCTGCGTGCGCCCTCGGCCGGCGTGCCGCTGCGCCGCGTGGCCTCGGTCTGCCCGGTGCTGGACCCGGCGATCACGATGGAGAGCATCGAGAACGGCCCGGCAATGTATGACTGGTACTTCCGGCGTAAATGGGCTGGCTCGCTGCGCCGCAAGCGCGATCTGTTTCCCGAGCTGAGCGACTGGGACGACCGCGTGCTCAAGCTGGACATCCGCGCGCTGACCGCCTGGCTGGTCGAGCACCACACCGAGTTCGGTTCGCTGCAGGCCTACTTCGATGGCTACTCCATCGCGGGTGATCGCCTGGCCGGGCTGCAGGTGCCGGCCGACATCCTGATGGCCCAGGACGATCCGGTGATCCCGTTCGCCACCTTCAACGGCTGGCGTCTGCCCGCCCATGCCCACCTGGAGATTGCCCCGTGGGGCGGCCATTGCGGCTTCCTGGAAAACTGGCGCGGCGATGGCTTCTCCGAGCGCTGGGTAGCCCAGCGGCTGCGGATCGAGGCCAATACCCCCGCCTGATCGGGCGTTCTGGCCGGCCGGCCCCGCTACAATCGGGGTTTGCCCTCGAGTTCGGACCGTCATGCAAGACCAGATTCTCCAAGCCCTGCGCCGCAATGCGGCCGACGACGCGGTACAGCTGGCGCGCGAATGGACCACGGCCGAGCCGGAGCAGCCGCAGGCGCACCGCTGGCTGTCGCTGTCGCTGCAGCAGCAGGGCCAGTTCGATGACGCACTGGCCAGCCTGCAGCAGGCGCTGACGCTGGCGCCGGACAACGCCGACCTGCATCTGCAGCAGGCGGGCCTGCTGCTGGCCCTGCGCCAGTTCGATGCGGCCGGCTCGGCGCTGGACCGCACGGCCGAACTCAATCCCAACGAACTGTCCGCGTACGTGATGCAGGCGCATCTGGCGCTGGCCCGCAACGACGTGGATGAAGCCGATCGACTGACCCGCCTGGCGCTGCGCGTGGACGCCGAGCATCCGGAACTGGCCGCGCTGTCGGGCATGGTCGCGCTGCGCCGTGGCGAAGTGGATCGCGCGCTGGCCCAGCTCTCGGCAGCCAGCCAGGCGCTGCCCGATGACGCCCGTGTGTTGTATGCGCTCGGCTTCGCCTACCTCGGCAAAGACATGTTGGCCTTCGCCGAACAGGCCTTCCGCCGTGTGCTTGCCCTGAATCCGGCGACCACCGCCCTGCAGGGGCTGGTGGTCCAGCTTGCGCTGCGCCAAGGCAACCTGGAAAGCGCGTCGGACATGATGCGCCAGGTGCTGGCGGCGCCCGGTGGCGACACCCCGGCCATGCGCCGTCTGGCCGGGGAGCTCGAACTGCAGGCCGGTCAGCCGTTGCTGGCGCTTGAGCACCTGTTGCCGGTGCTGGCGCAGTGGCCGTCCGATCGCCACACGCTGCAGATGCTGCTGATGGCCTGGCAGCGCCTGGGGCGTGAACAGCAGGCCCGGGAAACGCTGGATGCGACCCTGGCCGATCATCCCGGGGTGCATGACCTGTGGATGGCGCGCCTTACCGTGGAACCCGTGGGTGGCCCGGAAGCGGTGGCCGTGGGCGAACGCTGGCTGCAGGCCATGCCTGAGCACCTGCCGGCACTGGAAACGCGTCTGCGCCTGCACGACATGAACAACGAAGCCGACCAGGCCGAGGCCGTGGCCGAGCGCATCGTCGCGCTGGAGCCGGGCCGGGTGTCTGCTGAAGTGCGCCTGGTCGACGGCCTGCTCACGCGCGAGCCGGCCGCCGCCATTGCGCGCGTGCAGGCGCTGCATGACAACGCACCTGAAGAAGCGAAGGCCGGACTGCGCGCGTGGCTGGGGTCCGTCCAGGACCGTGCCGGCCAGTACCACGATGCGCTGCGGACGTGGGTGGACCTGCATGCGGCCGAGGCACCCCAGCGCCTGCCGTTGCCGCCGCAGGCCAAAGCCCCGCTGAGCTGGCCGGAGCTGGCGCCGGTGGCTGAGGACAATGCCATCGCCCCGCTGTTCATCTGGGGTGCGCCGGGCTCCGGGGTGGAGCGGGTGGTCGCCGCGATGGCGGCCGCCAGCCCGGTGATGCGCGGTGACCGCTTCGGGCCGACGCCGCCCAACGATCCCTTCCAGCGCTATCACACGCTGCAGGAGCTCTCGACCGGCAAGCTCACGCCCGAGGCGCTGGTGGAGCAGTGGCGCAGCCAGTTGCCGGCCCGGGGCATCGCCGAAGGCGCGGTGATCGACTGGCTGCTGTGGTGGGACAACGCACTGCTGTGGGCGCTGCGCCCGCAGCTGCCGGAAGCACGCCTGGTGATCGTGCTGCGCGATCCGCGCGACATGCTGCTGGAGTGGATCGCCTTCAGCGCCCCGGCGCCGCTCGCGGTGACCTCGGTGCACGAAGCGGCCGAATGGCTGGCGCGTTCGCTGGCCCAGGTCGCCACCCTGCACGAACAGAGCCTGTACCCGCACGCGCTGTTGAAGATCGACGACATCGGCAACGATCCGCAGGCGATGGCCGAGTACCTCGGCGCCCAGTTCGGCATGCGTTTCCCGCCGGCACCCACGCTTGGCCCGGCCCGCATGGCACCAGGCCACTGGCGTGATTACCGCGATGAAATGGGCCCGGCCTTCGCGCTGCTGACCTCGGTCGCCGTGCGCCTGGGTTACCCGGAAGAATGAGGAGACCGGTATGCATCTGAGCAGTGACAGCATCACCAACGGCCAACCGATCGCCGCCACCTTCGCGGCCGGCGATGCCGAGGGCTTCGCGCCCAACCGCAACCCGCAGCTGGCCTGGCACGATGTGCCGGCCGGCACCCGGTCGTTCGCGCTGCTGTGCATCGACCCGGATGTGCCGACCGTGCCGGACACGGTCGGCCGCCAGGATTGCACGGTGCCGCGCGATCAGCCGCGTGCGCACTTCGCGCACTGGGCGATGGCCGATATCCCGGCCGACGTGCGCGCGCTGGCCGCGGGCAGCTGCAGCGATGGCTTCACCGTGGGCGGCAAGACGCAGCCGGCGGGCCCGGCAGGCTGCCGCCAGGGCCTGAACGATTTCACCGGCTGGTTCGCCGGCAATCCGGACATGGCCGGCCAGTACCTGGGCTACGACGGCCCGTACCCGCCGTTCAACGATGAGCGCGTGCACCGCTATTTCTTCCGTGTGTTCGCGCTGGACGTGGCCCAGCTGGTGCTGCCCACGCCGTTCACCGCCGCGGATGTGCTGCATGCGATGCACGGGCACGTGCTGGCCGAAGCCTCGTTGCATGGCACCTACACGTTGAATCCGGCGCTGGCGTGAGGTGATACGTGCCGACCGCAGGTCGGCGCGCCCCGGTAGGTGCCGACCGTTGGTCGGCGCCACATCCGGTAGGTACCGACCGTTGGTCGTCACCACATCCGGTAGGTACCGACCGTTGGTCGGTACTGCGCTGTCGGGAGCCGGCCAGCGGCCGGCACTACAGTCGGGAGCCGGCCAGCGGCCGGCACTACGGGATGAAGAAGGGCGGCCGGTGGCCGCCCTTCTGCGTCTTACTTTGTCTCGTTCGCGGACTCGACCACCATGTCCAGCACATAGGCGTTGGACGAGGCATCGGCCGGCGGGTTGGCGATCGTGTAGCGCTTCACGCGCACCACGTTGCGCACGCCGTCTTCGTGGGTGTAGCCCTCGATGACGTCGTAGAAGTTCTGCCACTCGCCCGGCTCGCCCTGCTTGATGCCGTTGGCGTCATAGCGGATCTCGCGGGTCTGCAGGCACTGCTTGTCGCGGATCATCGGGTGTGGGCACGGCTTGGTCTGCGCGGCCACTTCCAGGAACACCGTTTCGCCTTCGCCGCCGTAGCGGGTTTCAGCGGTCGGTTCCGGGGTGAACACCAGCACATCCCCGTTGGCGGTACGCAGGGTCAGCTGGCCGGCATCGCCCAGTTCGGTCTTGAGCGCGCCTTCCAGGCGGCTGCCGACGGCCTGGTCCAGCGCCATCAGGTTCTTGTCCGTGCAGGCCATCATGGTCGAGGCCATCGGCGAGATGGTCAGCGAACCATCGGCCAGCGTGTAGCCGCCGCCCATGCGGTTGCAGGTGTTGCTGATCGCGATGCGGTCATCCTTGAAGTCCAGCGTGACCGGCTTGTCGGCGCGGGCGAACAGCGCATCGATGCGCTTGCCGCCGGCGTCGGTGGCCGAATCCAGGCGCCAATGGCTGCCCTGCAGGCGCTGCACGTCCAGACGGGCCACGGCGGCCTGGTCGGCGGCGGCGGTCGGTGCCGGGGCGAGGTCATCGCGGCCGGCCGGGGCGGTGGAGGGGTTGCTGCAGGCGGCCATGAGGGCCAGCGGCAGGATCAGCATCAGGGTGCGTTTCATGTACATCTCCTTGGGAACCTGGGGAAAAACGCCGGCGCAGCCACAACGGGGTGACGTCGGCGCCGGGCCGTTCAGTTGCCAGCCGGCAACCAGAGCAGCAATGCCGCGCCCAGTGCGATGCGGTAAACCGCGAACGCCGTGAACTTGTGCGACTTGATGTAGCCCAGCAACCACTTCACTACGATGAAGCCGGTGACGACCGCGGCAAGGAAGGCCACGCCCACATCGGTCCAGTTCTCGCTGGCAAGCTTGCCGTCCTTGGCCAGTTCCAGGAAGGCATAGCCGCTGGCGGCGAACATGGTCGGGATGCCGACCAGGAACACGAACTCGGTGGCTTTCGCGCGGCGACTCAGGCCGAACAGCATCGCGATGAAGATCGCCGCCGCCGAACGCGAGGTGCCCGGGAACACACCCGCCACCACCTGCGCCACACCGACCAGGATGGCGACCTTCCAGGTCACCTCATCGCGCTCGGGCAGGCGCGCGGTGTAGGCCTCCACCAGGATCATCCACAGGCCACCGATGATCAGCGCCCAGGCCACCGGCGTGACCGTCTCCGGCAGCTCCCAGCCGGCCAGGCGGACCGGCAGGCCAACCACGGCGGTGACCAGGAAGGCGGTCCCGAGCTTGAGCACGTAATCCCGGTTGGCGCGCTCATGCAGGCCGGTCGCCAGGGACCACAGCCGCTGCCGGAACACCAGCGTGATCGCCAGGATCGCGCCGGCCTGGATGATGATGTTGAAGAAATCCGAGCGTGCCCCCAGCCAGTGCTGGGCGATCAGCAGGTGGCCGGTGCTGGAGATCGGCAGGAATTCAGTGAGGCCTTCAAGAATGCCCAGAAGGAGGGCGGAGAACAGGTCGGACATCGGCGGTACTGGAGCTCGCGGAAGGGAGGAATCGGGCAGCGGCGACAGCGGGACGCTGTGGCCAACGTCGCCTGTCGACGGCCCGTGGGCGTAAAGCATAGAGCATCGCGCATCGCACCAAAGGTGTGCGTGGTGCAGCGTTTGCACTGCTTTGGTGCGTCCGCCCACGCGACGCGCGGCGCGCCAGGCCAGTGAAATCAAGGATTTGTGAACGCTGAAAAGTTGGCACGGGGTTTGCTGTATCTACCTACGCAATCACCCATCTGAGGTTTCACCGATGTCCGTGGAAAATGTTGAGAAGCTGATCAAGGACAACCAGATCGAGTTCATCGACCTGCGTTTCGTCGATATGCGTGGTATCGAGCAGCACGTCACCTTCCCGGTCAGCATCGTGGAGCCGTCGCTGTTTGAAGAAGGCAAGATGTTCGATGGCAGCTCCATCGCCGGCTGGAAGGGCATCAACGAATCGGACATGGTCCTGCTGCCGGATCCGTCCAGTGCCTACATCGACCCGTTCTACGCCGACCCGACCCTGGTCATCAGCTGCGACATCCTCGATCCGGCCACCATGCAGCCGTACGGCCGCTGCCCGCGCGGCATCGCCAAGCGCGCCGAGGCCTACCTGAAGTCCTCCGGCATCGCCGAGCAGGCCTTCTTCGGTCCGGAGCCGGAGTTCTTCATCTTCGACTCGGTCCGCTTCGCCAACGACATGGGCCACACCTTCTTCAAGATCGATTCCGAAGAAGCGGCCTGGAGCACCGGTGACAAGTACGACGGCGCCAACAGCGGCTACCGTCCCGCCGTGAAGGGCGGCTACTTCCCGGTCCCGCCGACCGATTCGCTGCACGACCTGCGTGCGGAAATGTGCAAGACGCTGGAACAGGTCGGCATCGAAGTGGAAGTGCAGCATCACGAAGTGGCCACCGCCGGCCAGTGCGAAATCGGCACCAAGTTCAGCACCCTGGTGCAGAAGGCCGACGAACTGCTGCGCATGAAGCACGTCATCAAGAACGTCGCCCACCGCAACGGCAAGACCGCCACCTTCATGCCCAAGCCGCTGGTCGGCGACAACGGCAGCGGCATGCACGTGCACCAGTCGCTCTCCAAGGGCGGCACCAACCTGTTCTCCGGTGACGGCTACGGCGGCCTGAGCCAGCTGGCGCTGTGGTACATCGGCGGCATCTTCAAGCACGCCAAGGCGATCAACGCCTTCGCCAACTCCGGCACCAACAGCTACAAGCGCCTGGTGCCCGGCTTCGAAGCCCCGGTGATGCTGGCCTATTCGGCCCGCAACCGCTCCGCCTCGTGCCGCATTCCGTGGGTGTCCAACCCGAAGGCGCGCCGCATCGAAATGCGCTTCCCCGATCCGATCCAGTCCGGCTACCTGACCTTCACCGTGCTGATGATGGCCGGCCTGGACGGCATCAAGAACCAGATCGACCCGGGCGCACCGAGCGACAAGGATCTGTACGACCTGCCGCCGGAAGAGGAGAAGCTGATCCCGCAGGTCTGCTCCTCGCTGGACCAGGCCCTGGAAGCGCTGGACAAGGACCGCGAGTTCCTCAAGGCCGGTGGCGTGATGAGCGACGACTTCATCGACGGCTACATCGCACTGAAGATGCAGGAAGTCACCAAGTTCCGCGCGGCGACCCACCCGCTCGAGTACCAGATGTACTACGCGAACTGAGCAACAGGTGACGATGACGAAGGATTTCCCTCCCACCCTTCGTCATCGTCGCCGCCTTTCCGGCTGGGGAGCCGGCAAGGTACGTCGTACAGCGGACCGTTGGTCCGCTACGAAAGGGTAGAGCGGACCGTTGGTCCGCTATGAAAGGGTAGAGCGGACCGTTGGTCCGCTTCACCACCAGGGGCAAGAGAGACCGGACGCGTGTCATGGGCCCTTCCTCCCTCCCGCGTCACCGCTGGCGTCGCCCTTCGGGCGTCGGCAACGGCGTGGCCCATGCAACGTTCGGCGCAACGACCGGCGGCCATGTGCAAGTGGCCGCCGGTTGACCTGACATCGGTCCCACGTGGGCCGGTTCCATCCACCATCGGGATATGCGCATGAAACTGATCTCCGCCATCATCCGGCCGTTCAAGCTCGACGAGGTCCGCGAGGCCCTCTCCGACGCTGGCGTGTCGGGCATCACCGTGACCGAAGTCAAAGGCTTCGGGCGCCAGAAGGGCCACACCGAGTTGTATCGCGGCGCGGAGTACGTCGTGGATTTCCTGCCGAAGATCAAGATCGAGACCGTCGTGACCGACGATCGCCTGGAGGCCGTCGTCGAGGCCATCCAGACCGCGGCCGGCACCGGCAAGATCGGCGACGGCAAGATCTTTGTCACCGCGGTCGAACAGGTCGTCCGCATCCGCACCGGCGAAATCGGCGCTGACGCGCTCTAACCCCACTCGGAGCCCACAATGAAGACCTCTTTGTTCACCGGGTGGCAAGCCCGGTTCCATGCCGTGTGCCTGATGATGCTGCTCAGCGCGCTGGCCGTCGGTGCCTTCTCCAGCAGTGCGCACGCCCAAGCCCAGGTCACCCCGGCACCGTCGGAGACGGTCGCGGTCGAGCCGCTGCCGGCCACGCCGGAAGCCACGGCCGCCCCGGTCGCCGAAGCCGCCGCGGCGGCCACGTTCGATCACGGCGATGTCGCCTGGATGCTCACCTCCACCCTGCTGGTGCTGCTGATGGTGGTGCCGGGCCTGGCCCTGTTCTACGGCGGCCTGGTGCGCTCCAAGAACGTGCTGTCCATCCTCAGCCAGATCCTGGTGGTGTTCTCGCTGGTGCTGATGCTGTGGGTGGCCTACGGCTACAGCGCGGTGTTCAGCCAAGGCAACGCCTTCTTCGGCTCGTTCACGCAGTTCGCCTTCCTCAAGGGCTTCGGCCCGGATACCGTGGGCAACACGCCGATCGCCGGCCTGCCGGACTACCTGTTCGTCGCCTTCCAGTCGACCTTCGCCGGCATCACCACCGCGCTGATCGTGGGTGCCTTCGCCGAGCGCATCAAGTTCAAGGCCGTGCTGCTGTTCTCTGCCCTGTGGTTCACCCTGAGCTACATCCCGATGGCGCACATCGTGTGGGGCGGCGGCTATCTGGGTGAGATGGGCGCGATCGACTTCGCCGGTGGCACCGTGGTCCACATCAATGCCGGCGTGGCGGGCCTGGTGGGCGCGTACTTCGTCGGCAAGCGCATCGGCTACGGCCAGACGGCACTGAAGCCGCACAACGTGCCGTTCACCTACATCGGGGCGATGCTGCTGTGGGTGGGCTGGTTCGGCTTCAACGCCGGCTCGGCCGCCGCGGCCGATACCGTCGCCTCGCTGGCCTTCATCAACACCATCCTCGCCACGGCTGCTGCCGTGCTGGGCTGGACCCTGGTCGAAGCGGTCAGCAAGGGCAAGCCGTCCGCGCTGGGCGCCGCCTCCGGCGCCGTGGCCGGCCTGGTCGGCATCACCCCGGCCTGCGGCACCGTGGGTCCGCTGGGCGCGATCGTGATCGGCCTGGTCGCCGGCGTGGTCTGCGTCTGGGGCGTCACCGGTCTCAAGCGCCTGCTCAAGGTCGATGACACCGCCGACGTGTTCGGCGTGCACGGCATCGGCGGCATCGTCGGTGCACTGCTCACCGGTGTGTTCAGCGCGCAATCGCTGGGCGGCACCAAGGCCGATCTGGACATCGGCCACCAGGTCTGGGTGCAGCTGGTCAGCGTCGGCTTCACCATCGTCTGGTGTGCCGTGGCCACCGTGCTGATCCTGCTGGTGGTACGCATGGTGTTCGGCCTGCGCGTCACCGAAGAAGCAGAGCGCACCGGCCTGGACGTCACCTCGCACGGCGAGTCGGCCTACGAGGCCTGAGCTGCGCGATACCGCATTAGAAACGAGAGAGAGATGCTTTACCTTCGCCGGCGGCCTTCGGGTCGCCGGCTTTTTTGTGGGCGCCTGCCGGGCACTACCGCGCTTTGGCAGCTGATCGTGCAATCACGCACAATGCAGGCATGCACGTGACCCGTACTTCCCTCGCACTGCTCGCCCTTCTGCTGCTCGCCGCCTGCGCCAGTACCACCGTCCGCAGCCCGCTCGCCACCTGGGTGCCGTCGCCGAACCACAACGCGCGCGCGCCGGTGGTGATCGTGCTGCACCACACCGATCAGCATTCCGTGCAGGAGAGCCTGGATACGCTGCGTAGTGCCAACAGCGGCGGCAAGGTCAGCTCGCACTACCTGGTCGGCGCCGATGGCCACATCTACCAGCTGGTGGGCGATGACCGTCGCGCCTGGCATGCCGGTCCCGGGCGCTGGGGCACCATCACCGATCTCAACTCGGCCTCGATCGGCATCGAGATCGACAACGACGGCGACACACCGTTCGCACCGGCACAGATCGCGGCCTTGATCCGCTTGCTGGATGACCTGTGCACGCGCCTGCGCATCCCGCGCAGCCAGATCATCGCGCATGCCGATCTGGCCCCGTCGCGCAAGCAGGATCCCAGCCGCTTCTTCCCGTGGCAGCAACTGGCCGAAGCCGGTTTCGGCGTGTGGCCGCGCGCAGCCGATGGCCCGGCACCGGTCGGCTTCGATCCCTGGATGGCCCTGCAGACGTTCGGTTACCCGATGGACGACCGCGCTGCTGCCGTCGGCGCCTTCCATCGCCGCTTCCGCGGCCGCGATGATCTCCCCGCGGATCTCGATGTCGAAGACGCCCGCATCCTGCACTCGCTGCTGCTGCAACAGGAACGCCGCCCATGAAGTTCACGCCCGTCCTGTCCACACTCAAGCACGCCGCGCTGATGGGCGTCGGGTTGGCGCTGTTGAGCGCGTGCGCGGTCGCGCCGCAGCGCCCGGCATCACCAGCGCCAGCGCCAAACAGCACCTATGCGAAGGCAAACTGGAGCGCATTGCCCGCCGTCGCGGACGCCGATCTGCAAGCCGGCTTCGCGGCCTGGCGCAGTGCCTGCCCGCGCCTGAAGACGGAGGCCAACTGGGCACCCACCTGCGCAGCGGCGGCCAAGGTTGCCACCACGCCGGCCGCCATCCGCCAGTTCCTGCAGGCGAATCTCGACGTCTATGCGCTGCGCGCCGCCAACAACCGGGCTGACGGCCTGATCACCGGCTACTACGAGCCCATCTACGCCGGCAGCCTCACGCGTACCGCCAAGGCATCGGTGCCGGTGTACGGCGTGCCGGGCGACATGGTCAGCGTCCAGCTCGACAGCCTCTACCCCGAACTCAAGGGCAAGCGCCTGCGCGGCCGCGTGGAAGGGCGCGTGCTCAAACCGTATGACGATGCCGCGCGGATCGCCGCGAACGGCGTCAAAGCACCGGTGCTGGCTTGGCTGACCCACCCGATGGACCTGCAGTTCCTGCAGATCCAGGGATCGGGCCGCGTCCAGCTGGCCGATGGTCGTCAGCTGCGGATTGCCTACGCCGACCAGAACGGCCATCCCTATCGCCCGATCGGCCGCTGGCTGGTGGAGCAGGGCGAGCTGAAACAGGCCGACGTGAGCATGGCCGCCATCCGCGCCTGGGCCGATGCCCATCCCACGCGCGTGCCCGAGCTGCTGGCCAGCAACCCCAGCTATGTATTCTTCACCCGCGGCCCGGACAGCGATGAAGGGCCGCGCGGCTCGTTGAACGTGCCGCTCACCGCCGGCTACAGCGTCGCGGTGGATCGCAACGTCGTGCCGCTGGGCAGCCTGCTGTGGCTGTCCACCACGCGCCCGGACGGCACCGCCCTGGTGCGCCCGGTCGCCGCGCAGGATACCGGTGGTGCCATCACCGGCGAAGTGCGCGCGGACCTGTTCTGGGGCACCGGCGATGCGGCGGGTGAGCTGGCCGGGCACATGAAGCAGAAGGGCACGATCTGGATGTTGTGGCCGAAGGGTGTGGCGTTGCCGAAGGTGCCTGACAAGAGCGAGTGACACCGATGGATGAACTGCAGCGACTCCAGCACTGGTATCGAATGCAGTGCAATGAGGACTGGGAGCATACGTTCGGGGTCACTATCGAGACCCTTGATAACCCCGGCTGGCACGTCAGCATTGATCTCATCGAGACGGAGCTTGAGCAAAAGCCCTTTGCATCAATCAGCCGCGGGGATTCGGAAGATGATGCCGACTGGATTATCTGCACGGTTGAGAAGTCGCAGTTTGTAGCGAGCGGTGGTGCCGGGAACCTGACTGAGTTGCTTGGTGTATTTCTCAGTTGGGCTGAGGCTTAGCACTAGCGATCAATTGCCGGGAGGACTCATGAAAGTCAAACGCATCATCGCCAACATCGCCGCGTCCGATCCGGCCGCCGCGGACAGTTTCTATCGGGACATCCTCGGCCTGGAACTGGTCATGGATCACGGCTGGATCCGCACGTACGCCGGGTCAGCCGACATGAACGTCCAGGTGAGTGTCGCGGCCGAGGGCGGATCCGGTACCGAGGTTCCCGATCTTTCCATCGAGGTGGACGACGTGGACGAAGCGCTCCGACGGGTCCAGGCGGCGAACTTGCCCATCGCGTATGGCCCAGCCAACGAACCATGGGGCGTCCGCAGATTCCATGTCCGGGATCCGTTGGGCCAGCTGGTAAATATCCTGGAGCATGTCTAGGTACAGACTGACCATGCACACAACTTCTCTAGATGTCGCAGACGACGCAACGGCCTGCGCTTTCTTCCGGATTGGACTGGTCTTGGGCGTGCTGGATGAGGAGGCCAGCCGGGAATGGGCGTACGCCCGGATCGAAGCACGCGATACGCCGGCCATCGAGATCATCGAAATCGCCACCGCGTATGACCGCAATGCAGCTCTGGATGCGCTGCAAGCCGTTACGGCCCATGCCGATTGGCCAGCCGCCGGCCGCTGGCTGCTGGAGGACTTGCTGGCGCAGTTCCAGTCCGGTCAGCGCTCGGCGTTGGACACGTGCCGGACCGCCATGCAGGTGGCGCGTGCGACGCAGCTTCCGGAGGATGTCTACTATGCGTTCGATGGTCTCGAAGACGAGTTGGTGCTTTTGGCCAATGGGATCTACGGAACAGTTGCCGGGCTCGAGGCGGACTTGGTAGACGCACTGAAGCAGCACTCCGGCACCGTTTGATTTGACCTGAATCTCTCGGCGATCTACTCCGTCCACAGTCCTCCTACGCTCAACCCACCTTCGTTTTGCACTACATTGGTGCAATGACCACCACGCTCCCGCCTCCCGCCCTCGACGCCCTCGGCACTCCGGTCGCCTGGGCCGACGCCAGCGGCCGTGTGGTGGGCTGCAATCCGGCCTTCGCCCGCTGGCTGGGCGTGAGCGTGCGCCGCCTGCTGGGCCAGCCGCTGGCTTCGCTGGAGGCCCAGGGCGACGCCTTGGCCCACTTCCTGGCCCGCGATGAGCGCGACACCCTGCGCCTGCACCGGCTGGCCCTGGCGCTGCCGGGCGATGCGCCGCGCTTTGCCGAGGGGTGGCTCAGCCGCTGGGACGAGGGCGGCTGGCTGCTGGAGGCGCATCCGGTCGATGAATTCCCGGGGTTGGACCCCACCCAGGCGCTGCCCAGCGCGCTCAGTGCCGCGCTCAAGGGCCTGGCGCATGAGCTGCGCAACCCGCTGGCGGGATTGAAGGGCGCGGCCCAGCTGCTGGCACGCCGCAACGCGCAACGCGATCCGGACGAGCGTGAACTGATCGAGCTGATCGGCTCGGAGATCGAACGCCTGAACGGCCTGCTCGAGCAACTGCTGTCACCCGCACCGGCCGCGCCGCATGCACCGCTCAACATTCATGCCTCGCTGGAACGCGTCCTGCGCCTGGCCGAGAGCGAGGGTGGCTGGGCGGTCCGGATCCAGCGCGATTACGACCCCAGCATTCCCGAATTCGATGGCGATGCGGACCGCCTCACCCAGGCCGTGTGGAACCTGGTCCGCAATGCGATCCAGGCCGGTGCGGGCACCGTGACGCTGCGCACGCGCGTGGAGCACGGCGTGCGCATCACCGATCAACTGCATCCGCTGGCGCTGCGGCTGGAAATCGCCGATGACGGCCGTGGCGTGCCCGAAGACCTGGCCGAGCATCTGTTCCTGCCGCTGGTCAGCGGCCGCGCCGAAGGCACCGGGCTGGGCCTGGCGTTGGCGCAGCAGGTCGCGCGCGAGCATCGCGGCACCCTGACCTACCGCTCGCGCCCGGGCCATACCGTTTTCACCGTGCTGCTGCCGATCGGGCAGGGCACCCCCGCCGAGGACACTGCCGCCCATGGCTGACCAGGTCGACACCACCGCCCAGCGCGTCTGGGTGGTCGACGATGACCGCGCGGTGCGCTTCGTGCTGTGCACCGCGCTGCGCGAGGCTGGCTACCGTGTCGAAGGGTTCGACGGTGCGGCTGCCGCGCTGGCGATGCTCGCCGAGCAGGCGCCGCCGGATCTGCTGTTCACCGATGTCCGCATGCCCGGCGATGATGGGCTGGTGTTGCTCGACAAGCTCAAGGCAGCGCATCCGCAGCTGCCGGTGATCGTGATGTCGGCCTATACCGATGTGGCGAGCACCGCAGGTGCCTTCCGCGGCGGTGCACAGGAGTTCCTGTCCAAGCCATTCGATCTGGACGATGCGGTCGCCCTGGCGCAGCGCGTCCTGCCGGCCCCGGATGTCACCTTGGCCGAGCCGAGCGAGACCGCCAGCACGATACCGCCCGATCAGCGTCCGCAGCTGGTCGGCGATACGCCGGCGATGCGCGCGCTGTTCCGCGCGATCGGGCGCCTCGCGCAGGCGCCGTTGTCGGTCTTGATCAACGGCGAAACCGGCACCGGCAAGGAGCTGGTCGCGCATGCGCTGCACCACGAGTCGCCGCGCGTGCAGGGGCCGTTCGTCGCCCTCAATACCGCGGCCATTCCGTCCGAACTACTGGAGAGCGAGCTGTTCGGCCACGAGGCGGGTGCGTTCACCGGTGCACAGCGTCGCCATATCGGCCGCTTCGAGCAGGCCAATGGCGGCACCTTGTTCCTGGATGAAATCGGCGACATGCCGTTGCCGCTGCAGACGCGCCTGCTGCGCGTGCTGGCCGAGGGCGAGTTCTTCCGCGTCGGCGGGCGCGAGTTGATCCGGGTCGATGTGCGTGTGATCGCCGCGACCCATCAGGATCTGGAAACGCTGGTCGCGCAGGGGCGCTTCCGCGCCGATCTGCTGCACCGGCTGGATGTGGTGCGGTTGCGATTGCCACCGCTGCGTGAGCGTCGCGACGATGTCGCGCAACTGGCCGAGACCTTCCTGGCCGCGGCCGCGCGCAAACTGGATACGCCACCCAAGCGGCTGACCGCGGCGGCGCTGCAGGCGCTGCGCGAACACGATTGGCCCGGCAACGTGCGTGAGCTGGAGAACGTGTGCTGGCGCATGGCGGCGCTTGCCGCGGCCGACAGCATCGGCGTGGCCGATGTGGACAGCGCACTGCACCGCGGTGCCGGCGCACCGCGCTCGCGCAGTGCCGGCGATCCGGGGCAGTGGGAAACGTTGCTCTCGGCATGGGCGCGCCAGCGTCTGGCCGAAGGTGCCGAAGGCCTGCACGCGCAGGTGCGCGATCGGGTCGACCAGGCCCTGCTCGAAGCGGCGCTGCAGATCACCCACGGCCGCCGTGCCGAGGCCGCCGCGCGGCTGGGCATGGGCCGCAACACCCTGACCCGCAAGCTCGGCGCCGGCCGCCGTCGCGGCGGATGAACCGCATGTCCACACCGCGTGTGCGCCATGTCCGGGCCGCTTTCATGGCCTGTGGACGAGCACACGGTTAGTTTGCAACCAAGGAGTCTTCCCATGCGCAGTTCCCATGTCGTCCTCGCTGCGGCGATCACGGTCGGTCTGGCCGCCTGCGGCAGCACACCGCCGCCGCGCCCCGTCGCCCCCGTCGTACCGGTGGTCAGCACCGCGCAGATGGCCGAGGCCAACCTGTCGCCGGCCTCGGCCAGTCTGGTCAGTGGTCGCCTGGCGCTGGTGCCGGATGCCCGTGGCGTGCACATCACCGGGGTCATCGGTGGCCTGCAGCCGCTGCAGGTGGCCGGGTTCCACGTGCATGAGCGCGGCGACTGCAGTGCGGTCGACGCGAGCAGCGCTGGCGCGCATTTCAATCCCGCCGGTCAGCCGCACGGCCGCAACAGTGCCGGTGCGCATCACGCCGGTGACATGGACAACCTGCGCGCCGATGCGCAGGGTCGCGTCAATGTCGACATCCGCCTGCCAGCGGTTACGCTTGGCGGCGGCGCAGCCACCGATATCGCCGGGCGTGCACTGATCGTGCACGCCAACGCCGACGATTACCGCAGCCAGCCGGCCGGCAACGCCGGCGCCCGCATTGCCTGCGGCGTCATCCGGGTCGTGCGCTGATCGCGCCCTCCCACGACGTCGTTTCTACCAACGCTACCCGCAAGGAGATCCACATGCGCCTGATCCACACCACGCTGTTCGCTGCCATCGCCGCGCTCGGCCTGACCGCCTGCAACAAGCCGGCCGACACCACCCCTGAAGCCACCCCGGCCGCCGAAGCCACTGCCGCCCAGCCGACCGCTGAAGCGACCCCCGAGGCACCGCCGGCGATGACCAGCGAAGCCCATGCCAACCACACCGCCAGTGCCGATCTCGCGGCCACCCAGGGCAATGACGTCAAAGGCACCGTGACCTTCAGCGTCGTTGACGGCAAGGTGCACGTGAAAGGCCAGGTCAGCGGCCTGAAGCCGAACAGCGAGCACGGCTTCCACATCCATGAGAAGGGCGACTGCAGCGCGCCGGACGGCGCCAGCGCCGGCGGCCACTTCAACCCGGGCCAGGAAGACCATGGCAGCGTGGCCAGCGAACCGCATCACGGCGGCGACATGCCCAACATCAAGGCCGACGCCCAGGGCAACGCCGTGGTCGACGCCCCGGTGTCGACCAACGTAAACATCGGCAAGGGGGATGGCTTTGACATCATCGGCCGCGGCCTGATCGTCCATGCCGACGCGGATGACTACAAGACCCAGCCGACCGGCAATGCCGGTGCGCGCCTGGCCTGTGCGGTGATCAAAGCGGCCCCGTAATCCGGGCCGTGTTTGACGAAAAACGCCGGCGAAAGCCGGCGTTTTTTTGAACGTTGGTAGAGCCACGCCATGCGTGGCTGCAATGAGCGATATCGATTTTCCCGAGGGAGCCGGCCAGCGGCCGGCACTACCGTCAACGCGCCAGCAGCTCGCGCGCGTCCTGTCCGGCCTCGCAATGCACGAACAGCACCGGCAGGCCATGCGCTTCGAGCACGGCGGCCATCTGCCGCTGGCGGATCAGGTACTGGTCGTAGATGCCCTGCAGGCGATCGCAGTCGCCGGTGCCGTGGTTGTAGTACGCACACCAGCCGGCGGGATCGAACAGCGCCATACGCACTTCGCCATCAGCGTATCGAAGCAGCGGCTCCGGCGCGGCATCCAGCCACTCTTCCACGTGCGGTGCCATCAGCGCGGTTTCGATCAGCGGCCAAAGAATCGCCAGGCCCTGGTTGTCGTACTGCATCGACATCATCGCGGCGAGATCATTCACCGTGAAATAGCGGGCGTGCTCGATCTGCGCGCCGAAGGCGTTCTGCGCCTGCAGCGCGGTATCGGCCTGCGCCATGCCCTGGGCCAGCAGCACCTCTTCCAGTGCTTCGGCCACGGCCTGGGTCTGGACGACTTCGGTGCCGGTCAGCAGGAACGGGACGACCCGCAGGCCGCCACCGGTCAGGCTGGCATCGGCCTGGAACGGCAACGGCACATCGCCGTCGGCGCCGGCACCAAAGGCCAGCACGCGCGGGCCCTGGTTGCGGCCCGGGGCGCGCATCTGCAGTTCTTCCAGGCGCCGGTGCACCGGCCAGCCCGGGCGCAGGATTTCCGCCGGATCGAAATGGGCGCCGGCGAACACGAAGTCCAGCCCGCTGACGCCGGGCACCAGCTTGGCCAGATCGCGGCCGACGCGCTCGGCCAGTTCACCAGCCTGTTCGGAGGACAGCGCGGCATGGCGCGGGGCGTCGCCGCCGGCCAGTTCCAATGCCAGTACGCCAATGGCATTCATGCCGTGGTCGGGTTTGCTCATGGTTTCACGGTTGGCCCATCACAGGGCGGCAGCTACACTTGGCCCCATTATGCCTGCTCCTTCGTGCAGGCCATGTTGCAGACACCCCTCCCATGCCAGGTATCTCCATGCCCAACGCCCGTCCCGTCGCCATCCTCGGCGGCGTCCGCATTCCGTTCTGTCGCCAGAACACGGCTTATTCGGACGTCGGCAACCTCGGTATGTCGGTGCGCACCCTCGGTGCGCTGGTCGAACGCTTCGGCCTGCACGGCCAGCAGTTGGGCGAAGTGGCGATGGGCGCGGTGATCAAGCACTCCAGCGACTGGAACCTCGGCCGCGAAGCCACGCTGTCCTCGGGCCTGTCTCCGCTGACCCCCGGTATCACCATGCAGCGCGCCTGCGGCACCTCGCTGGATACGATCATCGCGGTGGCCAACAAGATCGCGCTGGGCCAGATCGATTCGGGCATCGGCGGCGGTTCGGACACCACCTCCGATGTGCCGATCGTCTATGGCAAGAAGCTGCGCGCGCGCCTGCTGGCGGCCAACCGCGCCAAGAGCACCGGCGACAAGCTCAAGGCACTGACCCGCGGCTTCAAGCTGAGCGAGCTCAAGCCGGAGTTCCCGGGCGTGGCCGAGCCGCGTACCGGCAAGAGCATGGGCGACCACTGCGAAGACATGGCCAAGGAGTGGAACATCTCCCGCGACTCGCAGGACGAGTGGGCAGTGTCCTCGCACAAGAAGCTGGCCGCCGCCTATGAGCGCGGGTTCTTCACCGATCTGATCGCGCCGTTCCGCGGCGTGGAGCGCGACAACATCCTGCGCGCCGATACCTCGCTGGAAAAGCTGGCCACGCTGAAGCCGGCGTTCGACAAGGTCTCCGGCCGCGGCACGCTGACCGCCGCCAACTCCACCCCGCTCACCGACGGCGCCTCGGCGGTGCTGCTGGCCAGCGAGGAATGGGCGCGCGCGCACGGCCACGAACCGCTGGCCTACCTGCGTGATTCGCAGGTGGCGGCCGTTGATTTCGTGCACGGCGAAGGCCTGTTGATGGCGCCGACCATCGCCGTGCCGGAGATGCTCAAGCGCAACGGCCTGACCCTGCAGGATTTCGACCTCTACGAAATCCACGAAGCGTTCGCCGCCCAGGTGCTGTGCACGCTGCGCGCGTGGGAAAGCGAAGACTACTGCCGCAACCGCCTCGGCCTGGATGCGCCGCTGGGCAAGATCGACCCGGCCAAGATCAATCCGCTGGGTTCCTCGCTGGCCACCGGCCACCCGTTCGCCGCCACCGGCGCCCGCGTGATCGCCACGGCGGCCAAGCAGCTGGCCGAACGCGGCGGTGGTCGCGCGCTGGTCTCGATCTGCACCGCCGGTGGCATGGGCGTGGTGGCGATCGTCGAGCGCTGATCGCCGGCTGCATTGAACGAAGAAGGCCGCCCCGGGGCGGCCTTCTTTTTTTGTATCTGGCGGAGATGTGCACCATTGGGCTCTGGTAGTGCCGGCCGCTGGCCGGCTCCTCCACACCGTCTCAGAGGCCCCGCATTGCCGGCCAGCGGCCGGCACTACCGGGTGCCGCGTCGCCCTTTACGGCAGGCGCGGATTGCCGAACTCGTCGCGTTCCACGTGCAGGCGATCTTCTTCGACGTGCACGCGCCCCTGTTCCACGTGCAGGCGATCCTGCACCGGGGCCGGTTCGCCCATCAGTGATTGCTCTTCGATGGTGGCGCGCTCGGGCACGATCGGATCCAGCGGAGGGGTGGCCGATGCACGGGCCAGCGCCACGCTGTCGTCGCCGCGCTGCTGGCGCAGGGCATTGGCGAAGCACTGCGAGGCCAGTGCGGTCTCGCCGCGATCCAGGAACACCTCGCCCAACGCTTCCCACGCGGCCGGGCCGGCGCCGGCGGCGATCGCGCGGTGCAGGTAATCCTCGGCCAGCGTGTGCTGGCGCTGACGGGCGGCAATGCGGCCCAGCGCCAGCAGCAGTGCGGGGCTGGAGGGCTGCGTGGTCAACCAGCGTTGCAGATTGGCTTGGCGCGTGGCCAGCTTTTCCACCGGCATCTGGCCGTAAAGCGTCACCACCGATTCGTCCCAGCGCGTGTCCAGTGCCTGTTCGAGGTTGAGCAGGGCCGGTTCGTCCCAGTCCAGTGCCACTGCGCGCAGCGCATAGGCGGAGACGACATCGGGATCGCTGCGCAGGGCCTTTGGCGTGGCTTCCCACTGTGCGGCCAGCGCGTTGACGTCACCGGCTTCCAGCAGCGACTGTGCGGCCAGGCGGACTTCCAGTTCGGCCACGGCTGCATCCGGCAGGACCTTCTGCTTGCGCAGTGCGCCCAGCTGGCCATAGGCCTCATGCGCGCGATCGGCACGTGCCAGCGCTTCGGTGCGCAGCCACAGGCCACGCGGCGGCAGCGGCTGGATCGCGGCAACGTCCAGCACGTTGATCGCATCGACCGGGCGTTCCTGCACCAGCAGGCGCTCGGCCAGCAGCAGGGCATGGCTGGTGGCATCTTCGGTGGCCAGGCGCTGCAGGTACTGATTGACCGCAGCGTCGTCATCGCGCGCCTGCGCACTGCGCACTGCGGTCACCATGGCGACAGCGCTCACTTCCTTGTCTTCAGCCGCACTGGTCAGCAGTTTTTCCGCACGCTGCCAGTGGCCGTGTTCATGCGCCTGCAGGCCTTCGGTCAGGCGCGCGCGGCCCTGCTTGCGGCGGTAGCGGCCCCAGGCGCGGAACGGCGAGGCCAGCAGACTCCACAGCAGCCACAGCACCAGCAGCCCGACCAGCACCATCAGGGCGACCTGGGGCACGGTGGAGCGGTAGTCGGTGCCGCCGTAGCGGTAGATCACTTCGCCGAACTGGCGCAGCTGTTCGGTGCCGAGCCACTGTGAGGCGATCACGCCCAAGGCCACGGCCAGGAGCAGGACCACCAGAGATTGAAAGGGCTTCATCGATTATCTCCCGTTACGCATCGAGCGCAGTTGCTGCAGGGTGCTGCCCAGTTCGGGCAGCGATGGACGCAGCTCGCAGGCGCGTAGTTGCTGCAGTTCAGCACGTTGCTCGCGCAGAGCAGGTGAATCCGGCCACAGCCGCGGCAGCCACAGGGCAACGCGGTCCAGCGCCTGGAGATAGCCCGGCTGATCGCCGCGCTCCACCGCTGCCCGCGCCAAGGTCAGTTCCAGCTGCAGCGAATCCCACGCGGCCACGCGGTCGGCTTCGGTCAGCGGGCCCTGCAGGCGGGTGGGGGTGATGGTCACGAACGGCGCCAGCACCTGGTGCCACCAGGGCGTGGCGCCAGCGGTATCGGCGGGGGCGTCGATCTGTTCGGGCAGGGTGGTCAGGGCCTGGGCGAACCGGGCCAACCGTGCCTGGGTCTGCGCGCGCACCCCGGGGCCGAGCGCGTCCACCGCATTGCGCTCCTGCATCAATGCCTGCCGCAGGTTCAGATACTCGTTCCCCTGCACATCGTCCAGCGAGGCGGCCGCCAACGCGTACAGGCGCTTGGCGCCTTCTGCGTCATCGGCATAGGCCAGCCGCTGGCCGGCCTGGCTCAACAACAGTTCGGCTTCTTCCAGCTGCAGTGCCTGCGCGCCGTGGCGGGTGCTGTCGGCCAGCTTGGCCAGGTTCTCTTCAAGCAGCGCATTGCGCTGGCTCAGGCCGAGCATTTCATCGCGCA
Source organism: Stenotrophomonas sp. TWI1151 (assembly GCF_039673135.1). Classification (NCBI taxonomy): domain Bacteria; kingdom Pseudomonadati; phylum Pseudomonadota; class Gammaproteobacteria; order Lysobacterales; family Lysobacteraceae; genus Stenotrophomonas; species Stenotrophomonas sp. TWI1151. The sequence goes on from NZ_JBDJLA010000002.1 coordinate 213,611, forward strand.
GCACGCGGTTGGTGGCGGCGGCGTCCTGCACGCGCTGGGAGGTCGAACGCTGGTCGCGGCGCAGTGCTTCCACGCTGTCCAGCAGGCCCTGCACCTGCAGCTGGTCGTTCTCTTCCCGCAGTCGTTCCTGCGCCTGTCGCGATTGCCACTGCGTCCAGCCCCAGGCGCCGCCGCCGGCCAACACGACAAGCGCCGTGATCGGCACGATCCAGCGCAGGGGGCGGCTCGGAGAGGGGGGCGAAACAGGGTCATTCATACGGGCATCCTTGTCGCGCGCGCCGGGCAATCCGCTTGGCTGGCGAGCGACGTGGCGCACAGCATCGCCCGCCGCCCAAGGCCCCTGCAAGACCGCCCCGGTTCCCGGTTCAGGAAGATGCGGGCGGGATGAGCGCGGCGTGTGCAGCCGCAACCAACTGTGCCGGCATCGGCCCGGCGGCGACCCGCACCTGCCCGAAGCCTGCGGCGCGCGCCTGTGCGGCCAGCCGCTCGCTGGCGGCCACCACGGTGGCCGCGCGCAGCGGTGCCTGCAGATCGTCGGGCAACTGCGCCAGCAACAGCGCCAGGGCCTCGCCGCTGCTCAGCGCCAGCACCCAGGGCATGGCCGCACGGCGCAGGCGCTGCAGGGTGCGCGGGGCCAGCGGCAGCGGCTGGCGCGCATAGACGTTGGCGCGCAGCAGTTGGGCACCACGTTGCTCAAGGGTCTGCGCGATCACCCCGCGGCCGCCGGGGGCGGTGACCAGGCCCGCGCGCAGGCCGCGCAGGTCAGCCAATGCCGGCAACGCAAGCAGGCCCTCGCTGTCCATCCGTGCCGGTGCGGCGATGTCCTGCGCGCCCTGGCGGTGCAGCGCCGCCGCCGTGCCGGCGCCCAGGGCAAGCCACTGCCCCGGGTGGGGTGCGGCCAGATCCACCAGGCGCGCGGCGGCCTCCACCGCGGCGGGACTGCTGAAGACCACCCGCTCGGCCGCCAGCGCGGCGGTGAGGTCGGCGTGGGCGGCAGTATCGCGCTGGGCCTGCAGCGCCCACGGCGACAGCGCGATGAGGTGGGCACCCGCCGCCTTCGCCGCACGCCGCAGCGGCGCATGCTGGCCGCGCGGGCGCAGCGAGATCAGGGTCCAGGGCGCGACTTTCGTTTCGGTGTTCATTGCGGGCATTATGCGAGCCCTTTGATGTGACGTGATCAGCCAGATGTCCGCAACCGATTCCCTGCCGGCGCAGTTGTCCGCGCTGCAGCATGTCCTGGATGCCATGCCGCCGGTGGCGGCCATGCAGATCCGGGTCCACGACTACCGCGATGGCGTCCTGCACATCCACGCTCCGCTGGCGGCCAACGTCAACGACAAGGGCAATGCCTTCGGTGGCAGCCTGGCCTCGGCCCTGACCCTGTCCGGGTGGGCGCTGGTGACCCTGCGCCTGCGCCTGGCCGGGTTCGATGCGGATGTCTACGTCGCCGACAGCCATATCCGCTACCTCGCCCCGGTCTATGGCGATCTGCACGCACAGGCCCAGGCCGATGCGGAAACCGACTGGGACAGCTTCCTGGCCACCTTCGCCCAGCGCGGCAAGGCCCGCATCAGCCTTACCGCCCGCCAGCCGGGCGAGGGCGACAAGGCCGCGGCGGAACTGAGCGGCCGTTTCGTGGCCTTCGCCAGGCGGTAGGATGGGCGCCTTGCCTATTGGGGAATTCGCATGCGCCGTACGCTTCAGATCCTGCTGATCGCCTTGTTCGCGCTGACCAGCGTGAGCGCACTGGCTGCCGAGCAGAAGACCACCAGGAAGCAGCGCAAGGAACTGGAGGAGACCCAGGTCAAGTACGACGCCACGATGCGCTGGGGCACCGTGGAGGACGCGCTGCCGTACCTGGATCCCGACTATGCCCGTGCCCACCCGATGACCGACCTGGAACTGCGCCGCTTCGAGCAGGTGAAGATCTCCAGCTATCGCGCCGGCGACAACGTGCCGCTGCCCGATGGCCGGGTCGGGCGCAACGCCGAGGTGCGGGTGATCAACAACAACACCCAGTCCGAGCGGACGGTACGGGTCCGGGAGATCTGGCGCTGGGACGCCGAGGGCAAGCGCTGGCTCCAGGCCAACGGCCTGCCGGACCTCTGGCAGGAACGCTGACCCCCGCCCGCACGGGGCTGGACGCCGATTCGCCCGCATGTGCGACAATCGGCGCCCGCTTATCGACCCGTGATCTTAGTGAATTACGAAGAGTTGCTGGCCTTTGCCGGCCGAAACCCGATGTTGTCGATGGCCCTGGTCGGCCTGACCGTGGCCATCATCGTGACCGAAGTCCGCCGCCTGTTCCGCGGCTTCAAGTCGCTCAAGCCGGCCGAACTGACCCAGCTGATGAATGCCGGTGGCGCCATCGTGGTCGATCTGTCTTCGAGCAGCGATTTCGAGAAGGGCCATATCGCGGGCAGCCGCAACGTGCAGCCGGCGCAGTTCGGTCCGGAGCACAAGCTGGTCGCCAAGGCCCAGCAGAGCCCGGTGGTGCTGGTGTGCCGCAGTGGCAATGCCTCCGAGACGGCCGCCAAGGCGCTCAAGAAGGCCGGTTTCACCCAGGTCAACGTGCTCGACGGTGGCATCCCGGCGTGGCAGCAGGCCGAGTTGCCGCTGGTCAAGGGCCGCAACTGATCCCCATCGGATTGCAGCGCACGCCTTGTACGCGGCGCACAGCGCCCCCATCGCAGGGCATGTAACAATCCGTTTTTACAGCATTCATTTTTGGAGCAACAGGAAATGTCCGAAGAGAACACCAACGGCGCTGTCGCGCCGGTCGACGCCGCAACCGGTCCCTCGTTCACCGTCGAGAAGATCTACGTCAAGGACGTTTCGTTCGAATCGCCGAACGCTCCGGCCGTCTTCAATGACGCCGTGCAGCCGGAACTGCAGCTCAACCTGAACCAGCGCGTGCAGCGCCTGGGCGAGAGCGCCTTCGAAGTCGTGCTGGCCGTGACCCTGACCTGCAAGGCCGGCGAGAAGACCGCCTACGTGGCCGAAGTGCAGCAGGCCGGCGTGTTCGGCCTGGTCGGCCTGGACCCGCAGTCGATCGACGTGCTGCTCGGCACCCAGTGCCCGAACATCCTGTTCCCGTACGTGCGTTCGCTGGTGAGCGAGCTGATCCAGGCCGGCGGCTTCCCGCCGTTCTTCCTGCAGCCGATCAACTTCGAAGGCCTGTACGCCGAAACCCTGCGCCAGCGCCAGGAACAGGGCGAAACCTCGCTCGCCGATTCCGAGCCGGCCGGCAACGCCTGATCGGCGCTGCAGTACGGATGAGCAACCACGCAGACAAAATCGCGGTTCTCGGCGCCGGCTCCTGGGGCACCGCCCTGGCGAGCCTGCTCGCGCGGCACGGTCATCCGACCGTGCTGTGGGGGCGCGATGCGGCGATGGTCGAGGCCATCGACCAGCGCCACGAGAACACCCGTTATCTGCCGGGCATTCCGCTGCCCGAGTCGCTGCGCGCGACCACCGATCTGGCTGCTGCCGTCAAGGACGCTGCCTGGATCCTGGTGGTGGTGCCCTCGCACGCCTTCGGTGAAACCGTGCGTGCGCTGGCACCGTTGCGGCCGGCCGATGCCGGCGTGGCCTGGGCGACGAAGGGCTTCGAGCCCGGCTCCGGTCGGTTCCTGCACGAAGTGGCACGTGAGGTCCTCGGGCCGGACGTGCCGCTGGCGGTGGTGACCGGTCCGTCGTTCGCCAAGGAGGTCACCCAGGGCCTGCCGACCGCGATCACCGTGCACGGTGACGCGCCGGACTTCGCCCAGCAGGTGGCCGATGCCATGCACGGTCCGGCGTTCCGCGCCTACACCGGCGATGACATGGTCGGTGCCGAGCTCGGCGGTGCGATGAAGAACGTGCTGGCCGTGGCCACCGGCGTCGCCGATGGCATGCAGCTGGGCCTCAACGCCCGTGCCGGCCTGATCACCCGTGGCCTCAACGAAATGCTGCGGCTGGCCGCGGCGATCGGTGCCAAGCCGGAGACCCTGATGGGGTTGGCCGGGCTGGGCGATCTGGTGCTGACCTGCACCGGCGATCTGTCACGCAACCGTCGCCTGGGCCTGGCCTTGGGCCGTGGCCAGACGTTGACCGATGCGGTCCGTGAGATCGGCCAGGTGGTCGAGTCGGTGCAGACCGCTGATGAGGTGATGCGCCAGGCGCGCCGTCACGGCATCGACCTGCCCATCTCCGACCGCGTGCGCGCGGTGCTGCACGGTGAGCAGACGCCGGAAGAAGGATTGCGTGCGCTGTTGGCACGCGAGCAGAAGCCGGAGTATCCGGACACGCTGTTCAAGTGAGGCACGAAAAACCCCGGCAGACGCCGGGGTTTTTTTTGGGTTCTTCTTCCATCCGCGTTGCAGGCATGAAGCGCGCTCTGAGTCCCTTCAGGCGCGACGGCGGATGGGTCGGGCGCTGGGCCACGCCAGAACGAAACAACCCGGCACGTGGCCGGGTTGTTTCGTGGCGTACCGACGAGGGTGTCGCCATGCCAACCGCAAAAAAACCGCGACGGCCGTGCAGGTAGAGCCGACCGTTGGTCGGCTGCTGTAAAAGTGAAGCCCGGCGTGAGCCGGGCTTCATGGCGCAGGGGAGAGAGACCGCGCCATCCAACAACGTACCGCGGTGTTGCGTATCGCGTATTACCAGGTGAAGCGCGGACCGACGAACCATTCCTTGTCGCCGCCCTTGGCCAGCTTCACTTCGCCGGCCAGGCCCCAGTTCTGGTTGAGCTTGGCCTGGGCGCCGACGCGGCCGTAGAACTCGCCGTCCGGGTTGATGCCGTGCTTCTTGCTGTAATCCTCGTAACCGGCCATCACGTAGCCTTCGAAGTTCGGGGTGAACGCGCTGCGCACGCCGACTTCGGTCGAGTAGCCGTTGAAGTCCAGGCCGTGCTTCGGATCGAACTTCTGGTAGGCAACGCGGGCGACCAGATCGGTGGTCGGGGCGATGCCGTAGTTGTAGCCGACACCGACCTTCCACTGGTCCACATCGTTGCTGCCGCGCTTGGTTTCCTGCGCGTTGTAGTCACCGAAGATGTGGAAGTTCGGCGCCACGGCGACCGAGCCCTTCACCGCCCAACCATCAGCGTCGCCGCCCTTGGCATCGGTGTTCACGTAGCCGCCTTCAACATAGTTGTACGACAGACCGTCGGTTGCCGACGCAGCGAACGGCAGTGCAGCCAGCAGACCCAGAGCAAGCAGGGAAGTCTTCATTTTCGGGGACACCTTTGTATTTTTTGGTTTTGTCCGCCAGCAGAGGGGAGGGGAAATCGCTGCTGGCGACAGGTGTGAATTATCCGTTAGTCACCCCAATTAGCCCTGAATATCAAACTGAGCAGTACATAAATACAAGGGCATTCCAGGGAACTTTGCCGACGCGATCTTAGCCATGACCCCATAGTTCGTGCGGATTGGACAAACTATGGGGGAGCGAGCCTGCACAGACTATGGGGGAGCGAACCCTAGCCTGAACGCGGGCTTGCTACTGCCCTAGGTTTGAGCAAGCTCCACATGGCTGGTCTGGCCGCTGCAGTGGTTTGCTCCATCGAGGCTCCTGATGAGTGGACGCGGCAGCTTCAATCATCGTTAGCAGCTTTCGTAGGCCACTTTGTCGCATAACGCGCTTTAGCGCGTCGCCGCGGTCGTCTTCTGCGCTTGGGTGGGCGACTTGCTTCGGACCGGCTATATGAGCGAACGACCAGTAGGACCACGATCACTACAGAAACCGGAAACGACAAGACGATGCCAGCAACGATGCTCATCTGAGCAAAGGTGCTCAAGTTCTCCATTTGCCTCTGCCTCAATGAGAGTGGTGCAGCCCAAATCAACGAAGGACCATGTTCGGTAGGCTTGGCAGGTGCCGAATTCATTTCGAGCAACCGCTACGCTAAAAAGGCGAGAGCAGGTAGCCTGGTCATTGCAAGGTATTCATTGCGAGTGACTGGAGACCGGACAACAGCTCCAGCCTCATAGCTCAGCCACTGACAATGTTACCGAAGGCAAAGGCGCACAACTGCGGGCGTTATAGCTACATCGTGAAGAAATAGCACACTCAACAGGTCAAACGCGCCACTTTTGCGGGCAGGGTGGCTGCATCGTCACTGAGTTCGTGGCGAAAATCGAACCATTACCAGTGAGCCTGTCGCTCTGACCAGTGATCCTCCCCGGCGGGCGGCGGGCGGCGGGCGGCGGGCGGGGATCCGCGAACCAGCTCAACTTGCACTTGATCTACGTCACTGTTCCTACTGAGCCAAATCTTGTGCACGTCGTCTCTTGGCCGAAAGCGGATATGCGGTCGTCGTGGGTGATTAGGGATCGTTATCATGGCTAGGGTGCTCACGATTCGTCTCTGAGTGGCGTGTAGGAGCTGGTTGGCACACCGGAAATCAGTAAACATACTGGCGAATAACCGGCAGTTGTGCGGATGCGCGTGGCGGGAGGCAAAAATAGACTCGATGTTCCCAAGTGGAGCTCGACATGTCATCTAAGCCGATGGGTATGGCAATAGGGACGGGGGATGTCCGGGGGCGCTCTCGAGAGGCGTTGCGGCTGACCGCGTTGGCATCCGCGTGCTTCATGAGCTACGCAACATTCGCGGCCCCGCCCCCGGACGATGGTTTGGAGCCTTTGCCGACGCTGTCGGGAACGACGCTGCTGACCGCACCGTCAGAGGGGGTTGGCTGTCAAGGCATCCAGACCACCCCCCGCGTGGTATCGCTGTGCGATGGAGCCGCTCACGAGCTACCCGATGCAACAATCCCCGGGACGACCTGGGACGTGGTCCGGGTGGGGTATGGCACCACGGCCACATTCAACGGTTACAACATCGTGGCCGAGATACCGACCGGCGGCGCGGGCTTCTTCAGCCCAATCACCGTGTTCAGTGGGCCAGATGGCGCCTATGCGGTCGCAACCGGCACGTTCACCAACACCACGATCTACATGGCACCCCAATCCCTGGCCAACGCCATCGCGACCACGGGGGGCGTGCTCAACCTGGGGGCGGGGACGGTAGTGGGCCTCAATCCCGCCAACACCTACTCGCCGACCATGACCCTCGCAGCGCTGACGGCGTTCGGAGGCGGTGTGGTCAACGCCAACGGCACGGTGGTCAACCTGCCCACCACGTTGGCCACCGCGTTCCAGATCACCAACTCCGGACCTGGGGGCGGTCTGCCGGGTCAAAGTGCTCTGGGCCAGATCAATGCGTCGAACATGACCGTCACGTTGGGCGATGGAATCGCTGGCACCGGCCGGACCCGTGGAGCGTTGGTCGGGGGCGAGGCCGAGTTGAACCTGACCGACAGCACGATTACCGCAGGCAGCTACTCGCTCGGCATCTACAACTACTTCGCCGGGTCCTACACAGGCGCCATCGCAGGCTCCCGATCAAATGTCCTCCGCAGCTCGATCACGCTCGGCAATGACAGCGTGGGGTGGTGGGGCAATGGCGCACTCGCACCGGCCCGCCTCACCGCCACCGACAGCCAGTTCAAGGTCGGCACCGGAAGCTGGGGCCTGTTCATGGCCACGGGCGCTGTCGGGCGCCTTACGAACACGACGGTTTCAGCGGGCGCGAACAGCTTTGGTGCCCTGATGCATGACGGCACCAGCCTGACCATCGATGGAACCAGTGCTATCACTGCGACCGGAGCAGGGTCTGTCGGCATTCGGAACGACTCTGGAGACGTCGTGTTTGGCCCGGGCACTCCGGACATCACGGGCGGTGATCTCGGCTTGAACGGCATCGCCGCAAGCACCTTCGAACTTCAGTCCGGGAGCACGCTTCGGGTAGGCGTCGGACAAAACGCGGCGACGGCCATCCAGTTGGATGCAAGCACGTTTACTGGTGCCGGGGGTTCGTCATTGGCCGTCTCGGCAAGTGGCTCAACGGGCACCGGCATCTCCCTCACCAATGCTGCTGTCTTCAACCATGCGGGCAGCATCGCCGTCTCCGGTCCCGGCACCGCTCTCTCGGCGAACGGCAGCGGCACGAGCGCAGTGCTGTCGGGTGGAGGGACTGCCAGCGGTGGTGGGGCGGGCGCCCCGGTAATCCAGGTCAGCGATGCAGCAACCCTGGACGCGACCAACGTGGTGGTGAACTCTGCGGCTACTGGTGCTGCCGTGCCTGCGCTGTTGCTCACGGGAGCAGATGCCTCAGTCCGGTTCGCCCGCGGGAGCCTGGGCAATGCCCAAGGCGGCACGGTGACCATAGACGGGACTGGGGCGTTGGTTGATCTAAGCGATACCCAGGTAGGTGGCAGTGGGCAATGGCTGGACGTGGGCCCCGCTGCCGGCGGCTCCGCGGCGGCCGATGGCATCCTGACCATCGCCCGCTCCACGCTGACAGGCTCCGCTCAGACTGCCCTTGGCAGCACGTCCTCAGTCACGCTCATCGACAGCACGTGGTTCCTCACCGGCTCGTCGGTGCTGACCGACCTGGTCAACGACCCCAGCGTGATCGATTTCGCTCCCCCTGTCGGCTCACCCACATTGGCCAGCAGCTACAAGACGCTTACCGTGAACCGCTATGCCGGCGATGGGACGCTGGCGATGAACGCTTGGCTCGCTGCCGATGACTCGCCCTCTGATCGCCTGGTCATCCTCGATGGCACAGGGACGGGGCCGGGCACCATCCAGGTGCGAAACACCGGCGGGGTAGGCGCGCTTACCGCCGCTGACGGCATCTTGTTGGTCCAAGCGATCAACGCGACCACAGCCGCTGACACATTCGCACTTTCGGCCCCGGTCGTGGCCGGGCCGTATGAGTATTTCCTTTACCGCGGAGGTGCCAGTGGCGTCGGCTCGGCCGACAACCAGAACAGCTGGTTCCTGCGGTCGACAATCGACTGCGCCGCCCCCGGTGCTCCGGTCCCGCCGTGCCCGGCACCGCCAGACCCTCCGCCCGTTCCGCCGCCGACACCCCCTATGCCACCGGTGCCACCGACGCCTGCATATCGGCAAGAGGTGTCGCTTGCCGCCGCCTTGCCGGTCATGTCCGCGCTGTATGGCCGGGCGCTGGTGGACACCCTGCACGAGCGCGTCGGTGACCAACACCTGCTGAGGCAGCGCACCGATCTGGACGAAGACCGGACCGGCTTGAATGGCGCATGGGTGAGAGTGCTGGCCCACGACGGCGAGCGGGACGGCGGGAACCAGGGAATCTACGGAAACCGTGGCCCGGGCTTCGATTACCGATTCCAAGCGCTTCAAATCGGGCTGGACTTCTACCGCTCCATCGACTCGGAGGGCAACCGTCAGCACGCAGGTGGCTACCTGGCCTACGGCAAGGGCAAGGGAGACGTTCGCCACAACATCCTGGATCATGACTTCCACGCCGGCAGCGACGAGTTCGATGCCCGCACGATCGGCGCCTACTGGACCGGGTTCAACGCCCGCGGCGGCTACTTGGATGCCGTGGCCCAATACACGTCATATGACCTGCGCGCGCGATCGACACGGTTGCCCGACACCTTCACCAACGGCAATGGCACGGTTCTTTCGTTGGAGGGCGGGTGGCCCTTCGCCCTGGGTTCGGGTGACACCGCGGAAGATCTGACCGGTTGGAGAATCGGACCCCAGGCGCAGGTGATCTGGCAGCGCGTGGACGTCGACGACCTGGTCGATGACATCGCGCGCGTACGCTACAGTGACGGCGATTCCACGGTGGGCAGGTTGGGCATCCGGCTCAACCGCATCGGCAGTGGCCAGGGCCGCAACGGCGGCGCCCGGGCCAGCGATGCGTGGCTTCGCCTGAACGCCTGGCACGAGTTCAACGGATCGCCCAGGACAGAGTTCTCCAGCGCGACAGGGTATGTGCCTTTTACGGCTGATCTCGGCGACAGCTGGGGCGAGGTCGGCCTGGGGGGTACGTGGCAGGTAAGTGATACCGGCTACCTGTTCGCGGACGTGGATTACACGTGGAGCTTCAACGGCGCTGAGACATCTTGGAACAGCAAGGTGGGCATGCGTTGGAACTGGTGACGAAGACGGAGAGCGCATGTCGGGAGTTTGCAGCGCCGCTACCAAGCCCGCGTCGTGTTTGCCGTGGACATCAGGCGGCTCTGGACTTACAGCGATCGTCGCCTGAGGATGTCATACAAGAAGCAGTACCTCACCGCACTGCGCCTCGATGAAAACACCGGCTTTGATCGCACTTTTCTTCTCCATCTGCTTCAGCCTCGCCGGATCCATCGCCCCTTCGCATAAAAGCGCATGTTTATGTGATTGCCGAGATGACCCGCCGCACGTCCCGACTCTCACTCATCTGGCGGCTCCCCGCAGTGACGCAGGGATTAGCAATTGCCCCGCTGTGCAAAAGCGGGCGCTCTAGCTGCTACTTATGAGCGGCGGGGCCTGAGAGCCTGATCGACACGAAGGCCCCAACTTGGGGGCCTTCGTGTCTCAGCGGAAGCCTTCCACGCTTGGGTCGGCGGTGCGCCAAGTACCGACAAGGCTACGGGCAGTCTACTCAACAGCTAGGACACCCAGAGAGCCCCCAAGTCGCTGGGACGGTAGCAGAACACAACGGAGCGACGTCGGTTACTCGGGGAAAACAAGAGTGACCGAAAAGCGCCCTGTCCATCGACTGGCGTACTGCGGACGGTCCACGTTGTAGAACCCGCCTATGCCCAGGCTTACCGGGGTGTGCCCGAAGCGCAGAACCTTGGAAACGGTGGCGCCTAATGGAACGGTCCACGCATCGCCACTGGCGGCTTTCCAGTTGTAATTGGTCTCCGATGTGAAACTGAGCGACCAGCCATCGGGCAGGTTACGGGTAACGAAGGGCTGCACGCTGGTACTGCTGACATCGTCGCGGTCACTATCGCCACCAATCGACCAGATGTGGTTGGCCAGTGCGCCTACCGTCCACGATTTGGTCTTGTGGACGACGATAAACGCTGGTCCCAGTGAGTACTTTCCGGTGCCCAGACTGTTGTGTGAGGCAGTATCGAGCAACGCGGCGGCACCAAAACCGAACTCTGTGCCACCCGCCTCGGCGGCGGTCTTGGGGATGTAATATCCCTGCACGAACAAATCGCCGGTGCCGTGTTTGTCTTCGGGGAACTGGTTCCAGCTCAGCGGCAGTATAGGCCGTAGGATGAATTTGCCGTTCTCCCCAACGAAGGGTATCACTGGCTGGATCTTCAGCTGCTGGTTGTGAAAGTCCCCTCCCGGGCCCACCGAGCCCAGGTAGTTGTACTGGAAGGGTACGGAGATCAATGCCGCGCCGGGATCTGCTAGCTTGCGGGCGATGTCGTCGCTGGACGCTCCTACATCAGGAGCTGCACTCTGCGCGGCAGCTTCGGCGGCTAGGAGCACACAGCCGAGGACCATCAGCTTTGCTATGACGGTCATGAGAGGGTCTCCTGATTGGTGATGGCATAAGAAAGCTCGAGCGCCATAGAATCCGATCCTGGCAATGCTGGAGGGGTAGTTCTGCTATGCTCGCCTCGCTGCAGATGAGCGCAATTACTGCTTGGTGCCGTCCGGCGTCTTGATCACTTCGGGTGTGGTCCAGCGGCCGTCCAGCAACTCCGGCTTGGGACGGTAGTAGCGCATGAACATCACGAACGGTCCCTTGGGCGCGGGCAACCAATTGGCCTGCCTCTCCTTGCCGGGCGAATCCGCCTGGATGTAGATCGTCAGCCCACCGTCAGGATCCTTCTTCAATCCAGCCAGCATCGGCGAGTTGATCAGATAGCGGTTGATCGGATTCTTGACCAGCAGCTGCTGCGGCAGTCCGTACATGGTGACCGACCAGAAGGCATCCACGGGCGGCAGCTGGTCCTTGGCGAAGCGCAGGGTGTAGGCGCCTTTGCTGCCGTCCAGGGGCTGGCCTTCGGAATCCTTGTCCAGGATGGGGTACATCGCCTCTTCGCGGGAGTTCGCACCGATGCCCACCTGGGTCCCGGTCGCACGGGCGACGTAGTCATTTTTCAGGAAGTCCCGGCTACCGAACAGGGCATCGGTCCTGCCGCCCAGCGAGGCGCGCTTGTCATCGATCTGCTTCTGCCCTTCGGCCATGCCCTCCTTGAGCGCGGCCTGCATCGGCGGCGGCAGGCGGTTCGCATCAAAGGGCTTGCCCGGCTCGATACCCAGCGTGGCAAAGCGCTCGCGCAGGGCCGCCTCGCTTGGATGCGGCGGCTGCGCGAACTGCAGCAGGAACGCCAGCTGGTTGAAGAACTCCAGCGACGTCCGATCCTGCGCCGGCGGCGTGGGCGTGATCCATGCGATGGCGGGCGCCGGCGGCGGCGCTGGTGTCCCGGCGAAGGCTGACAACGGCTGCACCTTGTAGCCGGCCTGGATCTTCTTCACGTTCTCCAGGTCTGCTGCGTTGAAGAGCTGGGTGCGGCCAACCACGCTGACCAGGTCGGTCTCCGAGCGGATCACCTTGGTGATGCCCTTGGGCGCTTCCCCCTTCCAGCCCGGCCCGACGATCAGGAAGCTGCCGCCGTCATTGCCAGTCGTGCGGCTGCCGATGTAGTCGAAATTGAAGGTGTAAAGATCCATCAGCTGGAAGACGAAGTATCGATCCTTCGCCATCCTGGGCACGGTGATCACCACCGGCTCTGCCCGCAGATCCAGCATGGCAAAGGAGTAGGGGGTGTCCGAATTCGGCGTCACGAAGGCAGTGTCGTCCGGAGTGAACACGCGGGCGATGTTCAGGATGGCGTTGAACGGCCCCTTGTACTGCGGGTTGGAGGTGTTGACGTTGAACGCATAGACGGTCTTGTACGTGTCCACCATCGGGACACCGTAGACGTAGGCCTCGCGCGCGATGGTCCTGGCCTCTTCCAGCGCAGCAGTGTCTGCCGATGCAGCGGGAGCAGCAGGGGATGCGGCAGGGGCGTGACCTGCCGCGGCGTCGCGGTCCTTCTCATTGCCGGACGATCGCTCGCCGCAGGCGCTGAGCATCATGCCGCTGGCCAGGGCAAGCAGCATCCCGATTCCCGTAGCCGATCGAATTCGATGGTGGTACATGCATCTCTCCTTGAATCAGGGGGTCGGGGTCGGCACCGGCTGCAGGGGAGGCAGGTTCCACTTGCCTTCGATGGCGGCGCGGCTCGGGCCGTAAACACGCCCAACAGCACTGTAAGGACCGGCCGGCGCGGGAAGCCAGTTGCTCTCCTTTTCCTTCCCAGGCGAGACGTGGGCGACGTAGAGGGTCAGTCCGCCATCGGGGTCATATTTGAGCCCGGGGGTCCGGTCGCCGATGGAATACCGCTTCAGTTCATTGGCGTAGAGGAACCGGTCCGGCAAGGTATACAGCGTGACCGACCAGAAGAACTTCGCAGGCGGGATGGCATCCTTGCTGAAGTGGATCACCGAAGGAGTATTGCCGTCGCCTACATACCCGCCATACCACGCTTCCTCGATGGAGTTCCCATATAGTCCCTTCTCGGCGGCAATGGAACGGGTGAGGTAGTCGTCCTTCAGAACCGCGCGCGATCCAAACAGTCCGTTGGACGATAGCGTTGCCTTGGCCTTCTCGGCCATTGCGGCTTTCGCATCGGCTACGCCGGCATCGATCGCCGACAAGCGAGCCTGACTCAGGGACTTGGCGTCGAACGGTCGTCCTGGGCCGATCCCGATTTTCGCGAAACGCTCCATAAGGCCTGCTTCGCTCGGATTCGTCGGTTGTGTGAACTGCAGCAGGAAATTCAGATAGGCGATGAAATCGTGGGAATGGACCTTATCGGCGTCATAAGCGGGGAACTGAATCTCTGGCGGCGCCGAAGGGGCCTGCGTCTTCAGGTAGCTGCTCAAGGGCTGCAGCTTCATCCCTTCCTGGATCTTCTTGACGTTGCCGATGTCGTCGGGTCCGTTCAAGGCGGTGCGTGTGAGCGTCAATACTAGCGAGGTCTCCGAAGGAAAAACCTGCTTGATGCCAGCAGGCGTATCGCCCTGCCAGCCGGGCCCGGCGATCAGGTAGCTGGCGGCGCCGTTGCCGGTGGCGCGCGACCCGATGTAGGCAAAGTTGTAGGTGAACAGATCTACCCACTGCTGAACGTAGTAACGTCCTTCGGGCACCTTGGGCACCGTGACGACCCAAGGTTCAGCCCGCAAATCCAGCCAGGCCCAGGAATAGGGCGTGTCATTATTGGGCGTAACGACATCGTGGTTATCCGGCGTGTAGAGCTGCGAATAGTGCCTGAATTTGCCGAAGCCGCCGATGTATTCGGGCGCATCAGGCGAGGCCACTTGCTTGTAGAGCGTGTTGTAGTTCTCGAGCATCGCAAACGCATAGATGTAGGCATCTTTCGCGATCACGCGCGCCTCTGCCTCGTCCTGTTCGTCTGCCGCGGCCGATCGTGTATCTGGAGCCGTCGTCGGTTCCACTCGATTGGGCTGGCTCTCAGGCCGCTGGCATGCTGGAAGAAACAGGACTGACATCAGCAAGAGGGACGAACCACGAGGCATTGGGCGCATGGAAATGGGCTCGAGTAGGCGGGGTATGGTGATGAAAATTGTTGCTCGCAAGCGCAGCCGATGCTGGCGACACCAGTGCGGCTCTTTCCCGCGAGGCGCATGAGAGGGTGTATCTCCACTCTGTTCTCCCTGCCGCAGGGTTGGCAAGAGCGTATTCACTGTGTTCCGCTCAGTATTTTTACTGGTGCCAAGGGTTAAGCTCGGTGGCCTAGCTGGTCCGAGCTATTTTTCGTCGATCTGATCCACGACGTTCTACCCTTCGGTCCGAAGAAAAACTACCCCGAGAGCCTCGGCTTTACGCACGAGCTCAATAGTCCCGTGCACACCCAGCTCTTGCATCATCGCGTATTTGTGTGATTCGACCGTTCGGACCGAGAGTCCCAATTTATGCGCAATCTGCTTGGCACGAAGCCCGAGCGCTAGAAGCTCGAGCACACGCAGCTGCTTATCTGTCGGGATGTATTGCGTCGTGGATCCATGAATGATGGCCTGCGCGGCAACGCTTGCCGATACATATGTATTTCCGTTCAAGACCTCTTTAATGGCAAAGATCAGTTCCTCTCCGGCGGCGCTCTTGAGCACGAAGCCCCGTGCCCCCGCGCGGATGGCCCCGGCAGCCAGAGACGGCTCATCGTGCATGGTCAGGAACACGAAGGGAACTCTGCAGCCTCGCTCCAGAATCTCTTTCATTGCGTCGATTCCGCTAATGCCGGGCATGCTAATGTCTGCGACCACCACGTCTGGCGGGTCGCGCTCGACCGTCTCGATCAGCTTTTCCCCGTCGGATACCAACACAATTGATTCAAAGGAATTCATCAGCAGCCGCTCGATCCCCTGGGCCACCAAAGTGTGGTCATCTGCCAGCACCACACTTCTACCCCGACAGCGGGGTTTCTCAAGGAGAGCGAGATCCATGCATTTCACTCCTTCGACAATGGTGTTCGGGATTGCATGGATAAATGCCACTTCGAAGGCGCGGCTTATCCTTGCTCAGGAATCTGGATATTGGCTACGGAGCGGGTGAGGGCCTTGTGATTTAATCCATCGGGCGGCAACTTCCAGCCGTGCTCACGGAACAGATGTCTCGTTCTGTGATGCTTGCACGCTTCAGATGTGACAGGCGTGCGCGAATAAGGTGATGTGGCGATGTGGCGATGTGGCGATGTGGCGATGTGGCGCAGAGGTGGCCACTTCCAGCGCCTTCCCCATGGACAGATTGGCCCGCATGAAAGATCAAGGAGACGCCGTCAAGCAGTCCTCGCTGCATTTTGCTGTCCGGCTTCCTGCGGGACTTGCCCCGTCCAGAGCAGCGTTACTATTTCAATGGGGTGGCTTCCCAACAGAAGGCGGCTGGAAAAGTCCCTGACACATGCGAGCCGGTGAAGCGCTTCGCCCCGTCGCCAGCCCTTCCATGTCAGAGCCGTTCGGTCTTCGCTGGCGTAGACCTTGGCCTGCAACACTACTGTTGCTGGTAAACAGTCATACTGAGTTTGCGTCGCGCGACTGAATCCAGAGCCGGATACAGGCATGGGACGACATCTCACTCCCAGGAAATGCAGCTGCGCAATCACTTTAAGTCGACGATGACGACGGACGTCCTTCTATAAGCGGCTTCTGCTTCTGGCCGAAAGCGGACGCGAGGACGCAAGCCATATCTGAAAGTCACTTGGAGCGATAAGGACGCAGAACGCTCGATTCAAGTCGATGCCCCCACACTCGGGCTGAAAAGCGAAGTCACCCGCAATCTCCTTCACTACCTTCGCTCCTCATGGCGTACGTAGGAGAAACATGGACTGATACACGATAGATGCTGATCGAACAATCTGCCGGGTAGTCGCACTGTTCGCCGGCAACGATCGTTGAATCGCTCCATGCACCTGCTGCGGTGTGAGGCCCTCCTTAAGCTGTCGCACGGACTGATGAAAGGCAGCATTCACGCGATGGGGTGGAACGTCCCGATACAGCGTACGTTGCATGCGCAGCTGGGCGGAATAGCGGGCAACCTGACCGGGAAAACATTTGCTGTCGTAGCCACGAATCCCGCAAGTGCGAGCCAACTCCTGCATTGAGGGCAGGAGGCAAGCCGTGTCTGAAATCAACGCCTCGATTGTCTTGGAGAATGCTATCCACGCATCGGGAAGATTTGCGCGTCCAAGTGGGATGTCGACGGAATAGTGAACCCCTGGCAGCAGCGCAGATGCGCACTCTGCTGGTCTGAGCAACATGTCCAGCACAGAGACACACTGTCTCGCTGCCGCCCTGAGAAGGTCCCCCAAGTCTACTCGCCCAATGTTTGGTCGCAATCTCAATGTCGGAACATTGGCGTCGCGCCAT
Organism: Stenotrophomonas sp. TWI1151; assembly: GCF_039673135.1. Lineage (NCBI taxonomy): Bacteria > Pseudomonadati > Pseudomonadota > Gammaproteobacteria > Lysobacterales > Lysobacteraceae > Stenotrophomonas > Stenotrophomonas sp. TWI1151. The sequence continues at coordinate 230,380 of NZ_JBDJLA010000002.1, forward strand.
ACCATGTAGCGAACGAAATCCTCTCTATGCGTCTTGAGTGGCCGGTAACGTTGGTTCTTGGCCTCGCCAACATCGTCCACGGCTTGGACAAACGCTAACAGCCTGGATCTTTCCAGAACCCGAGCGGGGTCATCGGCGGTCCATTGGATTAGCTCTTCGACGCAGTGGTTTGTCCATTTCTCAGCACGGTTTGGAGGATCGAAGCGTGCGCCGACGGTGAGTGAGCCCTTGCATCCTGGACACACTAAGATGTTCACAGCTCTGAACCCAGAACTGCCGCAGTGTGGACAGGTGTTTTCAATTCTCGCTCCGTGCGTGGCACAGTGAGAGTACGCAGCGAAGCGCCAGATCAAACGCGAATATGGAAAATCATCTTCCTGGACGCTATCGACTAGACATCTTGGACACCACGATGCACCCTTGCAAAGCGTCGCTGACTTCCCTGAGACAAGCTCACCGATTCCTAGGAGCGTTCCCCCTAGAAGTGACTGACCGGTTAATCGTTCCAGCGCTTTCGCTCGCCTGCGCACTACAGGACCGGAGCCGGATAGCCTCGAGCAATCGTTGTAAGTGCCTGGCTCAGACCCTGATGCAGCATCGAGAAGAGCGATAAACGATGACCAAGGAACTGCGCACAGGGTCGTTAGTCGCAGGCAGTAGCTACTGAGGGACTCAGTGCCGGAGGTCCCAGCCCCAATGAGCTTTAGGGGTGGAAGCTTCGTCCAGTTTGGAATGTGAACTGTCATGCGCCGGCCGCACCGTCAGCGCTAGGCTCAATGTTCAAGTAGTCGGCTAGTGACGTTGTAGGCTTTGAGCTCGCAAGACGATTGAAATGATCGATGTCTCGCCAGAACGAGCTGTGGTTCTTTGGTGTGCCTGAAGCCGATTTGAGGTGGTCAGAAGTCAGCTTCGAGCATCCAGCTCTGCACCTCAGCTCATTTGCACGTCGGAGATATCTTACAGTTGGGCCGAATATTCCTCCTCCATTCAATGCAACCAGCTCCAGGTTGTCCTGAAGCAGAGTGGGATGGGATAACGGAAAGCCTGCGCCGATTGCCTTTACCAACGTCGCGTAGCCTACTAGGTCCTGCTGCATCTTCAGGTTGTACGGTCGCATGTAGACGATGTCCGAGCGGTTGAAGATTTCCTGAGCATCTTCATAGAGGGGAGAGGCCTCATGCGTACCGAACATGACCGCCGCGCAGCCGATCTCCTCGATGAGGGCCATGATTCCAAGCATGTAGTTGCGAGCACTCTGCGTCCTTGTGACTCGACAGATATTTGCGACTTCGTCGATGACTATGTACTTTAGGCCGCGAACCTTCGCCATTCTTTCAAAGGAGAGTCGGAGCTCTCTCTCCGCTCGACGCGATCGAACGTCTTGCCAGAAATGAGAGGACGCGCGTTCTTCAGCAGACTCGTCAAACCTGTGGGGACTGCCAAGATGGGAGTCAGGCTCTAGCCAACCTATCTCAGGTTCTGTGATCTCCTGATGGAGCCTCAAGGCAAAATCCTTGGGGTTGAACTTGTCGCCTTGGTTCAGGACAGCTCTTACTGAGATCAAGGGGATGCTGCCGATAGGCCAGTGCTTAGGTCGGCCTGCAAGCGATGGCATAAGACGACGTCGCAGCTCACTCTTGCCTGACCACGACGGGGCAACAAGCCATACGAACTCCCCGGGCCTCGCGCGTGCAATGGAGCCAAGCATCTCGCGCTCAGCTGTCACGAACCGTTCGTGTGGAATGAAGGGAAGTGACTCGTTACAGAGCAGATTGACCAACGGAAACTCAATGCTCATCGCGACTACCTTCGGTGACCAGGTCAGGAAGAGCACTGAAGTCAATCTTCAGACCGCCATCCGCTTTGAGCGGCTTTGATTTCCTAAGAGGAGGCGCACTGTTCTCACCCTTCCTTTGCTCTGCATCCAAAGAGCGCTGTCTTGCATTAGCCGCGCTGGTCCTTTCGTAGTTCTGCCTTTGGATGTCTTCCTTCCTAATCACCGTTTCCGGGCGAAGGAACTGATCCCACATTGCCTCGAACAATCGATCTTCAGGCGTGTAGTGGCCGATCTTGGTAACCTCAGAACACCACGCTTTGTAGCGCCTGGCGGTCGTCTGAATCCATACGAATGTTGTATCTTCTGGGTCCCGACGCGCCTCCAGAATCTTCTCAGAGGCTAGGCGGCTACAGAGTTCTGAATTTGTGTAGTTTCTTCCGCAGAAGCGGAATCCGCGCGTTGTCTCATAAGACGTTGACTTAAGCTTCACAGCGGTGCGGAAAAGCAGGTCGTCGTTCAAGACGATGGGGAGGCCTGAGTTAGGTGCCAAGCGGATGAGTTCTTCCATGCGCTCACCAGATCCGCAGTGATCTGCGCCAGGGAGCCGTGGGAGCAGGCCGTACAGGAGCTCATTGATCTCGGACTCGGTGGTCGAGAACTCCATTCGAGCGGTCGAGCGGCTCTTGAACTTTCCGTCGACGCTTCTTCCGGCCTGATCGGGCTTCGTGCTGCCGATCAACCGATGACTCACCATCGCATTGATCTGGCCTTGGATGGTCTCGCACTCAGAGTTATATCGGCTTCCGCCAGTCGGCGCCGTAAGAAATGTTACTCCAGGTATCTGGCAGACCTCACATCGGACGGACTTTAGGTCAGAGCCCCGATCGATCAGTATTGAATGAGGGAGCTTCTGGTGCTTTCGAACATAGTTCCGCAAGAGTATGAGAATTCCATCCCGCCTGGCTGGACCGAAGACAAACGCGTGCGCCATGACGTGTCCAGAAGCTTCGTCGCGTCCGCAATAGAGCAGCGGGCACTGGTCCTCCATGCCTTCTTGTCCTTGGATGAATGTTCTGTGGTCGATCTTTGTCGCATCAACGTGAAGCACGGAATGTACGGCCAGTGCGGATCCCGATCTTACGCGCGCGTCAGAGCGAGGCTTATTTGCCTGATATCGACGCTTTCCGCCAACCGCAAGATCGCGAACCGCTCGGGACGTGTTCTTCACTCGGCTTAGGAGCGCCTTATAACCGGGCGCAACTATGCCGAGCTTTTCACACTGGCCGACGAGCTCTCGATGTAGATCAGACTTGCTCGTCACCAAGCCACCTAGCCAGTGGGACTTGATTGTTTTGTTGAGAACCTCCGTTTGGGTGGACGTGAGGCGGCTTGACCTGTTCCCGGAGTTTGCATATTTGGTAAGCGCTTCTTGCAGCGGATTTCGCCCCTCCGCGCGTGCGGCCCTAACTTTCCTTTCCAGAGCCCGCATGCGGCGAGGCAAGGGCTCTCCACTTGCGATGACTCGGTCGAGCTTCTTGAGTCTTGCAACCGCTTTTTCCACGTCGGTTGAACTGGCGAGTGACATTGGATCGCTCGCGTCCAGATAGAGAGCGTCGATGCCTTTACTGAACTCCACACCGATGGCCAGCGCCTGTTCCGGATTAAGGCTAAGGTAGAAGTTCCGTACGTCTATGAGAGGCACATGTTCTATCGGGCCGAAAAGAAGCTTATCGGCGAGCAGGGCGGCGGCAATTCCGGCATTGAACCAAGCTATCTCTACCATCAACGTTGAGATGCTTTTAGGCCCTGCGGTGAGTCGCTTCTGGACTTCTATGAATCCCTCGCGGCGGGCGAGTGATAGCTCCTCATCCCAGCTCTGATAGATGAACTGCAGGTTCCGGAGGTAGCGGCTGTTGTATGGGGAGGTGGCCCGCACGACGTACGTAATTCCATGCGACTCCGCCCATCGCTCATACGCCAGGTTACGGTAATGGCTGCCATCCCGAATCCACTCATCTGGCTTCTTCTTAACCAGCGAATCAAGCTTGGTGATCGACTTGCACTCGACCACCTCAACATTCGACCTCCGAATCACGAAGAAATCTGCGTGTGCGGTGCTTATGTGGCGTCCTCGTCGTATGCCGTGACACCTGACTTGGCAGACATACGAAATTACGTCGGGGTCCAGCTCAAGCTCTAAGGCATATGTCTGCTCAACTGTGTGGCTTTCGAGCCGGCGTATTGCGCGACACTTCTTGGAACTGAAATCGACAATCACATTGTCTAGTGCATAGGCGCCGACGGTTCGCCCGGCACCATGGCCGTACAGGTCAAACGCGAATGCCCGGTCTTCTAAAGAAAGATCCAAGGTTCTTAGGTGGTTTTGCAGTTCATCTGGCGTCATCTAGGCCTCCCTTGGCTGGGCGAGGGCAATACCTCACCCTCCCGGCCGCGCGGGTACTTGAAAGAAGTACGGGACGGGGGTAGATTCAGCTCAGCGGATCCAAACGCTAGCTGCACACAAGCCCCGGCCTGCAAGCCGGGGTTTGTTGTTTCTACCCTAGTGGTTGAACTCAGCTCATCGCATGGGTGCTCTCCTGTACGGTCGCTGCGGAAATGAGGGCGAGCAGGTTATTGGGTCCTGCTTCTTGAGGCCACGAAGAGCCAGCGGGCGAGGGCTTGTGAAGGGACTACGCGACCTCGACGGCCGGGCATATGCACCACGTCAACGCCTAGGCGGCCTTGGACGGCGGCACGCCTTGCTGCCTCGAGACTGCGGAAGCCCAGGGCCTGCCAAGCATCGGCAATACGTACGTAGAGTCCAAACTCATCCACGATCGTCCCTAGCAGTTCATCCTCGGACTGGGATTGAAGTGCTGCTCTTGGTAGTGAAAGGGTGCTCATGCCACCGAAACATACGGAATCCACGGTCCGTTGCAAGCGATCTGGGTTCGGCAGGCCATTAGGAGCCATAAATGGTTATGGGCTCCATCAAATCAAAGGCTTACGCGTAACAGCCGACGCCTTCGGGATGGCGCCTTTTGTGGCCTTACTTTGCAGATTGCGCGGACAGCTTCCCTGCCGGCGAGAAGTGGTGGGGCCAGTCCATTACGTGTGCTAGGTGTCCACAGAAGCTTGGGCGGCTCAGTCCTATGGATGAGTACTAGCGATTGGCCAGATAGCGAGCTAGCCAACGCTTGCGCTAATAGCGCCCGTCGATCAGGTGCCCGCGATCGTCTTCGTACTCCTCAGCTTCATTGCCGGCAGCCTCAGCCGCTTGCAAAGCGGCTTCCTGTGCTTGTTTATCGGCGTACTCCTGGCGATTCTCGACGAAGGCTTCGCATCCTTCGATGAAGGGCTGAGAGTTGCCGCCACACTCCGACGTGTCAGAGATGTCGTTTGCCTGTGCCCACGCAAAGCCGGCTTCATGACCTGAGCAATCTTGCGTGCAAGTATAGTTGCCGCTGTCTTCTATGGCGTAAGGATCAACACTGCTGAGATCAGCCCCCGTACCTTCACTGTCGGCCCCGTACTCTTCGTATGTCGCTTGCGTTGCATCCTCTGCCGCGGCAGCTGCCACCTCTGCATCAGCTTCGTAATCGTTGTAGTCGCCGTGGCGTCCGCAGGCGGTGAGAAGCACGTAGGTGGCAAGCATTACTTGAAGCCGGCTCACACTTGCTCCCTTGTTCACTTGTGAATGAAAGAAGCCGAAATGGGGGCATTGATCGAGAGCACTTGGCACGAGCTGAGCCAAAGGCGCGCGGTCAACTCGACTTCAACAACAGTGAGAATAGGTTGGATGTCACACCAGCCCCCCGTCAGTTACGGTGAAACTGTTGGGGTAGACAGGCAAGAGTGATGTCGCCACGGGAGCGAGACGAGAGCATGTCTGCTGCACCTCTCATGACTACCTCAGCTCTTCGTATACCTGATGGGCCGACCGCACTCGAGCCAGTGTCTCAGCCCACCTTTCAGGATGTATTGGCGACAGTGCGATTCGCTCAACATCGGTCCAGAGTTCATGAACCGCACGACGGACCATAGAAAGATTTTTTACATAAGACAGTGCAAGAAGTTCAACCTCTGCGTAGCCCTCTTTGACGCAGGCAGAGAGCTTCGAAGCACTTGCCGCGGACTCGCCATCGTCATTGGCAGTCCTCCGCCTAGCTCTGATTAACTGCTCCGGAAGGCCAAAGATGAATGAAAGGTCGGGAACTACCCTCAAGGCAAATATCCGCGAGCATTTACATTTGCCAGCACTACTAGCTCCGATGGCCTGCGAAACTTCCATCTCTACAAATGACCTACCCTCCATCCACATGAGCAACAACTCTTGAAGCCGGGGTATAGCCCACTGCCCTTTTTCTCGGTCTGAGCTAAATCGCGCGTAGTCTCTTTCAAAGAGGCCTTCAAGATTTCCCTTCCTCACTAGCTGCGGGACCAGAGAGGGGTCTTCTGCAAGCCAGTCAAAGACCCATTCGGTCCACTCTCTCACATTGGCGAAATCACCTGGGCAGTTCCTCTGCATACGAGCCTCCAAGCCCCTGATGACAGTGGGCTCAACTCCCGTTGAAGCCGCCAACTTGTCTATCCAGTCTGGATTCTGCTCAGCCCCGAATTCGTCTCGGAACCTAGCTACTACCTCGGAGCTTACGTCCACCCAGTCTTGGCCTCCTTGGGCACTTGCTGAGAAGGCTCCCATCGTTCTTCCAAGGTACTCGCGAACGGCAGATCTAGAAGACTCGCGATCAAAGGAAATCGGGAGTCGTCGAAGCATGTATCGGGCGGTTTCATCCAACTCGTCTGTGGATGCATGCATCCGGTCAAGCACTCGAGCAAGCGGATCCTCAACTGCCAAACACTGGTCGCTTTGAGAGAACACCTCCCTAAGCTGATTCCAGTAACGACTGATAGTGTTGGACTCACCGTCGAAACGCATAACCCTACCAGGGATAACTAGGACGAAGCCAAATGAATTTTCCCCCGCCCGCCCGGCCCTGCCCGCTGCATTCAGCAGCTCATGAGCCTCCAGAGTCCCCATTCGCTCCGAGTCGGCGTCGAATCTCTGATCACTGGATATGATCACGACTTGGCTTGGTAGATTCATCCCTTGTGCTAGGGTTGAGGTCGCTACGACGACATCAACCCCATCGGGCCGCCTGTAAAGTGATTCGTGAAGGGCCCTCTCCTGCGGAAGTAACAGGCCATGATGCGTAAGGGCCCGACTTCTCAGATCGTGTCCGTCGCCAACGTCAGCATACAGAGCACTACGTTCGCCCAGCTCGGTGAGTGCCGCGTCAAAATTTTGCCGCTCAGACTGGTTCAGTGAAATCGTTCGTACTGGGAGCGCATCTGAAACCTTCCTCGCGATACTGGCTGCCCAAAGGATGGTTTGGGTAAAGACCAGCGTCTTCAAGGTCTCGCTTGCAGAACGTGTGGCTGCACCGATGGCAATTTCTGCCGCAACTTCGGTGGAGTTCGGGGTAAGGTACCAGTCCGACGTGCGTGTGCCCGCCGCACCCAGCTTGACATTTCGGTCTAGCAGCGGAACGAGGAGGTAATCACTTATATGGTTGGTCATCCACGTTTGCTGAAGGCCCATAAAGCCGTAGGGTTTAACCTGCAATTGGCGTCTTACTGAGACAGGAGGCGCCGCCGTCCTTCTGGCCCTCGCTGCAGCAGCTAACACAGCCTGGCTCGACGCGACCTCGGCAGCTTGGTAAAGCACGACACCGCGTACCTGCCGAGTGGGCTTCCAGTTCAAATCCAGTGCAAGGCATGGCCTGCTGGTTAGGTTTTCAACCCATGCTGCCACTTGCGAAGCATTGCTGACCATTGCGGACATCAACAGAAGATCTGCAGAAGGAGCCGCAAGCGTGAAGTTCAGTAGACAAACCATTGCATCGATGGATCTCCTGTCACGGCCAACTCCGGCAGAGTGGATGAGGTGGAATTCGTCGAACGTCAGAAGACCAACTTCAGCGAACGCGGCGGGCTCGTATCCGAGGAGTGCCAAGCAACGCTCAGGGGTCATCACTGAAATTTCAGGAAGTCCCTCGTTGACGATGTCTTCAACAGAATCTGAACTCCGTTCCTTCTGAATTTCTCCAGATGGGAAAGCCGCCCCCAAAGAACGGGCGACCTGATCTACCAAAGCAAGCGTGGGCGCAAGGAACACCACCTTCCGATTCGCCAGCAGCGTACTTGCGATCTTTAGCTCAGATAGAGTGGATTTGCCTGCGCCGGTTGGGAAGCTGACTACGGATGAAACTCCATTATCAAGATAACCTCTACTAACTGCCTGTAGATGGTTCTTCCAGAGATAGGGTCTACTACCTGCAATCAACCCCATTTTCTCGCGCCACCTGTCTTCTGGAACTCCTGATGGCGGCTTGATCGATACGAGCGAGGACGCTCGGAGTTCTGTTCCTGCCGCCAAGAGCAAAGATGCCAGATGAAATGGCCCTGGGTAAGTACTTTCAGAGACTACAGGCCGGTTGGAGAGATTGGTCGATTCTGTTTTTCGAATGGATAGCTCGGCCACACGTGAAAAAATCTCATTGCTGCTCCTGACCGGCTCCGGCCTTCCCATCAGCTCGCTCGAAAGAAGTCTGACCCCGTCAAGTATCATGCCGTAGAGAGCAGTGGCACCCAGGCCAATGCTAGGCGAAGGGCTCTCCATCCAACTGCTTGTCGAGTTGCTACCGGTAGCCACTGTCGCAAGATCGCCTCTGATGAGGCGTCGAAGTGCGTCGATGAGCGACGAACTTACACTCCCGGAGCTTTCAGGCGGAGCCATCGTCTTCGTCATTTCCACCGCGTCCGCATGAGACTGCGCAATTAGAAACAGCAGCGAAGAGGAAATGCCCGCCGGTATCGCGTCCAGCCTAAGCTCCCAGCTGGCAGATGCTTCAGCAGAGAGTGCCTCTGCTTGAAAAACCACATGATGCGCGGTCCCTGCGACAAACGCCGCTGACCTCCTGATATCAGACTCTGGGGCCAGAGAAACCAGCGACTCTTGTACGAATGCAAGCCTTCGCATCTCGTCAATTAGGCTGTCGATGCCGTGATCAGCCTCTTCACCACTACGAAGCCTTATTCGTGCGGCAACGATCCTTGTGTAAGCAGCGGTTAGCTCCTTCGCCAAATCCCGGGACTCAAGCCCCTGAAGGCTGGGGGCGGATGCTATTAGATCCAGGGTCTCTCGATCAAACACTCTTCACCCCGGAATCAAGAATGGCGACTACTTTCTCGGCTAGCTCCTGCATCCATCCTCGCAGGTCGGCGACATGAAAGATGTCCCCTCTACGTCGGCTCATGTCGCCTTTGACAACTTCGTCATAGTCCATAAAGAGTGAACTCAGACCTCGCGGCGATGCATGATAGTCTCCAACCGTGATGGATGCCTTGAACACCCTGGCTTCTCTCCAGATGATGCTCTTAACTGCATCGGTGGCGTTTGGATAGCCAGAACTCTTGAGTAGGGAAACCACTTCTGCAGCAATCATGTTCTGACGGGACCCAGACTCCAGTTCGCGAAATTCTGGCCAGACCTCATCACGGATCACATCCCGGGGATTATCTGTCGCCTTGTCCTCGAAGATTACGACATGGCTAATTCCATTCTCACCTGCCTCAACTTGCAGGCCGTCCAGCCCTTTGTGGGCAAGAATCATGTGTGGTGTTCGGATAGCTGAGTTTGCATTGAGGCGATGCGCGCATATCCACGACATGACTTGGAACAACCAGCCATCGCGGTGGTAAGGGTTATCTGCGCTGGCCGTGACGAGTTTAATGGCTTCCGATCTGGCGATACCGTCTGCTTCCACTTGCGGAACTCCGGAGGCCTTTAGGATCTCTGCCAAATGATCCGCTTGACCTAAGGCGACCATGGCAATCTGAACTGCCAAGAGGTCTGCATCCGGGACTGACCACTCATTGCCGTCGCAGAGCGAAGCCACGGTATACGGTCTCGTTTCAATTGCCATCTCCAGCTGCCCCCAATTCAGCTTCCGTGTCTATAGCTTCTTCACAAGACGTATACCACACACTCACAGTGATGCACGCCCTGTAGCAATCTGGTGACTGTGTTACTAGCCTTACAGAGGGGACCCGCCGGATGTCGAAAAAAGTCTTGTGAATCAATCGATTGAATGGAGCGGCCCTTCACGCTTACCCTTTGGGTGCCAAATAGATCGATATTTGGACGGTTCGCAACCATCTAGCACGTCCCGCAATCCTTGGGCGACTTCATCAAACTTCCCAACTCCCAGCATCAGACAGCGACCTCGATTGGGCGGTGGCTATCTGTCATCTGCGCATAGTCTGTGCATTTGCTGCCGGATGCACGAACTATGCGTCAATCGCCTTTAAAATCAATGGCCTATGGAGTCGTGTGCCAAGCTATGTACTCAGCTGTGAGCATAGTCAGTGCATAAATCTCTCCGAAACGTCGCAACTATTGCTCTAGGTGGCGTCCAAACTATGGGGAGATGGCTAATCTGCTATGCACGCGCGCACTTCATCGCGACGATGACGGTGCATCGCCGGCGCAGAAAAATGAGAAACGCGCCCGCTATCGGGCGTCTGGGATCAGCGTTCGCCGTCGCGCAGGTAATCGAACAACTCGGCGTCGCCTTTCAGACCGAGCTTCAACATCGCATCGCCTTTCTGGCGGCTGATGGTGCTCACGCTCTTGTGCAGATGGATGGCGATCTCTTTGACCGTCATGCCGCTGCCGAGCAGACGCAGCACTTCCACTTCGCGCGGTGACAGGGGACGGGCTTCGCCTTCCTCGACACTCTCCGTGCCGATTGCGTCAATGCGTTCCTTCAGCGACAGGCTGACGTAGGACATGCCACGCTGCACCGTCTGGATCGCCAGCGGCAGTTCGTCCATCGACGAGGTCTTGTCGACCAGCCCCAGCACGCCGGTAGCGACGACCATGCGCAGGATCGCCAGATTGTTGGACACGCTGAGCATCAGCACCGGCAGCTCGGGAAAACGACGGCGGATCATGGCGATCATCGCGAAGCCATCGGCCTGCGCGCCGCCGGGCATGGAGTAGTCGGTGACCAGGACATCGCACTCGTGGTCGCCCAGTGCGGTCATCAGCTCGGCCACGGTGCTGGCCTCGGCCACCACCTGGCCAACGCCGCTGGATTCGATCACGGCCTTCGTGCCGATCCGTACGACTGGATGGTCATCGGCAATGATAATGCGCAGGGTCATGGACTAGTATTGCCTGTGAGGCAGCCGTCGGGCCGTGCCGGGATGGGAATGTCATTCTACGGAGATCAGGCAGCATGCGTACCCACGTCGTTCGCTGGCTGGTTCTGTTCGTGCTCGCGATGGCGATGGGCATGCAGGCATCCGCTGCTTCATCGCCTCCCTTGCCCGCCCACCAGAGCGAGTGGCTTGGCAGGCACCCTACCATCATCCTGGGTATGTACGACAGCGGCTGGCCGCCATTCGAGTCCATGCGCGACGGCACGCCGGTCGGCCTCGGCTACGATTATCTCAGCCTGCTGACCCGGCAGTTGGGGGTGCAGGTGCAGGTGCGGATGTATCGCGACTGGACCGACGTCCTGGAGGCGGCATGTCGGGGCGAAGTCGATGTGGTGATGAACATCACCCTCACCGCTGATCGCACGCGCTGCATGGTCTACACCCGCCCCTATGCCCATGCGCCACTGGCGCTGGTGGGCCGCCCCGGCGAAACCCGGGCATCGTCTGATCCTGACCTGCGCGGCCTGCGCGTGGTCACCGAGCGCGAGTTCGTCACCAGCGACGAAGTGCGCGCGCGCTTTCCCGAAGCCCGGCGCGTGACCGCGGCCAGCACCGCCGCCGCATTGGCCATGGTCGGCAGGGGCGAGGCCGATGTCTACATCGGCAACGCTTATGTGGCCACGACCCTGATCGCCGAGCGACGGCTGACCGATGTCAGCCTGCTGCGCCCCAGCGACCTGCCACCGGAGCGGCTGCATTTCGGTGTGCCCAACGCCAAGCAGCCCTTGGCTGAAGCGCTGGACATGGGCCTGGCCGCGCTCGCCGAGAGCGAGCGCGAGCGCCTGGAACGGCGCTGGCTCCCGACGCCGCGATGGTCGGTGCAGTCGCAGGTGATCCTGGGCAACGCGGAGCGGCGTGTCCTGGAAACGCCGCTGCGCCTTGCTTTCGCGCCGAACGCGGCACCGCTGGCCTTCATCGACAGTGCCGACCGGCCCAGCGGTGTCTCGGCCGAGTACCTGCGCCTGCTGCGCACGGTGGGGGCGCAGCTCACGCGGGTGCCGGCGCACGACTGGTTCGATGTGCGCGAGCAGCTGCGCCGTGGCGAGGTCGACGCGATCATGGGCATCCCCAACGATTCGAACTACCTGGGCGACGGCTGGGTGTTCAGCCAGCCCTTCATCACCGTTCCCAACGTCGTGGTGACAGCCAGTGGCAGTGCATCGGTGCTGGGCGTGCCCGATCTGGATGGCCGCAGCATCCTGCTGTCCGATCCGGAGCGGTTGCGCGGGTATGTCCTGCAGCAGGCCCCCAATGCGCGCATCGTGCCCGCGCGCAGCGCCGAACTGGCGCTGGCACGGCTGGCCAAGGGAGACGCCGATGCCTACATCGGAAACCTGGCCGTCATCGATCGGATCGTGCGTGATCACTATCCCGCGCAGCTGCAGGTGGCAGCGCCGGCAGGATTCAGCGATCGCCTGTCGTTGGCGGTCAAACGCCAGTACGCGCCGCTGGCCACCACGTTCGACCGCCTGCTGTTGAACATGAGCGCGCGCGAGCACGAAGCGATCCGCAGCGACTGGTTGTCGGCCGAGTACCGCAGCGATCTGGACTGGCGCAGGATCGCGCGCTGGGCGGTGCCGCTGGCCCTGGTGCTGCTGACCGCACTGCTCGTCCATGGGTGGGGCCACTGGCGCCTGCGCCGTGAAGTGGCGATGCGCCGCCGTGCCGAGCAGCGCCTGGCCGACGTCACCGACAACCTGCCGGCGATCGTCTACCAGGGCCGTCGCGAACGGGATGGCCGGCTGTCGCTGCCGTATATCGCCGGTGACACCGAAGCGCTGTTCGGGCTCACCGCGGCCGAGGCGATGGCCGATGAAAGCGCGCTGATGGCGCGCATCGACGAGCGTGATCGCGCCAGTGTGCGCCAGGCCATGGAAAGCGCCGCGCGTGACTTCGCCCCGTTGGACATGGAATTCCGTACCCGCCCAAGTGGCATGCTGCGCTGGGTACGTTCGCGCGCGCTGCCCTACGACGCCGAGGACGGGGTGCTGCTGTGGAGCGGCTATTGGATCGATGTGACCGATGCGCGCGCCCAGGCCGACGCGCTGGCGCTGGCCAAGGCGGCAGCCGAGCGCGCCACCGCCGCCAAATCCGAATTCCTGGCCACGATGAGCCATGAGATCCGCACGCCGATGTCCGGCGTGCTGGGCATGGTGGAGGTGCTCTCGCATACCTCGCTGGATGGCGAGCAGCGCCGCATCATCAGCGTGATCGAGGACTCGGCGCAGATGCTGCGGCAGATCCTCGATGACCTGCTGGACTACTCCAAGATCGAGGCCGGCGCGCTGTCGCTGCAACCGCATCCGGTCGCGCTGCGCGCATTGCTTGGCAATGTGCAGCAGCTGCTTGCCCCACAGGCGGTGGCCAAGGGACTGGACCTGCAGATCCAGATCGACGACGCGCTCGCGGCCATGCACCTGATCGATGGCATGCGCCTGCGGCAGATCGCATTCAACCTGCTCAGCAATGCCATCAAGTTCACGCGTGCCGGCGAGGTCGGCATCGCGCTGGCGGTGCTCGACGCTGAGGCCGACGGCGCGCAGCGGCTGCGCCTGACCGTTCGCGATACAGGCATCGGCATTTCGCCCGAGCAGCGCGAACGGCTGTTCGCGCCGTTCGTACAGGCCGACGCGGCGACCAGCCGCCAGTACGGTGGCACCGGGCTGGGGCTGAGCATCTGCCAGCGCCTGGTGGCGATGATGCATGGCACGCTGACGCTGCACAGCGTGCCCGGTGAGGGCACGCGCGTGGAGGTGCTGCTGACCGTACCGGTGGTGCCGGTGGACGAACAGCCCGGCGCCGCGGAAGAACACACGCAGGCGGTGCCGTTGCCGGCCGCAGTGCAGCAGCGGCGCATCCTGATCGTGGAGGACCATCCCACCAACCAGGCGCTGATGGGGTGGCGCATGCAACAGCTGGGCCTGCCACACGTGCTGGCCGAGAACGGCGAACAGGCACTGGCGCTGCTGGCGCGTACCCGTTTCGACCTGGTCCTTACCGACTGCCGGATGCCGGTCATGGACGGCTATGCCATGACCCGCCGCATCCGCGAGCAGGAGCGCGACCGCGGCAGCGCCCGGCTGCCGGTGATCGCGCTGACCGCCAGCGCGATGGAGGACGATCTGCAGCGCTGCCGCGAGGCCGGCATGGACGATCTGCTGGCCAAGCCGGTCGCACTGGGCGCCTTGCGCCAGGCACTGGTGCAGTGGCTGCCGGACGGGGATCGCCCGCCGTCCGGCGCGGTGCAGGCATCGGGTACGGATGACGCGCCGCCGGACCGGGCCGCGCTCGTGCGCCGGTTTGGTTCGGAGCACGTGGCTGGCGTGCTGATCGAGAGCCTGTGCACGGCCTCGGCCGAGGATCTGGTGAAGCTGCAGGCAGCCCTGGATGCGCAGGCCGGGCCCGCGCTGGTGAATGTGCTGCACCGGCTGGTGGGGGCCGTGGCAACGCTGGGGGCCGATGCGCTGGCGCTACAGGCGCGCAGCCTGATGGAACGCGTCGACGACGAAGGCGTGGCGGCGCACGCCGAGGCGGTCAGCGCATTCGATGCGGCGTTGCGCGCTTATCTGGTGCAGCTGCAGGCGTCCTGACCGGCGCCCTGCCGATCATCGCTGCTGCTGCAGGTATTCGATCACCTGCCGCCGGCGCTCCGGGTCGGCGGTGGTGTTGACCATGCGGGTGCCCGGCACCACGTGGGTCGGCGAGCGCAGGAACGCATCCAGGGTCTGCTCGTTCCAGGTCAGCCCGGCCTCGCGCATGGCGGTGGAGTACGGGTAGCCGGTGACACTGCCGGCGCGCCGGCCGATCACGCCGTGCAGGTTCGGGCCGAAGCGGTGCACACCCCCGGGGCTGACCGTGTGGCAGCCGGCGCAGATCGCGAACGCGCGCTGCAGATCCTGCTGATGGGCCTGCTCCGGCGTTTGCGGGGTGCGCGAACACGCTGCCAGCAGCAGGCAGGCCAGTAACGCCAATGTCGATCGGAAAGCAGGGGCCATGGCGCAACGGTCAGGTCCAACAGGACGCTCAGGATAGCGAGCGCGGTGGCGCCTGCCGCATCCGATGACCTGCGACCGGTGGTCGCAGGTCGGGCCGGTCACATCCCCGAGTAGTTCGGGCCGCCGCCGCCCTGCGGGGTCACCCAGACGATGTTCTGGGTCGGATCCTTGATGTCGCAGGTCTTGCAGTGCACGCAGTTCTGCGCATTGATCTGCAACTGCTTATGACCATCGCTGCCGACGAACTCGTACACGCCCGCCGGGCAGTAACGCGCTTCCGGCCCGGCGTATTCGCTCAGGTTGATCCGCACCGGCACACTGGCGTCCTTGAGCGTCAGGTGGCTGGGCTGGTCTTCGGCGTGGTTGGTGCTGCTCAGGAACACCGAGCTGAGGCGGTCGAAGGTGAGCACGCCATCGGGCTTGGGATAAGTGATCTTCGCGTGCTTCGACGCCGGCTCCAGGCACGCGTGGTCCGGCGTGCTGTGGCGCAGCGTCCACGGCGGGTTGCGGATGCCCAGCTTGGGCAGCAGCCACTGCTCGATGCCGGTCATCAGCGTGGCCACGGTCTGGCCCTTCTTGAACCACTGTTTGAAGTTCTTGGCCTGCTGCAGCTCGGCATGCAGCCAGCTGCTCTCGAACGCCTTCGGATAGGCGCTCAACTCGTCGTGCTGGCGATCAGCGGCGAGCGCATCGAAGGCCGCATCGGCGGCGAGCATGCCGGTCTTGATCGCGGCGTGGCTGCCCTTGATCCGGCTGACGTTGAGGTAGCCGGCCTCGCAGCCGACCAGCGCGCCACCGGGGAACACCGTCTTGGGCAGCGACATCAGGCCGCCGGCGGTGATCGCGCGTGCGCCGTAGCCGATGCGCTTGCCCCCTTCCAGGTGCTTGCGGATGTCCGGGTGCGTCTTGAAGCGCTGGAACTCTTCGAACGGGCTCAGCCACGGATTCCTGTAGTCCAGGCCGACCACATAGCCGATCGACACCTTGCCACCTTCGGCGTGGTACAGGAACGCGCCACCGTAGGTGTCGTTGTCCAGCGGCCAGCCGGCGGCGTGCACCACCAGGCCCGGTTCGTGCTTGGCCGGATCGATCTGCCACAGTTCCTTGATGCCGATGCCGTAGGCCTGCGGATCCTTGCCGGCATCGAGCTGGAAGCGGGCGATCAGCTGGCGGCCGAGATGGCCGCGCGAGCCTTCGGCGAAGATCGTGTACTTGGCGTGCAGCGCCATGCCGCGCTCGAACGCCGGGCCGGGCTGACCGTTCTTCTCGATGCCCATGTCGCCGGTGGCCACGCCGATCACCGCGCCGTCGTCGCTGTACAGCACTTCCGCCGCCGGGAAGCCGGGGAAGATCGCCACCTCCAGCGCTTCGGCCTGCTGCGCCAGCCAGCGGGTGACCTCGCCCAGGCTGACGATGTAGTTGCCTTCGTTGTGGAAGCACTCCGGCAGCAACGCGTTGGGCGTGCTGCGCGACCCCGTTTCATTGAGGAACAGGAATTCGTCGCGGGTGACCTTCTGCTTCAGCGGTGCGCCGCGCTCGGCCCAGTGCGGGAACAGTTCGGTCAACGCGCGTGGGTCCATCACCGCGCCGGACAGGATGTGCGCGCCGGGTTCGGAGCCCTTCTCCAGGATGCAGACCGACAGCTCGCGGCCAGCCTCGATGGCGCGCTGGCGCAGCCGGATCGCCGTGGCCAGGCCAGCAGGGCCGCCACCGACGATCACCACATCGAATTCCATCACTTCACGCGGGGGCAGGACGTTGATTTCTTCGCTCATGGGGCTGCGTAACTCTTGGGTAGTGCCGCGGGTTGAACGGCGGCGGTTGCCTGGGAATCGCGCGTGTCACACCACGGCGAAACGGTGGATCAGTGCGCCAGAGTACCGGCACGGCGCATGTAAGCCTAGATCGCCGACGATGAGAGCGGTGTCGGCGCGTGCTGGATACCGGGATGCTGCGGCGCAGCAACCGCGCTGCGGCGCCGTCCCTTGGCCGCTTCCTGCACAACGACCACAATGGGGGCCTGTTCCACCGCCACCTGCCGGGATGCCATGTCACTCAATCCGTTCGATCTGTTCGATATCCGTTCGCTGTTGAGCGAGGAGGAGCGCGCGGTGCAGGCGACAGTGGCGCGCTTCACTGATACCCGGGTGCTGCCGATCATCGGTGATGCATTTGATGAAGGCCGCTTTCCGGACGAACTGATCCCCGAGATCGCTGCACTGGGTCTGCTCGGCTCCAGCCTGCCCGAGCAGTACGGCGGCGGCGGACTGAACGCGGTGAGTTACGGCTTGATCTGCCAGGAACTGGAGCGTGGCGATTCGGGCCTGCGCAGTTTCGTCTCGGTGCAGAGCTCGCTGTGCATGTACCCGATCTACGCCTACGGCAGCGAAGAACAGCGCCTGCGCTGGTTGCCGGACATGGCCACCGGCAAGGTGATCGGTTGCTTCGGCCTGACCGAGGCGCATGGCGGCTCCGATCCGGCGGCGATGAAGACCCGCGCGGTGCGCGATGGCAGTGACTGGCTGATCAACGGCAGCAAGATGTGGATCACCAGCGGGCCGGTGGCGGACATCGCCATCGTCTGGGCACACACCGAAGACGGCATCCAGGGCTTCGTGCTCGAGAAGGGCATGGCCGGCTACAGCACGCAGGAGATCAAGCACAAGATGAGCCTGCGTGCCTCGCTCACCGGCGCGCTGTTCTTCGACAATGTGCGCGTGCCCGACCGTAACCGCCTGCCCAACGTGCAGGGCCTCAAAGGCCCGCTGGGCTGTTTGAACCAGGCGCGTTATGGCATCAGCTGGGGCCCGATCGGTGCCGCGGTGGCCTGCCTGGATGAAGCGCTGGCTTACACCAAGCAGCGCGTGCTGTTTGGCCGGCCGGTAGCGGCCACGCAGAGTGCGCAGATCAAGCTGGCCGACATGGCGCGGCGGATCACCACCGCGCAGCTGCTGGCCTTGCAGCTGGGGCGCCTGAAGGACGCCGGGCAGCTGCAGCCGCAGCAGGTGAGCCTGGCCAAGTGGAACAACTGCCGCATGGCCATCGACATCGCGCGCGAGTGCCGCGACCTGCTCGGTGGCGCCGGCATCACCACCGAGCATGTGGCGATCCGGCATGCACTCAATCTGGAATCGGTGATCACCTACGAGGGCACCGAGACAGTGCACCAGCTGGTGATCGGGCGCGAGCTGACCGGGATCAATGCGTTCTGAGGTCACCTGACCAACGGTCAGGTGCTACACCAACGGTCAGGTGCTACACCAACGGTCAGGTGCTACACCAACGGTCAGGTGCTACGCGGCCGGCAGGTGCCTGTGTCACCGGTAGGTGCCGACCGGTGGTCGGCACGGCATCTTATTCCCCGCCGGCAAACCCGTTCTGGCGCCACGCCTCGTACATCACCACCGCGACAGTGTTGGACAGATTGAGGCTGCGGTTGCCCGGTTGCATCGGCAGGCGCAGGCGGCGGCCGTGGGGCAGGCTGTCGAGCAGGTCCTGGGGCAGGCCGCGGGTTTCCGGGCCGAACAGGAAGGCATCGCCATCTTCAAAGTGCTGGGTGTCGTAACGCACGCTGCCGCGGGTACTCAGCGCGAACAGGCGCTTGGGCGCAATCACCTGCAGGGCGGTCTCAAGATCTGGATGGACCTGCAGTCGGGCGTATTCGTGATAGTCCAGGCCGGCGCGCTTGAGCTGCTTGTCGCTCAGGTCGAAACCGAGCGGCTCGATCAGGTGCAGCCGCGCGCCGGTGTTGGCGCAGAGGCGGATCACATTGCCGGAGTTCGGCGGGATTTCGGGTTGGAACAGAACGACATGGAACGTGGGCGTGGCAGTCATCGGCGAAGTGTACGCCGTGGCTGCGGGGGACCGCAGCTACGGCTTACTGGCGGATCAGGGTCGAGGCGGCGGCAGCGGCGGTTTCCAGGGCAAGGGCCTGCAGATCGGCAGCCGACGGACGCACCTGCAGGGTCGGCAGGTTGATGATCACTTCGTTGGCGACGGCGGTGGCGGCAGCGGTGAAGGTGGCGACGTAGCCGCGGTCACGGGTCTGCTCGGCAGCCAGGGCCTGGCGCTGTTCGGCGGTCGGGCGCACTTCAACGGCGGCCAGCGTGGTGACGTGGCGGTTGGCGGCCAGTTCGGCGCGGTAATCGGCGATCAGGCCGGCAGTCGGGCGCACTTCCACGACGGCCAGGGTCGGGATGCTGCTGGTGCGCTCAACCTCGGCCTGGGCGATCTGGTCGGCCGACGGGCGGACCTGCACGGTGTCCAGGGTGACGATGGCGGGAGCGGCCTGCACCGACGAAGCAAATGCGGAGCCGGCGGCGAGGGCGATGGCGATGGCGAGCGTCTTGGTGTTCATGGCGAGGTCCTGTTTAGTGTTGGTGAGCAGTGGTGTGGTAGTAAGGTAGTACACCGATTCGGGGCTTGCAAGAACAATTTGATCTTTCTTGTTTTTGTTCAGCGTCCAGTCAGTTTCGGTTTGATCCCTGTTTCTTCGCCCAGTACCACGCAGGACGCGTGCCAACTTTTCAACGTTGATTTCAAAGGATTTTTCGGGGAAATGGGGTGTCCGCCGTCCGGACAGGTGTCCGCTGGCAGGCGTGTGCGCCGTCCGGTTCCCCCCCAATGACTGTTGGCCGATGCCTTTTGCCCGGACGGCGCGCTAGCATCCGGCTTCACTTTCATGACCAAGGAACCGGAATGGCCGTCCAACTTCGACCGCGTGCCGCGCTGCTGGCTGTAGCGCTCTCCGCCGCACTGGGCTCACTCGCGCCGGCACCGGTCCTGGCCAAGCCGGCCACGGTGGCCAAGGTCGATATTCCGTTCGAGCAGTTCACCCTGCCCAATGGCCTGCGCGTGGTGGTGCACACCGACCGCAAGGCGCCGATCGTGGCCGTCAACATCTGGTACCACGTGGGCAGCAAGGACGAACCGGCCGGCCGCACCGGCTTTGCGCACCTGTTTGAACACCTGATGTTCCAGGGCAGCGAGAACCACGACGGCGAGTATTTCGAGCCCTTCAAGCAGGTGGGTGTCACCGGCCAGAACGGCACCACCAACACCGATCGCACCAATTACTTCGAGAACGTGCCGACCACCGCGCTGGACATGGCGCTGTGGATGGAGTCCGACCGCATGGGCCATCTGCTCGGCGCGATCGACCAGGCGGCCCTGGACGAACAGCGTGGTGTGGTCCAGAACGAGAAGCGCCAGGGCGAGAACCAGCCGTATGGACAGGTCTGGGAAAAGCTGACCCGCGCGATGTATCCGGAAGGCCATCCGTATCACCACAGCGTGATCGGCTCGATGAACGATCTCAACGCGGCCTCGCTGGACGACGTGAAAACGTGGTTCCGCACCTGGTACGGCCCCAACAATGCCGTGCTGGTGCTGGCCGGTGACATCGACGTGGCCACCGCGAAAGAAAAGGTCGCCAGGTACTTCGGCGACATCCCGGCCGGCCCGAGCATGGCCCAGCCCAAGGTGGACGTGGCCAAGCGCGAGAAGAGCACGCGCGAAGTGATGACCGACAAGGTGCCGCAGGCGCGCATCTATCGCGCGTGGAACGTCGCCCAGGTCGGCACCACCGACATCGACCAGCTGCAGTTGTTCGCGCAGGTCCTCGGCGGTGCGAAGTCCTCGCGTCTGGATCAGCGCCTGCTGCACCAGGACAAGCTGGTGGACAACATCAGCGCCGGCGCCTACAGCTCGCAGCTGGGCTCCAACTTCGTGATCATGGCCAGCGTGAAGCAGGGCGTGGACCCGGCCAAGGTCGAGGCGATCATCGATGAAGAGGTGAAGCGCCTGACCAGGGACGGTCCGACCGCCGATGAGCTCAGCCGTGGCAAGACCGCCTTCCGCGCCGGGTTCATCCGCGGCATCGAGCGCATCGGTGGCTTCGGCGGCAAGGCCGACGCGCTGGCCGAGTGCACCGTGTACGAAGGCGACCCGGGCTGCTTCCGCACGTCGCTGGCCACCATCGATGGGGCCACTGCCGCGCAGGTGCGCGATGTCGGTGCCAAGTGGCTGGGCGCCGGCGACCACACCATCGTGGTCGAGCCGGGCGCGCGCGTTGCGCTGGCCGAACTGCCTTCGGAAACGCCCAAGCCGTTCACCGTGCCCGCCGTGGACCCCAGCTTCACGACCCTGGCCAAGCAGGTCGACCGCAGTACCGGCGTGCCGCAGACCAAAACCTTCCCGGATCTGAAATTCCCGGAACTGCACCGCGCCACGCTGAAGAACGGCACCCAGGTGATCCTGGCCGAGCGTCACGACATCCCGGTCGTGCAGTTCAGTTATGAGTTCCCGGGTGGCTTCACCGCCGACCAGGGCCGCAAGTCCGGCACCGCCAACTTCACCATGGGGCTGCTCACCGAGGGCGCCGGCAAGCTCGGCGCGCTGCCGTTCGCCGATGCCGCCGATGCACTGGGTGCCAAGCTCGATGCCTCCGCCTCGCTGGACAGCACCAGCGTGTACCTGTCCGCGCTGAAGGAAAACCTGGCCCCGTCGCTGGCCCTGTATGCGGACATGCTGCGCCAGCCGCGCTTCGACCAGACCGAGATCGATCGCGTCAAGGCCACCTGGATCGCCGGCATCCAGCAGGAGAAGGTCAACCCCAGCGCGGTCGCGATGCGCGTGATGCCGACCCTGCTGTACGGCGCCGGTCATCCGTATGCGATCCCGTTCACCGGCAGCGGCAATGAAGTGGACATCCAGTCCATGACCCGCGAAGACCTGGTCGATTTCCACCGGGATTGGCTGCGCCCGGAGCAGGGCACCCTGATCGTGGTCGGCGATACCACGTTGAAGGAAATCGTGCCCTTGCTGGAACGCCAGCTCGGCAATTGGAAGGCCGAGGGTCCGGCGCCGCAGGTCAAGGCCCCGGTGGACGTGGCACGGCCGACCCAGGCCCGGGTGTACCTGATCGACCAGCCGGGCGCGGTGCAGGCCAACCTGTTCGCCAGCCAGGTGGTGCCCTCGTCCAAGGACCCGGGTTCGACCCGCTTCGACATCGCCAATGGCGTGCTCGGCGGGGACTTCACCTCGCGCCTGAACATGAACCTGCGTGAGCAGAAGCACTGGTCCTACGGTGCCGGCAGCAGCGCCAGCAACACCCTGGGCCAGCGCCCGTGGGGCGCCCGCGCACCGGTGCAGATCGACAAGACCGCCGAGGCGATGCAGGAGATGCGCAAGGAGATCGCCGAGTTCGCCAGCGGTACCAAGCCGGCCACTCCGGCCGAAGTGGCGCGCATCCGCAACATCCAGAACCTGAGCCTGCCCGGCGCCTACGAGACCGCCAGCGCGGTGATGGGGACCATCAGCGGGATCGTGCGTTACCAGCGCCCGGACGACTATGTGGTCCAGCGCAAGGCCGAGATCGAGGCGATGACCCCGGCCCAGGTGCAGCAGGCCGCGGCCACGCTGGACCCGAACGCGCTGACCTGGGTGGTGGTCGGTGACCTCAAGCAGACCGAGGCACCGGTGCGTGCGCTCAACCTCGGCCAGGTGCAGGTGATCGATGCCGAAGGCAAGGTGGTGGCTCCGGCTGCTCCGGCTGCTCCGGCGGCGGCGGCCCCGGCCGCGGCCGCGGCCCCCAAGGCCCGGTGATGCCGACAGCGGGTCAGCCATCGCGCTGGCCCGCCCCTCAGGTGCCGGGAACCCTCCCGGCCCCTGATCACCCCCGATTCAGTTGTTTCCCGCACACTCCCTTACGTATTCCAGCCAGGCCTTGTCCATGCGCATTCTGCTTCTGTCCGCCCTGATCCTCAGCGTTTCCGCCTGCACCTGGGTGCCGATCGAGTCGTCCGGCAAGACGGTCCGTGTGCTGCCGGCCGGACCCGCGCCGAGCGGCTGCCAGAGCAAGGGCGAGGTGGTGGTGACCGTGAAGAGCAAGGTCGGCTTCTACAACCGCAACCCGCTGCGCGTGCAGGAGGAGCTGGAAACCCTGGCCCGCAACGAGGCGCCCAGCGCCGGTGCCAACGCCGTGCAGGCCTCGGGCCTGCCCGCCGATGGCAGCCAGCGTTTCCTGGCCTTCCAGTGCCCGCCACGCTGAACCCTTCACCCCGCGCCCGGACCATACGCCCGGGCGTGAATTCGTAAAGGTGCGGTGAAAGCCGTGCCGGCTTACAATAGCGCCCCCTTTGCCTGAGCCTTGGCGCTAACTGATGCTCTTCAAGAATGTATCGATCGCCGGCTTGGCGCACATCGACGCGCCGCACACGCTGACGTCCAAGGAAATCAACGAACGGCTGAAGCCGACGCTGGATCGCCTTGGCATCCGTACCGATGTGCTCGGCGATATCGCGGGCATCCACGCCCGCCGCCTGTGGGATGCCGACATGCTGGCCTCCGACGCCGCCACGCTGGCCGCCCGCAAAGCACTGGAAGACGCCGGGATCGGCGCCGACAAGATCGGCCTGCTGGTCAACACCTCGGTCAGCCGCGACTACCTGGAGCCGTCCACGGCCAGCATCGTCTCGGGCAACCTGGGGGTCGGCGATGAATGCATGACCTTCGACGTCGCCAACGCCTGCCTGGCCTTCATCAACGGCATGGACATCGCCGCCCGCATGCTCGAACGCGGCGAGATCGACTACGCGCTGATCGTCGACGGTGAAACCGCCAACCTGGTGTACGAGAAGACCCTCGAGCGCATGGCCCTGCCGGGCGTGACCGCCGATGACTTCCGCAACGAGATGGCCGCGCTGACCCTGGGCTGCGGTGCCGCGGCGATGGTCATGGCGCGCACCGAGCTGGTGCCCGATGCCCCGCGTTACCGCGGTGGCGTGACCCGCTCGGCCACCGAGTGGAACCAGCTGTGCCGGGGCAACCTGGACCGCATGGTCACCGACACCCGCATGCTGCTGATCGAAGGCATCAAGCTGGCACAGAAGACCTTCGTGGCCGCCCGTGAAGCGCTGGGCTGGGCCGTGGAGGAACTGGACCAGTTCGTCATCCACCAGGTCAGCCAGCCGCACACCGCCGCCTTCATCAAGAACTTCGGCATCGACCCGAAGAAGGTGATGACGATCTTCGGCGAGCACGGCAACATCGGCCCGGCTTCGGTGCCGATCGTGCTGAGCAAGCTCAAGCAGCTGGGCAAGCTGAAGAAGGGCGATCGCATCGCGCTGCTCGGCATCGGCTCGGGCCTGAACTGCTCGATGGCCGAAGTGGTCTGGTAAACCAGTCGCCGCAGGCTGCTGCGGCGTTGGAATTGAACATCAAGGGCCGGTTCTGCCGGCCCTTTTCACAGGTGCGTTTGCATGCCCCAGCTGCCCGGTTACCCCGCCCATCCGCACCGCTTCGAGGTGCGCCCCGGCCTGTCGATGAACTATCTCGACGAAGGCCCGCGCGATGGCGAGGTGGTGGTGATGGTCCACGGCAATCCGTCGTGGAGCTATTACTGGCGCACCCTGGTGGCCGGGTTGTCGGACAGATACCGCTGCATCGTGCCGGACCATATCGGCATGGGCCTGTCGGACAAGCCCGATGACGCGCACTACGACTACACCCTGCAGTCGCGCGTGGATGACCTCGACGCGCTGCTCGCGCACCTGGGCATCACCGGCCCGGTGACCCTGGCCGTGCACGACTGGGGCGGCATGATCGGCTTCGGCTGGGCGCTGTCGCACCACGCGCAGGTCAAGCGCCTGGTGGTGCTCAACACCGCCGCCTTCCCGATGCCGGCCGCGAAGAAGATGCCGTGGCAGATCGCGCTGGGCCGCCACTGGACGGTGGGTGAGTGGATCATCCGCACCTTCAACGCCTTCTCGTCCGGTGCCTCGTGGCTGGGCGTGGAGCGGAAGATGCCGGCCGAGGTGCGCCGCGCCTATGTGTCGCCGTACAACAGCTACGCCAACCGCATCAGCACCATCCGCTTCATGCAGGACATCCCGCTGTCACCGGCCGACAAGGCCTGGTCGCTGCTGGCGCGCGCCGGTGAGGCGCTGCCTTCGTTCGCCGACCGCCCGGCCTTCATCGGCTGGGGCCTGCGTGACTTCGTGTTCGACCACCACTTCCTGGCCGGCTTCCAGGCCGCACTGCCGCAGGCGCAGGTGCATGCCTTCGAGGATGCCGGGCATTACGTGCTGGAAGACAAGCACGAGGTGCTGGTGCCGAAGATCCGCGCGTTTCTGGACGCGAACCCGATCTGAGCCGTTGGGATTGACGCTGGGTCGCATCCGACCCCGTCGGTAGAGCCGACCGTTGGTCGGCTGCTTTCTGGTCGGCTGCTTCTGCCCCGGCGTCATAACACCCGGCGCCCCCAACTACGCTGCGATCGGTGCCTGCGGCGGTGCCGGGGAATTGCCGTTGTCATCGGGATGATCATCGTCATTGTCCGCCTCGTCCCGCCAGCGCCAATCGGCCAGTGTCAGCGCCGGCATGCCGTGCGCCACGCGCGCCTTGTCGCACTGGGGGCTGGCCTTGCCGTACTCCCACGAGGCATCCACCTCACGGCAGACGCTGGGGCGGTTGGGGTGGATGCTGCAGCGCGAGTACACGCCGATCTCCGCATCCAGCGCCACGCAGTACACCGGCTTGGACAGCGTGCCGCGCATGCACAGCCGGTGCGGGTCCAGCACCTGGGTGAGCTCGTGCGGGACGCCACCGGGGGTGACCTCGTCCGATTCCATCCAGTGGAAGGCCACACGGTATTGGGTGCAGCAGGCGCCGCAGGTGAGGCAGGGATGGGGCATGGGGCACCGGCTGAATACACGTAGATCCACGCCATGCGTGGATGGGTGGGAAGGCCGCGAATTTTCCACGCCCTCGGCCGGCGCGCAAGATTTTTCTGCAGCGGCGACAATGAACGGATGAACAGCGCCATCAATATCGCCGCGCGCCTGCCCGAGCTGGCCCGTGAACGCCCCGACCAGATCGCCATCCGCTGCCCCGGCAAGCCCGGACCCGGCGGCATGGCGCGTTATGACGTCACCCTGGATTACCGCACCCTCAACGCCCGCAGCGATGCGATGGCGGCCGGGCTGGCCGCGCACGGCATCGGCCGCGGCGTGCGCGCGGTGGTGATGGTGCGGCCCTCGCCGGAATTCTTCCTGCTGATGTTCGCGCTGTTCAAGAACGGCGCGGTCCCGGTGCTGGTCGACCCGGGCATCGACAAGCGCGCGCTGAAGCAATGCCTGGACGAGGCGCAGCCGGAGGCCTTCATCGGCATCGGCCTGGCCCACATGGCGCGCCTGGTGCTGCGCTGGTGCCGCTCTGCGCGCCTGCTGGTGACCGTCGGCCGTCGCTGGGGCTGGGGTGGCACCACCCTGGCCCGGCTGGAAGCCCAGGGCGCCACGGCGGCACCTGCGCTGGCCCCGACCGATGGCGAGGATGTCGCGGCGATCCTGTTCACCAGCGGCTCCACCGGCGTACCCAAGGGCGTGGTCTACCGCCACCGTCATTTCGTCGGCCAGGTCGAGCTGCTGCGCGCCGCCTTCGGGATGGCGCCGGGCGGGGTGGACCTGCCGACCTTCCCGCCGTTCGCGCTGTTCGATCCGGCGCTGGGGCTGACCTCGGTGATCCCGGACATGGACCCGACCCGCCCGGCCCAGGCCGATCCGCGCAAGCTGCATGACGCCATCAACCGCTTCGGCGTCACCCAGCTGTTCGGCTCGCCGGCGCTGATGCGGGTGCTGGCCGATCACGGCCAGCCGCTGCCGAGCGTGCGCCGGGTGACCTCGGCCGGTGCGCCGGTGCCGCCCGACGTGGTCGCGCGCATCCGCCGCCTGCTGCCCGATGACGCCCAGTTCTGGACCCCCTACGGCGCCACCGAGTGCCTGCCGGTGGCCGTGATCGAAGGCCGCGAGCTGGAGAACACCCGCCAGGCCACCGAGGCCGGCGCGGGCACCTGTGTCGGCCGCGTGGTCGCGCCGAACGAGGTGCGCATCATCGCCATCGATGACGCGCCGCTGCCGGGCTGGTCGCAGGCGCGCGTGCTCGCCGCCGGCGAGGTGGGCGAGATCACCGTGGCCGGCCCGACCGCCACCGACAGCTACTTCAACCGCCCGCAGGCCACCGCGGCGGCGAAGATCACCGAAACCCTGGCCGATGGCAGCACGCGTGTCGTGCACCGGATGGGCGATGTCGGCTACTTCGATGCGCAGGGCCGGCTGTGGTTCTGTGGGCGCAAGACCCAGCGCGTGGAAACCGCGCAGGGCCCGCTCTACACCGAGCAGGTCGAGCCGGTGTTCAACGCGCTCGATGGCCTCGCCCGCACCGCGCTGGTCGGCGTGGGTGCACCAGGCCGGCAGGTGCCGGTGCTGTGCTACGAGCTGCTGCCCGGTACCGTCGATTCCCCCGCGCTGGTCGAGCGGCTGCGCCGCGAGGCCGCCGCGCACGCGCATACCGCGCGCATCGAGCGCTTCCTGCTCCACCCGGGCTTCCCGGTCGACATCCGCCACAACGCCAAGATCGGCCGCGAGAAGCTCGCGGTCTGGGCCACCGCGCAACTGGAGCAGCACGCATGAAGATCCTCGTGACCGGTGGCGGCGGCTTCCTCGGCCAGGCCCTGTGCAAGGGGCTGATCGAGCGCGGTCACCAGGTACTGGCGTTCAACCGCGGCCATTACCCCGCGCTGCAGGCGATGGGCGTGGGCCAGATCCGCGGTGATCTGGCCGATGCGCAGGCAGTAATGCATGCGGTGGCCGGGGTCGATGCGGTCCTCCACAACGGGGCCAAGGCCGGTGCGTGGGGCAGCTATGACAGCTACCACCAGGCCAACGTGGTCGGCACCGACAACGTCATCGCGGCCTGCCGCGCGCACGGCGTGGGCAAGCTGGTCTACACCTCCACGCCCAGCGTGACCCATCGCGCCACCCATCCGGTCGAGGGCCTGGGCGCGGACGAGGTGCCGTATGGCGAGAACTTCCAGGCGCCGTATGCGGCCACCAAGGCCATCGCCGAGCAGCGCGTGCTGGCCGCCAACGATGCACAGCTGGCCACCGTCGCGTTGCGGCCCCGGCTGATCTGGGGCCCGGGTGACCAGCAGCTGGTGCCGCGCCTGGCCGAGCGCGCCCGGGCCGGCCGCCTGCGCTTTGTCGGTGATGGGCAGAACAAGGTGGACACCACCTACATCGACAACGCCGCGCTCGCCCACTTCCTGGCTCTGGAACACCTGGCCCCGGGCGCGGCCTGCGCCGGCAAGGCGTACTTCATTTCCAACGGCGAGCCGCTGCCGATGCGCGAGCTGCTCAACAAGCTGCTGGCCGCGGTGGAGGCCCCGCCGGTGACGAAGTCGATCAGCTTCAAGGCGGCCTACCGGATCGGCGCGGTCTGCGAGCGGCTGTGGCCGCTGCTGCGCCTGCGCGGCGAACCGCCGATGACCCGCTTCCTGGCCGAGCAGCTGTGCACCCCGCACTGGTACAGCATGGAACCGGCGCGCCGCGACTTCGGTTATGTGCCCCGGGTCAGCATCGAAGAAGGGCTGGCCCGGCTGGCATCTTCATCGAACGCACAGGATTCCATCACTCCCTGAACACCGCAGGTTGGTGAACATGGCCCCACGCCAACTCCGGCACGCATCAACGCGAGGGTCGACATGCTGCATTACGCCGTCATCTTTTTTGTCATCGCCATCATCGCGGCGGTACTGGGTTTCTCGGGCATTGCCGGCGCTGCCAGCAACGTTGCCTGGATCCTGTTCGTCGTCTTCCTGATCCTGGCGGTGGTGTCGATGTTCCGCAAGCGGACCTAGTGTCCGGCGCGTCCCGCGCCACCTCTCTCCGGCGTGGGACGCGCTGCGGAAATCACGACGGCCTGACATCGGCAACGATGTTCAGGCTGTCGTTGCGATGGAGCTGCGCAGATCGCGCTCGTGCGCGTGCCGCGCCATCGCCAGTTCCAGCAGCCGCGTGATCAGCGCGGTGTAATCCAGCCCACTGGCCGCCCACAACTTCGGGTACATGCTGATCCGGGTGAAGCCGGGCAGCGTGTTGATCTCGTTGATCACCACCTCGCCAGCCGAGGTCAGGAACACATCCACGCGTGCCAGGCCGGCACAATCCAGTGCCTGGTAGGCCTGCACGGCGATTTCCCGGATACGGGACTGCTCCGCATCGGTGATGGCCGCCGGCACCACGATGTCCGCACCGCTTTCGCTGATGTACTTGGTGTCGTAGGAATAGAAATCATCGTGCACGACCACCTCGCCACAGGCGCTGGCTTCGGGGTGCTCGTTGCCCAGCACCGCGCATTCGATCTCGCGGCCGTCGATCGCCGATTCCACCAGCGCCTTGTGATCGAACGAGAGTGCCAGCGCGAGCGCGGCATGGAATTCCGCTTCAGTGCGCACCTTGCTCACGCCCACCGAGGAGCCCTGGTTGGCCGGCTTCACGAACAATGGCGTGCCCAGCGCGGCGACCAGCGCGGGGTAATCGGCCCGGGCCGCCGTGACCCGGTTGAAGCAGGCGAACGGCGCCACCGCCAGCCCGGCATCGCGCAGCAGGCGCTTGGCCACGTCCTTGTCCATCGCCACCGCCGAGCCGAGCACGCCCGAGCCCACGAAGGGCAGGTTGGCCATGCGCAGCAGGCCCTGCAGCGAGCCATCCTCGCCCAGCGTGCCGTGCACGATCGGGAACACCACGTCGATCTGCTCCAGCGCGGTGGCCGGATCGGTCGGGACCAGCTGCTGGCGCTCCAGGCCCGGCCGCACCGCCACCGCATTGCCCGAGCGGTGCAGCGCGATCCGTGCCGGGTCGCTGGCATTGAGCAGGAAGTCGCGCGGGTCGCTGACGTGCCACTGGCCCTGCTTGTCGATGCCGATCAGGCTGACCTCGAAGCGGTCCTTGTCCAGTGCATCGAGGATGTTCTTCGCCGATTGCAGCGAGACCTCGTGCTCGGCCGAACGGCCGCCGAAGATGATGCCTACCCGGGTCTTGCCCATGCCTGTTGCCGCTCCTGCCTCTTCTGGAACCACACAGGATGGACCGGCGCGCGGTGCATGGCAAAACGCGCAACGCGTGATGCCCGCGGACGCCCGCCGTTCAAGGGGGCACGGTAGAATGCGGTGATGGCCCGTTCCCTGCTCTCTTCCCTCAAGCCGCTGGCTGGCAATGCGCTGCAGCTCACGCTCAACCGCGCGCTGGCGCTGGACCCGGACACCCGCAGCGCGCTGGCCGCGCTGGATGGCCGCCACATCGCCCTGACCCTGGAATCGCCTGCGTTGGCGATGCGGATCGGGGTGGACGGTGAGCGGCTCACGGTCGGCCCGGTCGATCCGCAGCAGGAGCCGGACCTGGCCGTGCGCAGCACGCTGGGCGGGATGCTGGCCCAGCTGCCGTTCCTGGCCAATGCACGCCGTGGCGGTGATGCGCCGGCCGGGCGGGTCAAGGTCTCCGGCGATGCCGAGCTGGCCCGCCGCCTGCAGCAGCTGGCGACCCGTTTCGATCCGGACTGGCAGCAGCCGTTCGTGCGCGTGTTCGGCGAGGTGATGGGCGTGCAGATCGCCAATACCCTGCGCTCGGCACTACAGCACGCCCGCCGCGGCGCGTCCGACCTGGCGCACAGCGCCGCTGAATTTGTCACCGAGGAGTCGCGCGACGTGGTACCCCGAGCAGAACTGGATGCCTTCCACGACGATGTGGACGTGATGCGCGACGACGTTGAACGCATGGCCGTGCGCGTCCAGCGCCTGCGGCAGGTGGGCGCATGAAGGCGATCTTCCGGGCCAGCCGCATCGGCCGCATCATCCTGCGCTACCGCCTCGACGATCTGCTCCAGGGCACCCCGGCCGAACGCTGGCTGCGCCTGGCCAAGCCGTTCGTGCCACGCGCCTCGGCCGACATCGCCGCACAGTCGCGCGGTGCGCGCCTGCGCCTGGCGCTGCAGGACCTGGGCCCGATCTTCGTCAAATTCGGCCAGATCCTCTCCACCCGCCGTGACCTGATCCCGGCCGATGTCGCCAACGAACTCACCCTGCTGCAGGACCGGGTCAAACCGTTTGATGGCGCCGCCGCGCAGGCCATCGTCGAGCGTGCGCTGGGCCGCCCGGTCAGCGAAGCGTTCGCCAGCTTCGATCTGCAGCCGCTGGCCTCGGCCTCGATCGCGCAGGTGCACGCGGCCACGCTCGCCGATGGGCGCCAGGTGGTGGTCAAGGTGCTGCGCCCGGACATCGAAAAGCAGATCGACGCCGACATCGCGCTGCTCAAGTCGGCCGCCGCGCTGATCGAGCGCGCGCACCCGCGCGCCGACAAGATCCGCCCGCGCGAGGTGGTCGCCGAAGTCGAAAACACCCTGGCCGCCGAGCTGGACCTGCAGCGCGAAGGCGCCAATGCCAGTGTGCTGCGCCGCAACTGGATCGACTCGGACGATCTGTACGTACCGGAAGTGATCTGGAGCCATACCGCCGAGCGCGCGCTGACCCTGGAGCGCGTGTGGGGCATTCCCTCGGACGACATCGTCGCGCTGGACAAGGCCGGCATCGACCGCAAGGCGCTGGCCGCCAAGGGCGTGCGGGTGTTCTACACCCAGGTGTTCCGCGACAACTTCTTCCACGCCGATGCGCACGCCGGCAATATCTGGGTCGACACCGATCCGGCGCGCCGCGACAACCCGCGCTTCATCGCGCTGGATTTCGGCATCATGGGCCAGCTGTCCGAAGAAGATCAGTACTACCTGGCCGAGAACTTCATGGCCATCTTCAACAAGGATTACCGGCGCATGGCCGCGCTGCATGTCGAGGCCGGCTGGATGCCCAACAACGTGCGCATCGATGAACTCGAAGCGGCCGCGCGTTCGGTGTGCGAACCCTATTTCACCCGCCCGCTGTCGCAGATCTCGCTGGCCGAGGTGCTGATCAAGCTGTTCCGCGTGGCCCAGCGCTACGAGCTCACGCTGCAGCCGCAGCTGATCCTGCTGCAGAAGACACTGCTCAACATCGAAGGTGTCGGCCGTCAGCTCGATCCGGAACTGGACATCTGGGCGGTCGCGCGGCCGGTGCTGGAACGCATCCTGCGCGAGCGTTACAGCCCGCGCCGCGTGCTCAAGGAAGTGCGCAAGCGCCTGCCTGAAATCATGACGCATACGCCGGACATGCCGCGCCTGGTCCACGCCTGGCTGCGCCAGCAGGTGGAAGGCGACCACGAATTGTCGATGCGCTCGCGCGATCTGGCGGCGCTGAACGTCAGCGTGCAGAAGCTGCAGAAGCGCGCGGTGGCCGCGATCGCCGGCGTCGGCCTGATGATCGTCGCTGCGGTGCTGTATGGCCTGCAGCCAGGTGGCTGGTACTTCGGCGATGCCCCGGTGTGGAGCTGGGTGACCGGCGCGGCGGGCGTGTTCTCGCTGGCCAGTGCCTGGTGGCGCCGATGAGCGCGATCGAGCTGCAGGCAGAGGCCATCGCCGAGGCGCCTGTTGCGCTTCCGCCCCTGCAACTGCTGCACCTGGACGACCAGCTTGCCGTGGTCAACAAGCCCGCCGGGCTGATGGTCCACGACAGCAAGCTCGCCCGGGGCGAAGACGACTTCCTCGCCGACCGCCTGCGCGAACAGCTCGGCAAGCCTATCTTCCTCGTCCACCGCCTGGACCGCGCCACCAGCGGCTGCCTGCTGCTCGCCTTTGATCGCGAAAGCGCCAGCGTGCTCGGCAAATCGCTGATGGGCGGCGACGTCACCAAGGATTACCTCGCGATCTGCCGCGGCTGGCCGGCCGACGAGGCCTTTACCGTCGACCATGACCTCGATGGCGGCCCCGGCAAGCCGGTCAAGAAGCAGGCGATCACCCACTTCCAGCGCGTCGCCGTGGGCGAGATCGCCATTCCGATGGGCGAGTTCGAGACCTCACGTTACGCCCTGCTGCGCTGCCAGCCGCAGACCGGTCGGTTCCGTCAGATCCGCCGCCACCTCAAGCACCTCTCGCATCACCTGATCGGCGACACCAGCCACGGCGACGGTCGCCACAACCGCAGCTTCCGCATGCAGGGCATCCACCGCATGCTCCTGCACGCCGAGCGCCTGCGCTTCCCGCATCCGGACGGCACGCCGATGGACATCAGCGCGCCGGTGGACGGCGAATTCCGCAAGGCGATGGATCTGTTTGGTTGGGTCGTGCGATAGCCGACCAACGGTCGGCTCTACTTCACGACAGCCGACCAACGGTCGGCTCTACCGGAGGACATACGTCGTGCGATAGCCGACCAACGGTCGGCTCTACCGGTTATTTTTTTGCCGGTGTTGGCTCATTCACGATCGCTTCCAGGTCCTTCTGCAGATCCACGAACAGCGGCTGCATCTTGGCCTGGATCGCCACCATCACGTTCTGCATCAGTGCCGGCGTCTTGTCCAGCAGGCTCTGCCCCGCCGAGCTCTCATAGAACTCCGCCATCGCCAGCACGTCTTCCTTGCTGAAGGTCTGCTTGTACAGATCCACGTACATCGGCCGCAGCTCCTTCCAGGACAGCGCCTGACGCACGGTCTGGCTGGTCCGCTGCTCGATCCGCTGCAGCTGGGCCTGCTGTGTCGCATCCAGCTGACGCTGCTGCGCCACCTGCTGGAACTGCTGGCGCTGCATCGCCTCGATCTGCGGCAGCATCGTATCGAGCATGCTCTGCGCGCGCGAGGCGGCCAGCAGGCGGTTGATGTCGGCATCCGACGGCGGCGCGGCCAAGGCCGGCGCGATCGCGGCCAGGCCCAGCGCCAGGGCCAGAGTGAGGCGGGTCAGGCCGCGGCGGGCCAACGGGCGGATCAGGGACATGGCGGAGCATCCTGCGTTGCGTGGACTCCGGAGAATACCTGCGATGGCGTCATCAGGCCGTAATTGAGGACGTTATCGGCGACATCCACGCACGTTGCAGTCACCCGACCGGCGGTCCTCCCCTTACAATGCCGCCCATGGGCAACGGGCCAGTCACCATCAGCGCGCACCTGACGATTCCGGATACGGAACTCGTCGAGCGGTTCGTGCGCGCCAGCGGCGCCGGTGGCCAGAACGTCAACAAGGTCTCCACCGCCGTCGAGCTGCGCTTCGACGTGGCCGGCTCGCCTTCGTTGCCCGAGCCGTTGCGCGCGCGCCTGCTGGCCCGCCGCGACCGGCGCATGACCGGCGAAGGCGTGCTGGTCATCGATGCACAGCGTTTCCGTACCCAGGACCGTAACCGCGAGGACGCGCGCGATCGACTGGCCGCCTTCATCCAGGCGGGGCTGAGCGTTCCCAAGGCACGCGTGGCCACCAAGCCGACCTACGGGTCGAAACTGCGTCGTCTGGACGCCAAAAAGGGGCGCGCGCAGATCAAGCGCGGGCGCACCACACGCAATTGGGAGTGATTGCTTGAACAACCGAAGTCCGTTGTTGCCGGTGGTTCCGCCGAACATGCCGCAGGTCAAACCGAACCGCTTCCTCCGCTGGCTGGCCCGCTGCACGCTGCGCCTGGGCGGCTGGAAAGTGACCGGCACCCTGCCCGATGTGCCCAAAGTGGTGTTCATCATCGCCCCGCATTCGTCCAACTGGGACGGCTTCTGGGGCATGGCGGCGAAGATCGCGCTGGGCATGCAGGTCAAGGTGCTCGGCAAGGCCTCGCTGTTCTGGTGGCCGCTGGGGCCGCTGCTGCGCAAGCTCGGCGTCATCCCGCTGGACCGCAGCTCGCCGCAGGGCACCGTGGAGCAGGCGGTCAGCCTGATCCGTGGCTCGGACCGCCTGTGGTACGCGATCACCCCGGAAGGCACGCGCAAGGCGGTGCAGCACTGGAAGGCCGGCTTCCTCAAGATCGCGCGCATGGCCGATGTGCCGGTGCTGGCCGCGTACTTCCACTACCCGGAAAAGACCATCGGCATCGGCCCGCTGTTCCATCCCACTGGCAACGACGTGGCCGACATGGCCGCGATCCGCGCGTACTACCGCCCCTGGCAGGGCAAGACCCGCGGCACCGTCTGAGCGCGGCCGGGCGGGTCGGGCGGAGTAGCCCCCACGGCCCGCACAGCCACGCGCCACGACCGGCACATGCCGCCTGCGGGCTTTGGGAGTAGGGTGACCGGCTGCGGGATTTTCCGTCCCGCGCCCTCATCCAAGGAGCCCGTTTCATGTCGCGTACCGTAGTTTTGGCCGCTGCCATCAGCCTGGCGCTGGCGGCCTGTTCCGGCAAGGAGTCCACCCCCGTGACCGATACCCAGCCCGCCCCGACCCAGCAGCCGGCCGATGCGTCCGCCAACCCGCTGTTGAGCGCCAGCACGCTGCCGTTCCAGGCGCCGCCGTTCGACAGGATCAAGGACAGTGACTACCTGCCGGCCTTCAACGAAGGCATGAAGCAGCACCTGGCTGAAGTCCGCAAGATCGCCGACAACCCCGAGCCGGCCACCTTCGACAACACCATCGAAGCGCTGGAGCGCAGTGGCGAGACGCTGACCCGCGTGTCGCGCATCTTCTTCGGCCTGGTCCAGGCCGACACCAACGATGCACGCCAGAAGGTGCAGGAAGAAGTCGCCCCGAAGCTGGCCGAACACCAGGACGAGATCAACCTCGACCCGAAGCTGTTCGCCCGCATCAAGACCATCTACGACCAGCGCGATGCGCTGGGCCTGGACCCGGTGCAGAAGCGCCTGGTCGAACGTGACTACCAGGAGTTCGTGCGCGCCGGCGCGCAGTTGAACGATGCCGACAAGGCCTCGCTTCGCAAGCTCAACGTGGAAGAAACCACGCTGGCCACGCAGTTCCACACCCGTCTGGTGGCTGCGACCGCCGCCGGTGCCGTGGTCGTCGATGACAAGGCCAAGCTGGCCGGCCTGGACGAGGATGCGATCAACACCGCCGCCGCCGATGCCAAGGCCCGCAACCTCGATGGCAAGTACCTGCTGCCGCTGCAGAACACCACCCAGCAGCCGGTGCTCGGCTCGCTGAGCGACCGCGAGCAGCGCGCCGCCGTGCTCAAGGCGTCGGAAACCCGTGCTGAAAAGGGCGACGCCAACGACACGCGCGAGACCATTCAGCGCCTGGCCCAGCTGCGCGCGCAGAAGGCCAAGCTGCTCGGCTTCGAGAACTATGCCGCCTACAGCCTGGCCGACCAGATGGCCAAGACCCCGGCCGCCGCGCTCAAGCTGCTGACCGACACCGTGCCGGCCGCCACCGCCAAGGCGCGTGGCGAGATCAGCGAAATGCAGAAGGTGATCGATGCGCAGAAGGGCGGTTTCAAGCTCGCTGCCTCCGATTGGGACTTCTACGCCGAACAGGTGCGCAAGGCGCAGTACGACCTGGACGAATCGCAGATCAAGCCGTACTTCGAGATGGACAACGTGCTGCAGAACGGCGTCTTCTACGCCGCCACGCAGCTGTACGGCATCACCTTCAAGCCGCGTACCGATATCCCCACCTACCATCCGGACATGAAGGTCTATGAAGTGTTCGACAAGGACGGCACCTCGCTGGCCCTGTTCTACACCGACTACTTCAAGCGTGACAGCAAGTCCGGCGGCGCCTGGATGGACGTGTTCGTCGAACAGGATGGCCTGACCGGTGCCAAGCCGGTGGTCTACAACGTGTGCAACTTCACCAAGCCCGCCGCCGGCCAGCCCGCGCTGCTGAGCTTCGATGACGTGACCACGATGTTCCATGAGTTCGGCCATGCGCTGCACGGCATGTTCTCGAAGGTGAAGTACCCGTCCATCGCCGGTACCAGCACCTCGCGCGACTTCGTCGAGTTCCCCTCGCAGTTCAACGAGCATTGGGCGCTGGACCCGAAGGTCTTCGCCAACTACGCCAAGAACTACAAGACCGGCGAGCCGATGCCGCAGGCGCTGGTCGACAAGATCCTCAAGGCCCGCACCTTCAACCAGGGCTATGCGACCACCGAGTACCTCTCGGCGGCCCTGCTCGACCTGGCCTGGCACACCCAGCCGGCCGACGCCAAGCTGCAGGACGTCGCCCCGTTTGAAGCGGCCGCGCTGAAGAAGTTCAAGGTCGACCTGCCGCAGGTGCCGCCGCGCTACCGCACCAGCTACTTCGATCACATCTGGGGTGGCGGGTATTCGTCCGGTTACTACGCCTACTTCTGGGCCGAGGTGCTGGACCATGATGCCTTCGAGTGGTTCAAGGAGAACGGCGGCCTGACCCCGGAGAACGGCCAGGTCTTCCGCGACAAGATCCTCTCGCGCGGCAACAGCGTGGAGCTGGCCGATCTGTACCGCGAGTTCCGCGGCAAGGATCCGTCGGTGGAACCGCTGCTGGTCAATCGTGGCCTGAAGTAATCGCGGCATCCCGGTAGGTACCGACCGTTGGTCGGTACGCCTGCCACCGGTACACGCTGAAACCAAAACGGCAGGGGAAACCCTGCCGTTTTTTTTGGGTTGCTGCTCCGCTGGGCCGGGCGCTGGGCCCCTATGCCCTTTCCGGCGAATGTCCTCCGGCGTCGGCCTGCGGCCGCCCCCTCCCCCTTTATTTCGCCTCCAAGGGCATAGGGGCCCAGCACCCGCCCCACCGACTCCGCGCATCACGTCCCCACGTGCACGCCTTCGGCGATCTCACTGCACCCCAGGTGATCCAGCGCGATCTCCAGCGCGTGCATGTAACTCTGCGCGCAGTAGCCGCGCGCCACGCCGATGCGCTGGCCCACATCCGCTGGCAAGCACGCTTCCGGTGCGCGCGCATCGTCGTCGTGCACTTCCACGTAGGCGTTGTGCAGATGCGGCAGCAGGCGCTGCAGGCGCGCGCTGTCCACGCACGCACCCGGATCGAGCAGGGTGACTTCGCCGCGGCTGTGATCGGCCACGCGCAGGGCGTCCAGCAACTCCTGCTCCGAGCCGCACGCGCGGATCGCCACCGTGGTGCCCGCATCGATCGCACGGTGCACCAGGGATTTGAGAACGAGCGGCGGCAACGGCTGCGCGGTACGGATCAGCTGCCCGGCCGCTTCCGGCCCGCGGATGATGAAGATCGACATGGCTCAGCCCTCCACGGCCTGCAGGCGATGGGCGGCGATCGCCAGCGACAGGCGACACGCATCCTGGCG
Source organism: Stenotrophomonas sp. TWI1151 (assembly GCF_039673135.1). NCBI lineage: Bacteria > Pseudomonadati > Pseudomonadota > Gammaproteobacteria > Lysobacterales > Lysobacteraceae > Stenotrophomonas > Stenotrophomonas sp. TWI1151. Next base: position 268,364 of record NZ_JBDJLA010000002.1, read on the forward strand.
GCCGCTGCTGCAGACGACCCGCGCGGCCGGGGCGTGCTGCGGATGCAGGTGCTCGTCCAGCGCGTCGTCGTCGTTGCTGGCCATCTCGATGTACGGCGCCGGCAGGTCCTCCAGCGCGGTGCGCAGCGCTTGGCCATAACGAGCCCACTGCGGTGCATCGACCGCCGCGGTGGCGATCAGGACCAGCGCCGGGCGGCTGCGCTGGGCACGCTGCAGGCAGCGCACCAGGGCCGGCAGGGAGTCGCAGTCGCGGCAGGCCAGGCGGTGCCCGGCGACCCGCGCAGGCAGCGGCGACGCGTCCGGCACGGCGTTCGACGGTGTGTGCCGGATCAGCAGGATGGTCATGGAACGTCTCTTCGAAGCGCCCTTTGGCGCGGTGTCGCCACGATGCGGCCGCGCCCCGTAAAACCGCGATGCCGACCGGACGGCCCCTGCGTAAACAGTGCGTAGCTTTTTCAGCGCGGGGCAGGGAACTTGCCCGCCGTCCATCCGGTCACAGCCACACACTTCCTGGAGCGCCCGTATGGACACCCCCGCCGCCGCTGCCCCCACCGACCATCGCCTGCTGCGCTGGCTGAAGAAGGAAGCCCTGCCGCTGCTGGTGATGCTCGGCCTGCTCGCCGCGGCGCGCGACACCTTGGCCAATCACTACCAGGTGCCCAGCGGCTCGATGCAGCACACGCTGATGCCGGGCGACCGGGTGGTGGTGGACATGCGTGCCTACGGCGTGCGCCTGCCGTTCACCTCGATGGAGCTGCTGCACACCGGCCAGCCGCAGCGGGGTGACGTGGCGGTGTTCGATTCACCGCAGGACGGCACCCGCCTGATCAAGCGCATCGCGGCGGTCGGCGGGGATCGGGTCGAGCTGCACGATGGTCACCTGAGCATCAATGGCCATCCGCTGGCCCAGGCCGGCGTCGGCGAGATCGAAGACTTCGGCCAGCATCTGGCGCAGCTGGATCTGGGCCAGGGCGGCGGGCCCGATATCACCGGGCTGACCGTCCCGGCGGGCGAGGTGCTGATGCTCGGCGACCACCGCGGCAACAGCGCCGACGGCCGCTTCTTCGGCCTGGTCCAGGCCAGCGCGCTGTATGGCAAGGCGTCGCACGTCTACTACCGCCGTGGGGAAGGCCTGACCTGGCAGGCGCTGTAATCCCGGCCACGATCTAAATCGATATCTGGATCGTCTCGATTCAGATCTATCAGGTTATGGATCGACCTGCCGGCGCTGCCTATCCTGAGCGCTGACTCCTCGCTCCGGCCCGTCCACGCGGGCCTTACCGGCATGAATGGCGACACCGCAGCGGTCCCCGATCGCAGCTCCCCGGCCACCGCAGCGGCGGACGGCGATCAGATCCAGCAGGGCACCCCGGCCTTCCGGCGCACGGCGGCCGCGCTGTTCCTGGCCGGCTTCTCCACCTTCGGGCTGCTCTACACGGTGCAGCCGCTGCTGCCCGAATTCAGTCGCCACTTCGGCGTCTCCGCAGCCAACAGTGCGCTGACCCTGTCGCTGACCACCGGTCTGCTGGCGGTCTCGATGCTGATCGCGGGATTGATCTCCGACCGCATCGGGCGCCGCAGCGTGATGGTCGCGGCGTTGCTGGCGTCCAGCGTGTTGTCTGTCGCCACCGCGATGGTGGATGACTGGACCACGCTGCTGGTGTTGCGCACGCTGCTCGGCATCGCGCTCAGTGGCGTACCGGCGGTGGGCATGACCTACCTCGCCGAAGAAATGGACAGCCGCGCGCTGGGCCTGGCGATGGGCCTGTACATCGGCGGCAACGCGATCGGGGGCATGAGCGGTCGTCTCATCGCGGGCATCGTTGCCGACCATTGGGGCTGGCGCTGGGGCATTGGCGTGGTCTCGCTGATCGCACTGCTCAGTACCGTGCTGCTATGGATCCAGCTGCCGCCGTCACGCCACTTCCAGAGCCGTCGCGGGGGACTGCGCGAACTGCCTTCGCGCTGGCGCAGCCTGTTCGGCGATCCCGGCTTGCCGTGGCTGTTCGCCACCGCCTTCGTGTTGATGGGTGTGTTCGTCACCCTCTACAACTACCTCGGCTTCCACCTGCTCGCGCCGCCGTATGGCCTCAGCCAGACCGTGGTCGGCCTGATCTTCAGCGTGTACCTGGTCGGCACCTTCAGCTCGGCGTGGATGGGGCAGCAGTCCAACCGCCATGGCCGCAGCCGCGTGCTGGCGATCTGCTACGGACTGATCGCGCTGGGCATCGTGCTGCTGGCGATGCCGTGGCTGGGCTGCATGGCGGCCGGCATCGCGCTGGTGACGTTCGGCTTCTTCGGCGGCCACTCGGTGGCCAGCAGCTGGGTCGGCAGCCGCGCCGGCGCGATGCGCGCCGAAGCGTCCGCGCTGTATCTGTTCGCCTACTACCTGGGCTCCAGCGTGGCCGGTGTGCTTGGCGGTGTGTTCTACACGCATTGGGACTGGCTGGGCGTGTGCGGTTTCGTCGGCGTACTGACCGTGGCCGGTGGCGTGATCGCCTGGCGCCTGGGCCAGCGCGTGCAACCGGCCGCCGCCGCGCTCGCGCTCAGCCGCTGACACCCTGCAGCAGCCGGGTGAAGTGACCGATCAACGGCGAAGCTGTGCCGCGGCGGCAAGCCACGTGCACTTCCGAACTGGCTGCTCGATCACTGAGTGCGACGAAGCGCGCGCCGTCCACCTGGATATGGCTGCACGAGGCGGGTAGCACCGTTACCCCCAACCCTGAGGCCGCGAGGCTGATCAGTGTCGAGGCTTCCCCGGCTTCCTGCACGATGCGCGGCGTGAAGCCGGCGCCCCGGCACAACGCGATGAAGTGATCGTGGATGCCCGCGCCGACCTCGCGCAGGAAACCCACGAACGGCTCATGCGCGAACAGCCGCAGCGCCACCGTCGCATCGGCCGGCAACTCACGTACCAGCGGATGCTGGTCGTGCACCACCAGCGCGAGCGGATCACTGAACAGTTTGCGTGACATCAGCGGCGCGGGCAGGGCACGTTTGCGGATCAACCCGACATCCAGTTCGCCGGCCATCAGCGCATCGATCTGCTGCAGTGTATTCATCTCGCGCAGCTTCAACTGCACCTGCGGAAACTGCTGGCGGTAGGCGAAGATCGCGCGCGGAATCTGAGTGGACAGCGGGGTGGCCCGGGTCAGACCGATGCGCAGTTCGCCGGTTTCCCCGCGCTGCGCGCGCTGGGTCAGATCGATCGCGGTATCCACCCGCGCCAGCACCTCGCGCGCCTGCTCCTGCAGCACGCGACCGGCGTCGGTCAGTTCCACGCGGCGGTTCGCACGCAGGAACAACCGCGCGCCGAGCAGCGTTTCCAGCTGACGGATCTGCTGGCTGAGCGGCGGCTGCGACATCCCCAGTCGCTCGGCGGCACGGCCGAAGTGCAGTGTCTCGGCGACGGCCAGGAAGTAGCGCAGGTGGCGGAGTTCGATGGACATGGGGCGTGCGTCAGCGCTCGGAATGACCACTTTCATCATAGCTGCGCGGACTGAACAGGTCCGGCTGGATCAGCTCGATGAATGCCCGCGCCTGCGGTGACAGGAAACGCCCGCGCCGCACGATCACGCCATAACTGCGCTCCGGGAACCACGCACCCATCGAGCGCGTCACCAGCTTCTCGCGGTCGGCATCGTGCAGGCAGAGCGCCGGCACGATCGAGATGCCCATGCCCATCGCCACGTACTGCTTGATCACTTCCCAGCCACCCACCTCCAGCGCCACGGTGTAGGGCAGCCGATGCCGCTGGAACACCTGGTCCACCAGCCGGTACGTGATCTGGCGTTTGGGCGGCAGCACCAGCGGGTACTGCGAGATCGCCTCCAGGCTCAGTTCGCCATGCGCCAGCGGATGATCGGGCGGGGCGATCAGCACCTGCTCGAAGCGGTAGGCCGGGGCGTAGCTGAGGTCGGCCGGCACGTCGGTCATCGAGCCCACCGCCAGGTCCGCCGCATCGCTGCGCAGCAGGTCGGTGCCGTCGGCGCTGATCGCGTTGTGCAGGGTCAGGCGGACGTCCGGGTGGCGCTGGCGGAAGCGCTCCACGATGCGCGGCAGCAGGTACAGGATGGTCGAACTGTTGGCCGCGATATTGAGCTCGCCGGCATCCAGCCCCTTCACCTTGTCGCGGAAGCTGGCCTCCAACCCGTCCAGGTTCTCCACCAGCGGCAGCGCCATCTCATACAGCAGCTGGCCTTCGCGGCTGGGCACCAGGCGGCGGCCGCTGCGCTCGAACAGGTTGACCCCGAGTTCGCGCTCCAGGGCCTGCAACTGCTGGCTGATGGCCGGCTGGCTGACGAACAGCGCCTCAGCTGCCCGTGAGACTGAGCCCAGGCGGACCGTCTGGCAGAACGCCCGCAGCGGCTTGAGCCGATCGGATTTGTAGGAAAACCGGGGGCTTGGCGTGCGCGGCGTGGTCATGGCGTCATGAGTATAAGCGCACCTTATGTAAGGCATTGCAATAACTGCTTTGTCAAATATCGGCGCGGCGGCGCACGGTGGAGCTCAACCGCACCGCAGGAGCCCGCCATGTCCGCCGTCGCTTACGCCACCGCCCAGCCCACCCCCGCCGATGCACCGGCCACCCCCGGCATTGCCCTCACCACCCAGCTGGCTGGCCAGTCCGCGCTGCTGCCGGCGGGGGTACTGGCGCTGCTGGTGTCGCTGCACCGTGCGGTGGAGCCGGAGCGTCAGCGCCGGCTGCAGGCACGGGTGGCCCGCCAAGCGTTCTTCGATGGCGGCGGCCTGCCGGACTTCCGTGCTGATACCGCCGAGATCCGCAGCGGCGACTGGCAGGTCGCCCCGCTGCCGGAGGCACTGCAGGACCGCCGGGTGGAGATCACCGGCCCGACCGACCCGAAGATGGTCATCAACGCGCTGAACTCCGGCGCCAAGGTGTTCATGGCCGACTTCGAGGATTCCACCGCCCCGGCCTGGCGCAACCTGCTGGCCGGCCAGCAGGCGCTGATCGGCGCGGTGCGTGGCGATCTGACCCACACCGGCCCGTCCGTCGATGGGAAGCCGGGCAAGCAGTACACCCTGCGCCCGTTCAACGAGCAGGCCGTGCTGATCGTGCGTCCGCGGGGCTGGCACCTGGATGAGAAGCACGTGCGCATCGATGGCCAGCCGATCGCCGGTGGCCTGTTCGATGCGGCGGTGTTCGCCTTCCACAATGCCCGCACGCTGATGTGCAGGCAGCGTGGCCCGTACTTCTACCTGCCCAAGCTGCAGAGCATGGAAGAGGCGGCATTGTGGGAGACCGCGCTGTCGCACATCGAGGGCATGCTCGGCCTGCCTCACGGCCAGATCAAGGTCACGGTGCTGATCGAAACGCTGCCGGCGGTGTTCGAGATGGACGAGATCCTGCATGCGCTGCGCGACCGCATCGTCGGCCTGAACTGTGGCCGCTGGGATTACATTTTTTCCTACATCAAGACCTTCCGCCGCCACGCCGACAAGGTGCTGCCCGAGCGCGGCCAGGTGACGATGACCCAGCCGTTCCTGAAGGCGTACTCCGAGCTGCTGATCCGCACCTGCCACCGCCGTGGCGCGCATGCGATGGGCGGCATGGCCGCGCAGATTCCGATCAACCACGACGCGGCCGCCAACGAGCAGGCGATGGCGCGGGTGCGGGCGGACAAGCTGCGCGAAGTCACCGCCGGCCATGACGGCACCTGGGTCGCCCACCCCGCGCTGATCCCGGTCGCGCAGGCGATCTTCGACGAGCACATGCCCGGGCCGAACCAGCATCGCGTGCTGCGCAACGATGTGCAGGTGGGCCGCGATGATCTGATCGCCGCGCCCACCGGCACCATCACCCGCGCCGGTTTCGAGGGCAACGTCGAGGTCTGCGTGCGCTACCTGGCCGCCTGGCTGGACGGCAACGGCTGCGTGCCGATCCACCACCTGATGGAAGACGCGGCCACCGCCGAGATCAGCCGCAGCCAGCTGTGGCAGTGGCTGCATACCCCCGGCCAGCACCTGGACGACGGCACCGCCATCGACCTGGCCCTGCTCGACGCCACCCTGGCCCAGCTGCCGGCGCGGCTGGGCGATAGCGCCGCGCTGCCCGGCAGCGCCCGCATCCCCGAGTCCATCTCGCTGCTGGCCGACCTCAGCCGCCGCGAGGAGCTCACCGACTTCCTGACCCTGCCGGCCTACGACCGCCTCGACTGACCACCCGCCATCCACCTGCTGTTACCGCATCCGTTCCCTTTGGAGATTCGACATGAGCACCCTGCAGACCGCCGAACAGATCCAGCACGCTTGGAACACCGACCCGCGCTGGGCCGGGATCACCCGCAACTACACCGCCGCCGACGTGGTGCGCCTGCGTGGCACCGTGCACGTGGAGCACTCGCTGGCGCGGCTGGGCGCGGAGAAGCTGTGGACGTACCTGCAGGAAAAGGACTTCGTCAACGCGCTGGGCGCGCTGACCGGCAACCAGGCCATGCAGCAGGTCAAGGCCGGCCTGAATGCGATCTACCTGTCCGGCTGGCAGGTCGCCGCCGATGCCAACCTGGCCGGCCAGATGTACCCGGACCAGTCGCTGTACCCGGCCGATTCGGTGCCGGCGGTGGTCAAGCGCATCAACAACACCCTGCTGCGCGCCGATCAGCTGCACCATGCCGAGGGCAAGGATGACATCGACTTCCTGCAGCCGATCGTGGCTGATGCCGAAGCCGGGTTCGGCGGCGTGCTCAACGCCTTCGAACTGATGAAGGCGATGATCGAGGCCGGCGCGGCCGGCGTGCACTTCGAGGACCAGCTGGCCTCGGTGAAGAAGTGCGGGCACATGGGCGGCAAGGTGCTGGTGCCCACCCGCGAGGCCATCGAGAAGCTCAACGCCGCGCGCCTGGCCGCCGACGTGATGGGCGTCCCGACCCTGCTGGTGGCACGTACCGATGCCGAGGCGGCCGACCTGCTGACCAGCGATGTGGATGGCAACGACCAGCCGTTCACCACCGGCGAGCGGACCGTGGAAGGCTTCTACAAGACCCGCAACGGCCTGGACCAGGCCATCAGCCGCGGCCTGGCTTACGCCCCCTACGCCGACCTGATCTGGTGCGAGACCGGCAAGCCGGACCTGGCGTTCGCCCGCAAGTTCGCCGAAGCGATCCACGCCAAGTTCCCGGGCAAGCTGCTGGCCTATAACTGCTCGCCCAGCTTCAACTGGAAGAAGAACCTGGACGACGCCACCATCGCGACCTTCCAGAAGGAGATCGCCAAATATGGCTACAAGTTCCAGTTCATCACCCTGGCCGGCTTCCACGCCCTGAACTACTCGATGTTCAACCTGGCCCACGGCTACGCCCGCCGCCAGATGAGCGCCTTCGTGGAGCTGCAGGAAGCCGAGTTCGCCGCCGCCGACCGCGGCTTCACGGCGGTCAAGCACCAGCGCGAGGTCGGCACCGGCTACTTCGACGCGGTGACCCAGGCGATCCAGCAGGGCCAGTCCTCGACCACCGCCCTGAGCGGGTCCACCGAGGAAGAGCAGTTCAACGCCGAACGGGCGGCCTGATCCAGGAAGGGCGGCCAAGGAAGGCCCACAGGGCGGCCGGTCGGGGATCGGCCGCCCTGCGTCGTCTCGGGACCCGCCTCTTCACATCGTCACACGCGGTAGAACACGCGTGTTTTCACGATCTTGGGGGGTAAAAGTCGGAAATGGGATAGGGCGCACAGTTTTGAGGAGTGCTATCCTCCATCGCTCACCAGGGGGACGCTGAAAAGCGGGTGTTCGGAAATGACCGGCAAGGGTGCGGCGGCGATCATGTGCGAACAGGAACCAGACATCGACCGCAAGGCGATGGCTGAGATCGTGCACGCCATCCTGAGCAACGGCGAGTCCGCATTGTTCTCCGAATTCGGCCGGCAACGCAAGCTGCCCTCAGGCACCCATCTGTTCCATCGCGGCCACGCCGGCAACACGATGTACGTGATCGTCAGCGGCTGCATCGAACTGGACTTCGGCGAAGACCTCGTCGTGAAGTCACTCGGTCCCAATGAATTCTTCGGCGAGCTGGGCCTGCTGATCGGCGACCACCAGCGCACGGCCGGCGCGCGTGCGGTCGAGGACAGCATCGTGCTGGAACTGGACCACGACGATTTCCAGCGTCTGGTCGACCGCGACCCTGGTCTGCTGGCCTACTTCCTGCGCCGCACGATCATGCGGGTGGTGAGCAACGAGCAGGTGTTGATCCGCCAGCTGCGCCGCCGCAACCACGATCTCGAAACCGCGCTGGACAACCTCTACGTCACCACTCACCAGCTCACCCACACGCGCGAGCTGGTGCGCACCGACGAGCTGACCGGCCTGCACAACCGGCGTGGCCTCGCGCTCTACCTGCAGGACTGCCGTGCGCAGGAAAACAGCGCGCCGCAGGGCCTGCTGCTGATCGACTGCGACCAGTTCAAGCAGGTCAACGATGTGCACGGCCACCAGGCCGGCGACCGCGTGCTGCAGAGCGTGGCCAACATCCTGCGCTCGGTGGCCACCGAGCCGGACGTGGCCTGCCGGCTGGGCGGCGACGAATTCTGCCTGCTGCTGCGCAGCGCCGACCAGGACAGCCTGCAGCACGCCGCCGAGTTCATTCTCAGCGCGGTGCATGGCCTGATCGGCCGTGCGCATGGCGTGCCGCATGTGTGCCCGGTCAGCATCGGGGTCTGTCTGATCGACCCGCAGACCGACTGGAGCGAGTGGTACGCCCGCGCCGACAATGCGCTGTACCAGGCCAAACGGCTGGGCGGCAACCGATTGCACTGGTCGCGATCAGCGACCGCCACACCCTGATCGGGAGATCGGCATGAACGGCGACAACGGAACGTCGACCCAGGCCCCGCAGATGCGGGCGCTGCTGTTCACCGATCTGTGCGACTCGTTGATCCTGGTGGAGCGGATTGGCGATGCGGCGGCGGCGGAGCTGTTCCAGGCGCATGACCGGCTGGTGCTGGTGTTGCAGCAACAGTGGAATGGTCGCCTGATCGATCGTTCCGATGGCCTGCTGCTGTTGTTCGAGCGCGCCATCGATGGTCTCGGCTTTGCGCTGGATTACCAGCGCGGCCTGCAGGAGATCGGCAAGCAACGCAACATCGTGCTGCGCGCACGCGCGGGCCTGCACGTCGGCGAAGTGCTGACCTGGGAAAACAGCCCCGAGGCGATCAAGGTTGGGGCCAAATCGCTGGAGGTCGAGGGCCTGGCCAAGCCGATGGCCGCGCGCCTGATGGCCCTTGCCCGGCCCGGGCAGATCCTGCTCTCGGCCGTGGCCGAATCGCTGACCCATCGCGCGGTGGGCGAGCTGGGGGAGCGTGGCGAGCGACTGGTGTGGAAATCGCACGGCGGCTGGCGGTTCAAGGGCATGCCCGGTCGCCAGGACATCCATGAAGTGGGCGAACCGGAGTTTGCGCCGCTGCGTGCCCCACGCGGCAGCCCCAAGGCCCGCCGTGCCGTGCCGCTGTGGCGCCGGCCGATGACACTGCTGGCCGAGGTGGCGCTGGTGGCAGGCATGGTCTTCGGCACCTGGGCCTTTCTACGCCCGACGCCGGCCATTGCCTTCGGCGAACGGGATTGGGTGGTACTGGGCAACCTCCATAACCTGACCGGCAATGCACTGCTGGACGACAGTCTTCAACAGGCGTTCCGCATTTCTCTGGAGCAGTCGCGTTACGTCAATGTGCTCAGCGACATGAAGGTGCAGGAAACGCTGGAGCGGATGCGTCGCGAAGGTGGAGCGCTGGACCGCGACGCGGCGATCGAGGTCGCGCTGCGTGAGGGTGCCAGAGCCGTGATCGTACCCACCGTGGCCGAAGTGCATGGGCGGCTGCGTGTTTCACTGGAACTGATCGATCCCAACACCGGCAATACGGCGTGGTCCGACCATGCCGATGGCCGCGGCATGGAATCCCTGCTGGGATCCACCGATGACGTCGTGGCTCAGATGCGCGTGGAGCTCGGCGAGGCCATGCATGACATCTCGCGGGACTCGATGCCGCTGCCCAAGGTGGCGACGGCCAGCCTGGATGCGCTGCATGCCTACGCGATGGGCGTCAAAGCATACGGCGATGGACGCTATGACGACGCGCAGCGGTTTTTCGGGCAGGCGGTGCGTTTCGATCCGGACTTCGCGTTCGCCTACCTGGCACAGCTGCGCATCCAGTGGGGCCGGGGCAATCCCGAAGGGGCCCGGCAATCGCTGGCCGCGGCAAAACGCGCTGCCGGTCGCTTGTCAGGGCGGGATCGGCTGTACATGGACGCCTGGGATGCCGATCTCAACGGCGCCGGAACACTCGCCACGGCCGAAAAGTGGAAGCTCTTGGGCGATCTCTATCCCGATTACCACGGCGCCCATGCCAACTACGCCTGGTCCATGCTGAGCGTGGGGCGGTATAGCGAGTCCGAGCAGGCTGCACGCAAGGCCGCTGTCGCACAGAACCCGTTGCAGGCCATGGCGTTGCAGGCGCTCGGTCGCGCCGAGCTGGCGCAGAATCACGCCGATGCGGCACTGCGCAGCTATCGTCAATCCGCACGGATCGGTCAATGGTCAGTGAACCGCCACATGGTCGCCGCGCTCGCCGCTCATGGCGACCTGGTGGGCGCCCAGCGCATGCTTGCCGCCGCTCGGGAGGATGATCTTGCCATGCACCTGGAGGGCACCGCCGTCGCGTTGGACGCAGGCGAGCCGGCGGCGGCACTGCGGGCCAATGCAGGTGCGCTGCGCCACTGTGGTGACAATGCGCGGATCTGCGGAATGTTCCAGGCGCAGTCGCTTTCGCTGGCCAGCATTGCCGTGCGAAAGGCCGGCGCACACGAATATGAGCAGCTTATCGCCACCATGATCGCGCAGGCGGCCGATCCTGCGGCAGGCGAGCGGGGAGAGTGGCTGTACATGGCCGCTGCCTCGGCCTATCTCGCGCAACGCGCCGAGCTCTATGACGTGGCACGTCGCCAGTTGCCGCATCTGCAGCGACTTGCCAAGGCACTGGATGACCCGCGTGGAACGCAGATGGTGGCGGTGCTGGTGGCCAACCAGGATCGCGTGGATGGCCGGGCTGCGCAATCGGTGCAGCGCTTGCGCGCGCTCATCGACGGCAGCGAGTTGTTCCAGGTCCACGTCGCCCTGCAGGACAGCCTGGTGGCCGCCGGGGACCAGGTGGCTGCCGCCGCCGAGCAACGCTGGCTGGCGACACAACGCGGCAGGGCCTACGCGGAGAACGCCGGTTCCTATCTCCTGCAGGCGCTGAATGTCCATGACAGCCGGGCCGCACAACGACGTCTGGACGCGACGTCGTTGCAGTAACCGCCAGACCTCAGGGCTGCGGCTTGCGCTGCAGTTGTGAGTCGATGTCACCGCTGACGAAACAGTGCGGAAAGCTGAACGAGCTGGTGGCGGTCAGGTGGGCGAGCAGGCGCGTACGAGCGGCCAGGAATTCTTGCTTGCTGGCCAGCGGACCGCCTGATTCGCAGTCGCACGATGCCGCGCCCGCCTCGGCGCTGATGGTCGCCAGCGCGGCGGCGGGATCGGCCTGGAACAGGGTACGGAACGTATCGTCGCTGCTGAGCAGATCCAGCAGCTGTACGGCATCGTTGGAGGAAAGCGGCGGAGAAGTGCTGGTCATGTGGGATGTCTCGGAGATAGCGGAGGGAAGGAGGGGGCGTACGCGCAGGCCGGGGTGTGACGTTACAGCCGCGATCGATAGCGGCCGGCGCGTGAAGCGCTTGAGTCGCCCGATGATCATCGGCCTTCATCTTTGGCGATCCCGGCCGACACACTGGAACACGCGATGCTTCCCTTTCTGGCTGCCCATGCACGATACCCTCCACCTGCGCCGATGCCGCACCCTCTACCTCGAGCCCCGACAGCAGACCTCCTTCGATCTGCGCGCGCTGGTATCCGGTGGTACGGGCATGACCCTGCGCAGTGTCTGGACGGCGCTGGCACCGCACCTGCCGGCGCCGGTCGAGCTCAATGAGTCACAGGTGCTGCTGCTGGGACGTCTCGACCCGGAGCGATGGGAGCCACGGCCCGCCGGGGAAGATGACAGCGATCTGCGCTACCTGCTGGCGCATGGGCTGGTCCAGGCACAGGGCGCAGATCGCGACGCGTTGGCTGAACGTGAAGCGCAGCTGCGGCAGGTGCCGTGGTGGGGACCTGCCGCGATGCTCCATTGGCAGGGCCGCTGGCAGGGCCAGGACAGCGTGAAAGCCCTGGAATCGGCGGGACTGCACACCGCGGCGGGGCTGCGTGCACACCTTGGGCCGCCACCGCCCGCGTTGGCTCCCCACGCAGGAGAACCTCGTCGCCTGCCACGCCAGCCCGAGGAGGCGTTCGACCGCAGCCTGCGCGAGCGCAGCACCTGCCGCAACTTCGATACGGCGCAGCCACTGCCGCTGGCCGAGCTGTCACGACTGCTGCAGCGCACCCTGGCTGAAACTGGACGGCAGGTGGTCGAAGAAGACGCGGTGTTTCTCAAAAAGAACGTACCGTCCGCCGGGGGCCTGCATCCCACCGAAGCGTATCTGCTGGTGCAGCATGTCGAGGGTCTCCAGGCGGGTCTGTATCACTACGATCCTGCCTCGCACGGCGTGTCCGCCCTGCCTTCCGATGCGCGGTCCATGGCAGAGCTGGCGGCGTTGTTCACCGCAGGCCAACACTGGTTTGCCGATGCGCCGGTGCTGATCGTGCTGGCCCCCCGGTTCGCGCGCACCTACTGGAAGTACCGCCACCATCCCAAGGCCTACCGCGCGGTGATCCTGGATGTTGGCCACATCTCGCAGCTGCTGCTGACCTGCGCGACCGAACAGGGCCTGGGGGCCTTTGTTACGGCCGCGATCAACGAACAGGATATCGAGCAGGTGCTCGGCATGGATCCCATGCAGCTCAGCCCGCTCGCCGTGTGTGGCGTAGGCTGGCGCGCACAGCAGATGTCGACCTCTGAGTTCGACCCCGGCGGCCAGGTGTGGACGCCGGTACTCACTGCCGAGCCGCCAACCGGGTGACTCACCCCGCCTCGAAATCCACCAGCACCGCCCCATCGCCCACCTGGTCTCCGGCTTTCACCCGGTAGCCCTGCACGGTGCCATCGGCGGGTGCCTGCAGCGTGTGCTCCATCTTCATCGCTTCCAGCACCAGCAGCGGCGCGCCGCGTTTGACCGCCGTGCCCGGTGACACGAGTGTGGCGACGATACGGCCCGGCATCGGCGCGACCAGGCTGCCAGCATCGGCAACGGACTGGTCCGCTTCGCTGACCGGATCATGCAGGGTGAAGCGCTGCACGCCTTCGCTGCCGAACAGGTACAGCTCGTTGCCGTCGCGGATGACGGTGGCGCGGTGCAGCTGCTCGCCGATCTGTACGCGAAGTGCATCACCGTCCAAACCACCGCTGCCCGCGAGCGCGTTGCCGTCCATGTGGACGGTCCACTGTTCGCCCGCGCCCGCGCCCGCGCCCTGCACGGTGACGCTGCGCTGCGCGCCCCGGTGCTCCAGCGTCAGCGCGCGTGCAGCGGCCGCGCCGAGGCGCCAGCCGTCCTGGGCCTGCCACGGCGAGTGCGGGTCACGCGCATCACGGCGGGCGGCTTCGCTGGTGGCCACGCCGGCAATCGCGGCCAGCGCCCACAGCGCCGGATCACTGTCGCCGTCGTTGGGGGCCAGGGCGGCCTGCTCGCGCTCGATCAGCGCGGTGTCCAGCTTGGCCTGGGTGAACGAATCGGTCATCACCAGCCGGCGCAGGAAGGCGGCATTGGTGGTCACGCCGACCACTTCGCACTCGGCCAGGGCCTGCTGCATGCGGCGCAGCGCGGCGTCGCGGTCGACATCCCAGACGATCAGCTTGGCGATCATCGGGTCGTAGAACGGGGTGATCGCATCGCCCTGCTCGACACCGGCGTCCACGCGCACGTGCGCGGTGTTGGCCGGCAGGCGCAGGTGGCGCAGGGTGCCGGTGGAGGGCAGGAAACCGCGGTCGGCATCTTCGGCGTACAGGCGGGCTTCCAGTGCATGCCCGCGGATCTGCAGCTGATCCTGCTGCAGCGGCAGCGGTTCACCGCTGGCCACGCGCAGCTGCCATTCCACCAGGTCGGTGCCGGTGATGCACTCGGTGACCGGGTGCTCCACCTGCAGGCGCGTGTTCATTTCCATGAAGTAGAAATCGCCATCGGGGCCGGCGATGAACTCCACCGTGCCCGCGCCGACGTAGTTGACCGCGCGCGCGGCATCGACGGCGGCCTTGCCCATCGCGGCGCGGCGCTCGGGCGTCATGCCGGGCGCAGGCGCTTCTTCGAGCACCTTCTGATGGCGGCGCTGCACCGAGCAGTCGCGCTCGAACAGGTACACCACGTTGCCGTGGCTGTCGCCGAACACCTGGATCTCGATGTGGCGCGGACGCTCGACATACTTTTCGACCAGCACGTGTGCGTTGCCGAAGGCGGACTGCGCTTCACGCTGGCAGCTGGCCAACGCCTCGGTGAAGGTGGCGCTGTCATCCACGCGGCGCATGCCCTTGCCACCGCCGCCGGCGCTGGCCTTGATCAACACCGGGTAGCCGATGCTGTCGGCCTGCTTGCGCAGGAACTCGGGGATCTGCTCGTCGCCGTGGTAGCCCGGGGTCAGCGGCACGCCGGCCTGCTGCATCAGCGCCTTGGCCGCGCTCTTGTCGCCCATCGCGCGGATCGCCGCCGCAGAGGGGCCGATGAACACGATGCCCGCCTCGGCGCAGGCCTGCGCGAAGCCGGCGTTCTCCGAGAGGAAGCCGTAGCCAGGATGGATCGCCTGCGCGCCGGTGCGGCGGGCGGCGGCCAGGATGGCGTCGCCGCGCAGGTAGCTCTCACGCGCCGGCGCCGGGCCGATCGCGATGGCCTCGTCGGCCAGGCGCACGTGGCGCGCGTTGCGGTCGGCGTCGGAGTACACCGCCACGGTGGCGATGCCCAGGCGCTGGCAGGTAGCGATGACGCGGCAGGCGATTTCGCCACGGTTGGCGATCAGGATCTTGGTGAACATGGTGGTCTCGTTGCGCGGGCCAGGGACGGCGGTGCCAGGCGGCACCGCCCGTGCATTACATGCGGAACACGCCGAAGTCGGTCTTCTTCGCCGGGGCGTTGAGGCTGGCTGACAGCGCCAGGCCCAGCACACGACGGGTGTCGGCCGGATCGATCACGCCGTCATCCCAGAGGCGGGCGCTGGCGTAGTACGGGTGGCCCTGCGATTCGAACTGCGCGCGGATCGGCGACTTGAAGCCGTCTTCTTCCTCGGCCGACCACTGCCCGCCCTTGGCTTCGATGCCGTCGCGCTTGACCGTGGCCAGCACGCTGGCGGCCTGCTCGCCGCCCATCACGCCGATGCGCGCGTTCGGCCACATCCACAGGAAGTTGGGCGAGTAGGCGCGGCCGCACATGCCGTAGTTGCCGGCACCGAACGAGCCGCCGATCACCACGGTGAACTTGGGCACCTTGGCGCAGGCCACGGCCATCACCAGCTTGGCCCCGTCCTTGGCGATGCCGCCGTGCTCATACTTGCGGCCGACCATGAAGCCGGTGATGTTCTGCAGGAACACCAGTGGAATGCCGCGCTGGGTACACAGTTCGATGAAGTGCGCGCCCTTCAGCGCGGACTCGGAGAACAGGATGCCGTTGTTGGCGATGATGCCCACCGGGTAGCCATGCAGGTGCGCGAAGCCGGTGACCAGGGTGTTGCCGTAGCGCGGCTTGAACTCATCAAAGCGCGAATCGTCGACCAGGCGCAGGATCACTTCGCGCACGTCGTACGGCTTGCGGGTGTCGGCCGGGATCACGCCGTACAGCTCGTGGGCCGGATGCCGCGGTTCCACCGGGGCCTGCACCGCCAGTGCCGGCTCGGGCTTGCGCCAGTTGAGCTGGGCGATGATCGCGCGGACCCGGGCCAGCGCCTGCAGGTCGTTGTCGGCCATGTGGTCGGCCACGCCGGAGATGCGCGTATGCACATCGGCACCGCCCAGTTCTTCGGCGGTGACCACTTCACCGGTGGCCGCTTTCACCAGCGGTGGGCCGCCGAGGAAGATGGTGCCCTGCTCGCGCACGATCACCGTTTCATCGCTCATCGCCGGCACGTAGGCGCCACCGGCGGTGCAGCTGCCCATCACGCAGGCGATCTGCGGAATGCCCTGCGCGGACAGGTTGGCCTGGTTGTAGAAGATGCGGCCGAAATGGTCGCGGTCCGGGAACACCTCGTCCTGCAGCGGCAGGAACGCACCGCCGGAATCCACCAGGTAGATGCAGGGCAGGCGGTTCTGCTCGGCCACTTCCTGCGCGCGCAGGTGCTTCTTGACCGTCATCGGGTAGTAGGTGCCACCCTTGACCGTGGCATCGTTGGCCACGATCACGCACTCCACGCCCGAGACCCGGCCGATACCGGCAACCACGCCGGCGCTGGGGATCGGGTCGCCATACATGCCGTGCGCGGCCAGCGGGGCGATTTCCAGGAAGGCGCTGCCCGGGTCGAGCAGGGCATCGATGCGGTCACGCACCAGCAGCTTGCCGCGTGCGGTGTGCTTGGCGCGTGCCGCTTCGCTGCCGCCCAGTGCGGTCTGCGCCAGGGTGGCGCGCAGGTCGTCGACCACCGCCTGCAGCGCGGCGCGGTTGGCCTCGAAGGTGTCGCTGCCCGGTTGCAGCTGGGTGCTCAATACGGTCATGGCAGGGCCCTTACTTGGTGCGCTGGAACAGTTCGCGGCCGATCAGCATGCGGCGGATCTCCGAGGTGCCGGCGCCGATTTCATACAGCTTGGCATCGCGCCACAACCGCCCGGTCGGGTACTCGTTGATGTAGCCGTTGCCGCCCAGGATCTGGATCGCCTGGCCGGTCAGCCAGGTGGCCTTCTCGGCCGAATACAGGATCGCGCCGGCCGCGTCCTGGCGCGTGGTGCGGCCCTGGTCGCAGGCGCGTGCCACCGCGTAGACATAGGCGCGGCAGGCGTTGAGGCCCACGTACATGTCGGCCAGCTTGGCCTGGATCAGCTGGAAGGTACCGATCGCCTCGCCGAACTGCTTGCGCTCGTGCACGTACGGCATCACCACATCCATCGCGGCGGCCATCAGGCCGAGCGGGCCACCGGACAGCACCACGCGCTCATAGTCCAGACCGGACATCAGCACCTTGACGCCACCGCCGACCACGCCAAGCACGTTGGCTTCGGGTACTTCGCAATCCTGGAAGACCAGCTCGCAGGTGTTGGAGCCGCGCATGCCGAGCTTGTCCAGCTTCTGCGCCGTGGAGAAGCCCTTCATGCCCTTTTCGATCAGGAACGCGGTGATGCCCTTGGCGCCGCCATCCGGATCGGTCTTGGCATAGACCACCAGCACATCGGCATCCGGGCCGTTGGTGATCCACATCTTGTTGCCGTTGAGCACGTAGTGATCGCCGCGCTTGTCCGCCCGCAGCTTCATCGAGACCACGTCCGAGCCGGCGCCCGGTTCGCTCATGGCCAGCGCGCCGACCAGCTCGCCGCTGCACAGGCCGGGCAGGTAGCGCTTTTTCTGATCTTCATTGCCGTTCTTGCGCAGCTGGTTCACGCACAGGTTCGAGTGCGCACCGTAGGACAGCGCGATGGCACCGGAGGCGCGCGAGATCTCTTCCATCGCCACCACATGCGCGAGGTAGCCCATGCCGCTGCCGCCGTATTCCTCTTCCACGGTCAGGCCGAGCAGGCCCTGTTCGCCGAGCTTGCGCCACAGCGCATTGGGGAACAGATTCTCTTCGTCGGCCTGGGCCGCCAGCGGGGCGATTTCAGCGGAGGCAAAATGGGCCACGCTCTGGCGCAGCAGGTCGATCTCTTCGCCGAGATCGAAGTTCATGGTCGGGACGTGCATGGGCGACTCCGCAACAACAAGGGATGGGACGCGCCGGGAGGGATGGACGGGCTGACAGGGCCGTCCCGCGGGCGATGTACCCCCAGCGTAGCCGGGTTCGACAAAGAAGTGAACACAAATTCAAAAATTGAACATAGAATCAACAAATGGCCTATAAACGCTCCGCCCTGATGGAAGAACGCCTTGCCGGCGCCCGTGAACGCATCCTGCTGGCGACCCGTGTGCTGGTGGCGGCCGGCGGCTACCGCAACGCCCCGGTGACCGCGGTGGCGGCCGAAGCCGGGGTCTCCACCGGCCTGATCTACCGGCACTTCCCCTCCAAGGCCGAACTGTTCGTGGAGGTGCTCACCGCCGCCGTCGAGCACGAGCTGCGCATCTTCGAGGCGATCGCGGCCGAGCCGCTGCCCGCGCCGGAGCGCCTGCGCCGGGCGATCACCGCCTTCGTGCGCCGCGCGCTGGCCGGGCCCGGGCTGGCCTATGCCTTCATCGCCGAGCCGGTCGATCCGGAAGTGGAAGCCGAGCGCATCCGCTGCCGCCGTCTGTTCGGCGATGTGTTCCGGCGCATCGTCGCCGATGGCGTGGAGGCAGGCACCTTCCCGCCGCAGGACACCCATGTCGCAGCGGCCTGCATCGTCGGCGCGTTCACCGAGGCGCTGGTCGGCCCGACCGCACTGAGCCGCGACGCGCACGGCGACGAAGATGCGCTGGTCGAGTCGATCTGTGTTTTCTGCCTGCGTGCCGCGGGCGCCTGAGCCGCGCCGATGCTGCATTGCGACACCCGGCGGTCGCTTGCGCAGCGCCGCCGACGCTGGTCATACTCGGCCGACAAGCCGTGGTCCAACGACTACCAGCCAGGGGTATAGAGAGTGCGGAATTACGACCTCGAGTTCCTGAAACGCTTTTCCATGGTCATCGCGCTGCTGATGGCCATCACACTCGGCCTCATCATCTTTGCGGCCTACCTGCATACCAGCATTCCCCCTGAAGTCTCGCCGATGGCGGCCAAACGTACCGAGCAGCGCATCGCGCCGGCCGGTGCGGTGTACGCCGGCAGCACCGGTGCCGCCGCGCAGGCCGCCGCCCATGCCGCCGCGCTGGTCAAAGCCGCCTCGCAGGTCGCCTACGGTGGCACCACCGACGGCAAGGTGATCTACGACAACCTCTGCACCGCCTGCCATACCAATGGCGTCGGCAAGGCGCCGACGCTGGATCACGGGCATTGGGATGCGCGCATCGCCCAGGGCAAGGACACGCTCTACAAGCACGCAGTGGAGGGCTATACCGGCCCGGACGGTGGCATCATGCCGCCCAAGGGCGGTAATCCGGCGCTGACCGAGGAGCAGATCCATGCCACGGTCGATTGGATGCTCGCCAACCTGAAATGACGGCTTTGCCGGATCAGGCCACCGACGCCGCCGAAGGGCGGCGTTTCACTTTATGTGGTTAGCCTTGTCGCACTTCCCTGGAGTCCCGCTTCCGATGCGCCGTACCCCCCTCGTGTTCGCTCTCGCGCTGGCGTTGTCCGGCGCGGTCCATGCCGCCCAGCCGCAGCCCGCCACCTCGCCGCAGGCGCGCCCGGCGCCGACCACGTCGGCCACGGTCACCCTGACCGCGCCGCCCACCGACTGGCGCACGCTGGATGGCCAGCAGGTCCGCATCGCCGCGCCGCTGACCCTGGCCGGCACCGATGGCCTGTCGCGCTTTGGTGAGTTGACCGTGGCCTTCGGTGGTCGCCTGTGGCAGCCGAGCGAAGTGGCCGCACCCGGCACCGCCGGGCATGCCCAGGTGGTGGCCGACAACCTGCATCGCCGGCTGGTGCTGGACGATGGCAGCGACGCCCGCGATCCCGGCCCGGTGGCCTACCTGCCGGCGGCCGCGAACCTGCGTACCGGCATGGTCCTGCGCAACGTTGAAGGCATCGTCCGTATCGATCCCAAGGGCAACACCCGCCTGCAGGTGACCCGCCCGCTGAACCTGCCGGCGCTGGAGCGCCCGGCCGTACCGGTGGTGGCCGGGGCTCTGCACGTGGCGGCGTTCAACCTGGAGAACTTCTTCAATGGCGACGGCCAGGGCGGCGGTTTCCCGACCCTGCGTGGCGCCCGTACCCTGGCCGAACACCAGGCGCAGAAGACCAAGCTGGTCGCCACCATCAACGCGCTCGGCGCCGATGTCGCCGCGCTGATGGAACTGGAGAACGATGGCTACGGCCCGCAGTCGGCGATCGCCCAGCTGGTTGATGCGCTCAATGCGGACCGGGGCCAAGGTGCCGACTGGCGTTTCATCGATGCCCGGCAGGGCCCGGGTGACAACCCGATCCGGGTCGGCATCATCTATCGCGCCTCGCGCGTGACCCCGGTCGGCGCCCCCGCCGTGCTGGAGAAGGAGCCCTTCGGCGAGCGCAGCCGCGTGCCGCTGGCGCAGGCCTTCCGTGCGGGCAAGGGCGCGCCGTTCGTGGTCGTGGCCAATCACTTCAAATCCAAGGGCTGCTCCGAAGCGACCGGCGCCGATGCCGATCAGAAGGACGGCCAGGCCTGCTGGAATGCCACCCGGGTCGCCTCGGCCACGCTGCTGGACCAGTGGCTGGCGACCGATCCCACCGCTGCGGGCACCCGCGATGCGGTGCTGCTGGGTGACTTCAACGCCTACGCGATGGAAGACCCGATCCGCACCCTGCACGCGGCCGGCTGGCGGGATGCGTTCGCGGTGGCGAAGGTCGAACGGCCTTACAGCTATGTCTACAACGGCATGACCGGCCGGCTGGACCATGCGCTGTTGAGCCCGGGCATGGCCAAACGCCTGCGCGCGGCCGCGGAGTGGCACATCAATGCCGATGAGGCCGACGATGTCGGCTACCGCGACCGCAACGAAGCGGGCCCGTGGCGCAGCTCGGACCATGATCCGCTGCTGCTGGGGTTTGATCGCTGATACCGCACGGGTGCGCCGGCACGCCCGGCCACCGTCGCGTTGCCCGGGTAGTGCCGGCCGCTGGCCGGCACCGCATCAACCAGTTACCACGTGCCCCACGCGATCAACCCGATCGCCACCACGGCCAACCCCAGGCCCACCCGGTTCCACACACTGGTGCGCTCGCCGAAACCGACGATGCCCACCAGCGCGCCCAGCACCACCACGCCGATGTTCATGCCGGCGAACACCACCGCCGGGCTGTCCGGCAGATGCTGGTGGGCGCGCACGTAGAACAGGATGTTGCCGAAGTTGAGCAGCCCGAGCAGGGCGCCGCCGACCCCGTTGCGCCACTGCAGGCGGGCGATGCCGCGCAGGTGACGCCATAGCTGCAACGCCAGCATCAGCACGAAGGCCAGGCTGAAACTGGCCAGCAGCGCGGCCATCGAGGGCGTGCCCGACAACGCCACCTTCTTGAGCAGGATGTCCACCAGGGCATAGCCCACCCACACCGCCAGCAGCCACGGCCAGGCCCGCCCGCCAGTGGGCTCGGCCGCACCGGCGCGCGGGCGCACGCTGATCCCCAGGATCGCCAGCAGGCCCAACCCCAGGCCGGCCAGCTTCCAGCCGTTGGCGGTCTCCCCGAACACCAGGAACGCGGCCAGCAGCGAAAGCAGGAGTGACAACCGCTGGGCCACGTCGCTACGCACGATCCCGGCGCGGGTGACCGCGCGGGCCATCATCAGGAAGATCGCCGGCAGCGCCAAGGCCAGGCAGAGCAGGGCGGCCCACGGCGCATGCGCGGTCTGCAGTGACGCCAGCGAGGGCTGCAGCAGCACCGCGCTGAGCACGCTGGCGACCAGATAATTCCACGTCACCACCTGCGGCATGTCCAGCCGCTGGCGCGGCGCCAGCTTCAGCAGGACCGAGACCAGCACGCTGCAGAGAACGCTGAAAACCAGAAAGTGCATGTACGGATCCGGCGGGGCGGCGGTGAAGCACGCGGAGGGACGGTATTATGACGCCATGCACAATCCCCCATTTCCCCAAGAAAGCGGTGCGCTGACGCTGGACGGACCGGTCGGTCCGCTGGATGTCGTGGTTGATCTGCCCGAGGCCGATGTCGCGGTGCAGCCGGTGGTGGCGATCGTCTGCCATCCGCTGTCCACCGAGGGCGGCAGCATGCACAACAAGGTGGTGACCATGGCCGCGCGCTCGCTGCGCGACCTGGGCATCGCCACCGTGCGCTTCAACTTCCGCAGCGTCGGCGACTCGGCCGGCACGTTCGACAACGGCGTGGGCGAACAGGACGACCTCAAGGCCGTCGCCGCCTGGGTCCGTGCGCAGCGGCCGGGCCAGGCCCTGTGGCTGGCCGGTTTCAGCTTCGGCGCGTACGTCTCGCTGCGCGCGGCGGGCGACCTGCAGCCGACCACGTTGATCTCGATCGCGCCGCCGGCCGGGCGCTGGGACTTCGAGGGCATGCAGCCGCCGGCCCAGTGGCTGGTGATCCAGGGCGAGGAAGACGAGATCGTCGACCCGCAGGCGGTCTATGACTGGCTGGACAGTATGGATGCACCGCATGAACTGGTGCGCATGCCCGATACCAGCCACTTCTTCCACCGCAAGATCGTCGACCTGCGCGGCGCGCTCATCCATGGCGTCAAGCAGTGGCTGCCCAACCCCGCCCCCGACGCGGCATGAGCGACACCGTGATGACCCCGTCGCAGCGCTACGCCGATGGCGTGGCCCGGGGCGAATGGCAGAACGACCCGGCCCAGCACGCCGCCCTGGCCGAGCTGGATCGCATCCATCTGGCGCTGGTCGACAGCGCCCAGGACGGCTGGCTGGACCGCCTCTCCGCATTCTGGAAGAAGCCCGAGCCGGTCAAGGGCCTGTACTTCTGGGGCGGGGTGGGGCGCGGCAAGACCTTCCTGGTCGATCTGTTCTATGACGGCCTGCCGATCGAACAGAAGTACCGCACCCATTTCCATCGCTTCATGCGCGGCATCCACGAGCGCCTGCGCGAGCACCAGGGGCAGAGCGATCCGCTGGCGAAGATCGCCCAGGAGTGGCGCAGCAAACTGCGCGTGCTGGTGCTGGACGAATTCTTCGTCACTGACATCGGCGATGCGATGCTGCTGGCGCGCCTGCTCGAACGCATGTTCGCCGAGGGCGTGACCCTGGTGACCACCTCCAACACCGCGGTGGAAAACCTGTACCTCAACGGCCTGCAGCGCGACAGCTTCCTGCCCGCGATCGGGCTGCTGCAGACCTACTGCGTGGAACTGTACGCCGAAGGCACCGAGGACTACCGCATGCGCGCGCTGACCCGCTCGCCGGTGTACCAGTCCCCGATCGATGCCGGCAGCGATGCCTGGCTGGCCGGCCGCTGGGCCGAGCTCAGTGGTGGGCAACCGGCCAAAGCGGGCAACATCGAGATCGAGGCGCGCAAGATTCCGGTGCGCGGCCGCGGCAAGAGCATCGTCTGGTTCGATTTCAAGGCGCTGTGCGAAGGCCCACGCGGCCCGTCGGATTACATCGAGATCGCGCACGAGTTTAACACCGTGCTGCTCGGCGACATCCCGCACTTCGACACACTCAACGAAGATGCCGCGCGCCGCTTCGTCAACCTGATCGACGAGCTGTACGACCGCCACGTCAACCTGGTCTGCACCGCAACCGATTCACCGGTCGGGCTGTATTCGGGCATCCGCCTGCAGGGCGCGTTCGAACGTACCGCCTCGCGCCTGATCGAAATGCAGAGCGCCGAGTACCTGGGCACCCCGCACCGCGCGTAAATCCACGCCGGGCCTGGACAGGCCGTGATGTAGATCCACGCCATGCGTGGATAGGCCGTGCAACGTAGATCCACGCCATGCGTGGATGCGCTCTACAACGGCGGCAACACCAACGCGTCCCCGCGCGGCTGTTCGTGCGCGATCGGCGCGGCCGCGTCCTCGTTGCGGTCCATCACCATCATTGCCAGCGGCCTGCCCTGGTAGCGCACCTCCAGCGACTGCTGGATCGCGTCCAGCGCCAGCACCTGCGTGCACAGCGACTGGGCCTGCGCCTCCAGCGCCTTGCCACGCAACTCCATGCGGTGCTCCAGGTCGGCCTCCATCTTCTCGGCGCGCGCCTCGATCCGGCCAGAGCCGCCGGTCAGCATCGTCCACAGCACCCCGCGGGCAAGCGAGGCCGACATCGACTCGGCCGCCTGCTCGATGCGCGCCTCGAACTGCTCGCCGAACAGGTCCTGCTCCCAGATCCCGCGGCCCAGCGTACGGCCAACGTATTCGTGGGCATCCCTGCGCAGCCCTTCCACCTCGCGCGCCTTGCGGCCGCTGCCGGTCATGATCTCCACCGTCGCCCCCAGCGCATCGAAGGCGATGTCCGTGGCCTCGCCGGCCACCCCGGCCACCGCAGGCACCAGCTGGCGGGTGCCCCATTCGAGCTGGCGCAGGCGCTGGGCATCGGCGTCACTGACCGGGATCGGCTGGCGATCGATGTTCAGCTCGCCATCGTGGAAGAAAATCTCCGCCGGCAGCTGCTCGCGGTTGCGCAGCCAGATCCCGCCGCTGTCCACCAGCACGTTGTAGGGCGTGCTCACCCCGCACTGGCGCGAGGAGAGGGCCGGCGCCTTGGTCTGGCCATCGGCGGCGGCGGTGCCGGTGCCGGCCAGGGTCAGGCCCAGCAACAGACATCCAGTCAGGGGCAGGCGCATGGTCGCGTTCATATGAAAGGAGACGCGTTGGAGCGTCGCACCCCGGGGCGGCCCCGGCGCGGGTCGGAAGTCACCCTGACCGGCGGCCATTCGTTAGGGCCATGTGAGGCCGCTGTTCCGTTTTTCGCGCCCCTGCGTCGCATCCGGCACCGGCGTTTTGGCCTTGACTGCGCACTCGCTTTCGACAGGTCCAGACCGTTCGTCGGACGCCTTTCCGGCCCGGTCCTTGCGCCGCAAGGGATTAGGGAAATTCACTACATTTGGCGTTGACGACACCTGGTACCCCCACTATCTTGTGGCCGTCGGTACCGCCGACCACAAGTCGACGGGCGTATCGCCTTCACGCCGATGGCCTGAAGACCTACTGACAACCGCACGAAGTACAGCGTGTGGTGCCGGTCGCAGGATTCTCCGGGGGGAGAGGACCGGTGACGCAGGGGAACCGCCCGCAGGCTTGCCTGCCCGGGTCGCGGCTCCTGCGACGCCGATAGTCCACCCTGAGCATCTCTGCATCGGTTCCGGCGCCTGCCAGGCAGACCCACGCTGCACCACCCCAAATCACGCCAAGAGGAAAACGCCGTGAGCACCGAAACCAGCGCAGCTATCGATAAGGAAAGCGAATTCCTGCTGACCTCGCCGCCCACGGCGACCGCCATGAGCGTCACCAAGCGCAATGGCACGACCGAACTGGTGGACCTGAACAAGATCGTGCGCGCCGTACAGCGCTGCTGCGAAGGTCTGCATGCGGTGGATCCGATGCGCGTTGCGACCCGCACCATCTCCGGCCTGTATAACGGCGCGACCACCCAGGAGCTGGACGAACTGTCCATCCGCACCTCGGCGCTGCTGATCGGTGAAGAACCCGAATACGGCCGCCTCGCCGCGCGCCTGCTGGCCAACTTCATCGCCAAGGAAGTGTCCGGCCAGGAAATCCATGCGTTCTCGCAGTCGGTCGGCCGCGGCCACGAAGTCGGCCTGATCAACGCACGCCTGCTGGAGTTCGTGCAGGTCAACGCCCGCAAGCTCAACGACGCGATCGATCCGTCGCTGGACCTGCATTTCGATTACTTCGGCCTGCGTACCCTGTACGACCGGTACCTGCTGCGTCATCCGCACACCCGCAAGGTGATCGAGACCCCGCAGCAGTTCTTCCTGCGCATCGCCAGCGCCCTGAGCGAAGACGTGCCGGAAACCCTCGCGCTGTACAAGCGCATGGGCAATCTGGATTACCTGCCCTCCAGCCCGACCCTGTTCAACTCCGGCACCACGCATGAGCAGCTGTCCTCGTGCTTCCTGCTGGATTCGCCGCAGGATTCGCTGGAGTCGATCTACGCCAAGTACGGCGATATCGCCCAGCTCTCCAAGTTCAGCGGCGGCATCGGCGTCAGCTACAGCCGCGTGCGTTCGCGTGGTTCGCTGATCAAGTCGACCAACGGCCATTCCAACGGCATCGTGCCGTGGCTCAAGACCATGGATTCGTCCGTGGCCGCGGTGAACCAGGGCGGCAAGCGCAAGGGCGCGGCCTGTGTGTACCTGGAAACCTGGCACGCCGATATCGAGGACTTCCTCGAACTGCGTGACAACACCGGCGACGAATCGCGCCGTGCGCACAACCTGAATCTGGCCAACTGGATCCCCGACCTGTTCATGCAGCGCGTCGAGGCCGACCAGGAATGGTCGCTGTTCGATCCGAGCGTGGTGCCCGAGTTCACCGATCTGTTCGGCGAAGCGTTCGAGCAGGCCTACCTGCAGGCCGAAGCCCAGGGCAAGGCCCAGCGCACCATCTCCGCACGCAAGCTGTACTCGCGGATGATGCGTACCCTGGCCGAGACCGGCAACGGCTGGATGACCTTCAAGGACAAGTGCAACCGCGCCAGCAACCAGACCCTGCGTCCGGGCAACGTGATCCACCTGTCCAACCTGTGCACCGAAATCCTGGAAATCACCTCGGCCGAAGAGACCGCGGTGTGCAACCTGGGCTCGATCAACCTGGGCAATCATTTCGACGGCCACGGCGAGTTCGATTTCGAGAAGCTGGCCGACACCGTGCGCCTGGCCGTGCGTCAGCTCGACCGCGTGATCGACCTGAACTTCTACCCGATCGAAACCGCCCGCCGCGGCAACCTGCGCTGGCGTCCGGTCGGCCTGGGCTGCATGGGCCTGCAGGACGTGTTCTTCCGCAAGCGTCTGGCCTTTGACAGTGCCGAAGCCCGCGCGCTGTCCAGGCAGATCGCCGAAACGATCTACTTCCACGCGCTGGAAACCTCGTGCGAGCTGGCCCAGGAACGCGGCAAGCACCCGTCCTTCGCCGACACCCGTGCGGCCAGCGGCGAGCTGCAGTTCGATGCCTGGAACGTGGTGCCCGAAGACACCGCCCGTTGGGACGCCCTGCGTGAGCGCATCAAGGAACACGGCCTGCGCAACTCGCTGCTGATCGCGATTGCCCCGACCGCGACCATCGCCTCGATCGCCGGTTGCTACGAGTGCGTCGAGCCGCAGGTCTCCAACCTGTTCAAGCGCGAAACGCTGTCCGGCGACTTCCTGCAGGTCAACCGTTACCTGGTGAACGAGCTGAAGAAGCTCGGCCACTGGACCCCGGAAATGCGCGACGCGATCAAGCTGGCCGAAGGCTCGATCCAGGGCATCACCCAGATCCCGGAAACGCTGCGCCACATCTACCGCACCGCCTGGGAACTGCCGATGCGTTCGCTGATCGACATGGCCGCCGACCGCGGCGCGTTCATCGACCAGTCCGCCTCGCTCAACCTGTTCATGGAAAGCCCGAACATCGGCGCGATGTCCTCCATGTACATGTACGCCTGGAAGCAGGGCATCAAGACCACGTACTACCTGCGTTCGCGCCCGGCGACCAAGATCGCCAAGACGACCGTCAGCAGCTACACCCCGGTCGAAGCCGTCGCCTGCTCGCTGGAAAACCCGGAAAGCTGCGAGGCGTGCCAGTAACCAAGGCGTGCCGGCCCACCGGGCCGGCACCGCCGGGTGCACGGACGGAAAATCACACATTCGGTAGCTACCGACCGTTGGTCGGTAGTCGCCAAGAAGGACGAAACACCATGGCCGACAAGCCGACTCAAATGCTGCTCGATCCAGGTTTTGAACTGACGTTGCGCCCGATGCGCTACCCGCAGTTCTATGACATGTATCGCAACGCGATCAAGAACACCTGGACGGTCGAGGAAATCAACTTCCAGATCGACATCAGCGACCTGCACGGCAAGATGTCGCCGGGTGAGCGCCACCTGATCCACCGCCTGGTCGCGTTCTTCGCCACCGGCGATTCGATCGTGTCCAACAATCTGGTGCTGAACCTGTATCAGCATCTGAACGCGCCGGAAGCGCGCATGTACCTGTCGCGCCAGCTGTACGAAGAAGCGCTGCACGTGCAGTTCTACCTGACCCTGCTCGACAACTACCTGCCCGATCCGGACGAGCGCGCCAAGGCGTTCGACGCGGTGGAGAACATCGACTCGATCAAGAAGAAGGCGGACTTCTGCTTCAAGTGGATCGACTCGATCCAGAACCTGAAGCGCATCGAGACCCGTGACGAGCGTCGCCAGTTCCTGCTCAACCAGATCTGCTTCGCGGCGTGCATCGAGGGTCTGTTCTTCTTCGCGGCCTTCGCGTACGTGTACTACTTCCGTTCGCGCGGTCTGCTCAACGGTCTGGCCTCGGGCACCAACTGGGTGTTCCGCGACGAGAGCGCGCACATGGAGTTCGCCTTCGAGTGCGTGGACGTGATCCGCGAGGAAGAGCCGGACCTGTTCGACGATGCGATGAAGCAGGAGGTCTACGACATGCTGGCCGACGCGATCGAGTGCGAAGTGCAGTTCGCCGAGGACGTGCTGTCGGGCGGCGTGGCGGGCATTTCGACGCGCGACATGCGCCAGTATCTGCAGCATTGCGCGGACAATCATTTCCATCGCCTGGGCATGGAGAAGAAGTACAACGTGCGCAATCCGCTGAGCTTCATGGAGCTGCAGGACGTGCAGGAGCTGACCAACTTCTTCGAGCGTCGTTCCTCGGCCTACCAGGTGGGCGTGAAGGGCGAAGTGTCGTTCGACATGTCGTTCTGATCTGACGCTCACGTCGTGATTTCGAAAAGCCCCGGACATGTTCCGGGGCTTTTTGTTTGCGCTCTGCTTGCTTGAGCGTTGAAGCGTTGAGGCAACAGCGTTGGCGTCCGGATGCTGCGAGTAGAAGTGACCCGGGCAGGCGAATGCTGGACCCGCCGTAAATACGTCCGTGCAGGCTCGTGGGCCGCATCCATGCGGCCGAACGGTCCTGCATTCGCCTACCCGGGTCACGTCCCATGGATCTTCCATTGCGGTTGGAAAGGCGGTTGCTACCAACGTGCGCTGACTATCAATGAAGACCTTGGTATCAACACGTCGTGTAGAGCCGAGCCATGCTCGGCTGCTCTTCCTCTCCCACACCACGTCGCGTAAGCACTCGCCAAAGCCGCTCTCCCCACCGCGCATAAGCAAACTATCTAGAGGAGGTCGGGGGTCCCTTTGCAGGACCGTTAAGCGGCATGGATGCCCCCCTGTCGTATCATCCGCGCCATCCCACAGCATTCCCGGCCCCCGCCATGACCCCGATCCCCGAAACCATCCCGCCCATCGAAGTCCGCATGGCCGAGATCGTGTTCCCCAACCACACCAATCACCTGGGCACCCTGTTCGGTGGCCAGGCGCTGGCATGGATGGACAAGGCGGCGTTCCTGGCCGCGGCCCGCTACTCGCGCCGCACCGTGGTCACCGCACGCTCGGACCAGGTCGATTTCAAGCTGCCGATCCGCATCGGCCAGATGGTGGAGACCGTCGGCCGCATCGTGGAAGTCGGGCGCAGCTCGATGAAGGTGGAGGTTGAACTGATCGCCGAAGACCTCCACACCGGTGAGCGCAAGCTGTGCACGCGCGGACACTTCGTGATGATCGCGCTGGATGCCGACGGCCATCCGACCAGCGTCCCGTCGCTGCCGGGTGACATCCCGGGCCCGTAAGCGGCCAGCGATTGCCTCTCCGCACCTGCGCCCCCATCTGCTGATCATGAGCACACCCCTCGCCGAGTTCATCGACCGCGCCCAGCGCCTGTTCGTGTTGACCGGCGCGGGCTGCAGCACCGATTCGGGCATCCCGGATTACCGCGATGCCGATGGCCAGTGGAAGCGGACGCCGCCGGTCACCTACCAGGCCTTCATGGGCGAGCTGGCCACCCGCCAGCGCTACTGGGCGCGCAGCCTGCTGGGTTGGCCCCGGTTCGGCTGGGCCCAGCCGAACGGCACGCATGCTGCGCTCGCCGCGCTGGAAGCCCGTGGCCAGGTCGAGCTGCTGCTCACCCAGAATGTCGACCGTCTGCATCAGCGGGCGGGCAGCGAGGCGGTGATCGACCTGCATGGGCGGCTGGACCAGGTGCGCTGCATGGGCTGCGAAGCGCGCACCCCGCGCGAGGCATTCCAGCACCGGCTGCTGGCGCTCAACCCCGGCTGGGAGCATCTGGAGGCCGGACAGGCGCCCGACGGCGATGCCGATCTGGAGATGGATTTCTCCGCCTTCCAGGTGCCGGCCTGCCCGGCATGCGGCGGGGTGCTCAAGCCGGACGTGGTGTTCTTCGGTGAAAGCGTGCCGCGCGAGCGGGTCGCCACCGTCCACGACCATCTGCAGCGGGCCGATGCGGTGCTGGTGGTCGGCTCCTCGCTGATGGTCTATTCCGGCTTCCGCTTCGTGCAGGCCGCGGCCCAGGCCGGGCTGCCGATCGCCGCGCTCAACCGCGGCCTTACCCGCGCCGACGCGCTGCTGAGCCTGAAAGTCGACCAGTCCTGCGCCGACGCGCTGGCCTTCCTGCTGCCAGGAACCGCCGCCGCCTGAGCCGCTACGAAACACTGATCCATTGGCACGGTTGCCTCCGCCGCCGCACAGGAGTGCAATGGCGCCCGGTTCCATTTCCTCTTCCCGAGTTCCCCCCTTGAGCCAGCTCTTCTCCTCCATCCCCTTCGGTCCGCTGACCCTGCCCAACCGCATCGTGATCGCGCCGATGTGCCAGTACTCCTGTGTCGACGGCCTTGCCAACGACTGGCACCGCATCCATCTCGGGCAGCTTTCGCAGTCCGGCGCCGGCCTGCTGATCCTGGAAGCCACCGCCGTGCTGCCGGAAGGCCGCATCAGCTGGGCCGACCTGGGCTTGTGGGATGACGCCACCGAAGCCGCGCTGGCCTCGGTCGTGGCCTCGGTCAAGCAGTGGTCGCCGATGCCGCTGGGCGTGCAGTTGGGCCATGCCGGGCGCAAGGCCTCGGTCAACAAGCCCTGGGAAGGCGGCGGTGCGATGGACCCGTCCGATCCGCGTGCGTGGCCCACGGTCGCACCGTCCGCGCTGCCGTTCGCCAAGACCGACCCGACCCCGACCGAACTGGATCTGGCCGGCATCGATGCCGTGGTCGAGGCTTTCGCGGCCGCCGCCCGTCGCGCAGAGCGCGTCGGCATGGACCTGATCGAACTGCACGCCGCGCACGGCTATCTGCTGCACCAGTTCCTGTCGCCGCTGAGCAACCGCCGCGAGGACGACTACGGTGGCTCGCTGGAAAACCGCATGCGCCTGCTGGTGCGCGTGTTCGATGCCGTGCGTGAGGCCGTCTCGGACCGCATCGCGGTGGGTGTGCGCATCTCCGCCAGCGACTGGGTGGCCGGTGGCTGGGATATCGAACAGACCACGACCCTGGCGCACGTGCTGGATGCGCGCGGCTGCCAGTTCCTGCACGTCTCCAGCGGTGGCAACGACCCGCGCCAGCAGATTCCGCTGTCGCCGGGCTACCAGGTGCCGTTCGCGCAGGCGATCAAGGCGCACAAGCTGCGCATGCCGGTCATCGCGGTGGGCCTGATCACCGAGCCCTCGCAGGCCGAATCGATCCTGCGCCATGGCCATGCCGATGCGATCGCGCTGGCCCGCGGCATCCTCTACGACCCGCGCTGGCCGTGGCATGCCGCCGCCGCACTGGGCGATTCGGTCGCTCCGGCACCGCAGTACCTGCGCTGCGAACCGCGCGAAGCCCGCGGTGTGTTCATCGCGCCGGAACGCTGACACGCTGACGGTAGTGCCGGCCGTTGGCCGGCATCCGGGTGACCCTGTGCTCAGCCGACATCCACCCGCCACGCCGGCGGCAGCCCCTCGATGATGTGCTGCATCAGCGCCCGCACCTTCGGGGTCAGATCGCGGCGATCGCTGACGCACAGGAACAACCGCATCGGCTCCGGTGAGGCCTGGGTGCTCTGCGCATCGCCGGGTTCGAACAGCGCCTGCAGCTCGCCGCGCGCGAGATAGGGCGCGGCCACGAACGCCGCCAGCCGGGTGATGCCGCCGCCGGCCACCGCCATCGCGGCCAGTGCATCGACGTCATCGCTCACCAGCGCCGGGGCCACCTCGGCATCGAAGCGCATGCCGTCGCGGACGAAGCCCCACGGCAGATAGCGCCCGTCCAGCGGGTAGCGCAGCAGCAGGCAACGATGCTCGCGCAGCGCCTCCGGTGTGAGCGGAATCCCGGCCCGCGCGAGATACGACGGTGCCGCGCAGAACACGAACGGCACCTGCGCGATCGGCCGCGCCACCAGGCCTTCCTCCAGCTGCGGTTCGATCCGGATGCTCACGTCCACGTCTTCGTGCGCGTGGTCCACGCTGCGGTCGGTGAGCAGCAGCTCGATCGCCAGGCGGCGGAAGCGGGCCTGCAGCGCGGGCAGCAACGGGGCCAGCGCGTGGCGGCCGAACGCGGTGCTGCTGGCGATCCGCAACCGTCCTTCAGGCGTGGCATCGAGGTCGGTCACGGCGGCCTGGGCGCGCTGCAGGTCGCGTTCGATGTGGCGCACCTGGGCCAGGTACAGCGCACCGCGCTCGGTCAGGGCCAGGGTACGGGTGGTGCGGTTGAGCAGGCGCACGCCCAGATGCGCCTCCAGCCGGGCGATGTTCTGCCCGACCGCCGCCGGGCTCACCCCAAGCGTGCGCGCGGCCGCAGCCAGGCTGCCCGCGTCGGCGGTCCGGATGAAGCTGCGGATTGACTGGAGAATGTTCATGCTGGCCGCCATTCTCGCGCTCCATTGGAAAGAATTTCTTTATAAAGCCCCAAGTCCATCCGGTCTACCCGCCCTGCGGCCCCCTGCTTATCGTGCCTGTCCCGCAACCGCCAGGTTGCCCGCTCGCCCGGCTCTGTTGCCCGGGCGACGCCGCTTCCGCGCTGTGCCGCCCCCGCTGCCGTCGCGTCCTGCGCACGGCCTGGCCGCCTTCCCCGGAGATGACATGAACCCAGCGCTCGCCCCCCTCGATACCGACCCGCAGGAAACCCAGGAATGGCGTGAGTCGCTGGAGGCGGTCATCCACGCCGCCGGCCGCCCGCGCGCGCATTACCTGATGGACCAGCTGACCGAGCTGGACACGGCCCGCCATGGGGATCTGCATGGCCGCGTCTGGACGGCGTATACCAACACCATTCCGGTCGAGCGCCAGCCGGCCTATCCGGGCGATCTCGGCATCGAGAGCCGCCTCAACGCGATGATCCGCTGGAACGCGATGGTCATGGTGCTGCGCGCCGGCAAGCACTCCAACGTGGGTGGCCACATCGCCACGTACCAGTCCGCGGCGGTGCTGTACGACGTCGGCTTCGATCACTTCTTCCGTGGCCGTACCGACACCTTCGATGGCGACATGATCTACATCCAGGGCCACTCGGCGCCCGGCATCTACGGCCGCGCATTCGTCGAAGGCCGCATCGCGCCCGAACGCATGGACAACTTCCGCCGCGAATCTGATCGCGATGGCCTGTCCTCCTATCCGCACCCGCGGCTGATGCCGGACTTCTGGCAGTTCCCCACCGTCTCGATGGGGCTGGGCCCGCTCACCGCCGCCTACCAGGCGCGTTACATGCGCTACCTGGAATACCGCGGGCTGAAGGAGCACCAGGGCCGCAAGGTATGGGCCTTCCTTGGCGATGGTGAAATGGACCAGCCCGAATCGCTGGCCGCCATTTCTGTGGCCGGCCGCGAGCGCCTGGACAACCTGGTGTTCGTGGTGAACTGCAATCTGCAGCGGCTGGACGGCCCGGTGCGCGGCAACGCCAAGGTGATCCAGGAACTGGAAGGCACCTTCCGCGCCGCCGGCTGGAACGTCATCAAGGTCATCTGGGGCGGCGGCTGGGATGCGCTGCTGGCCAAGGACCGCACCGGCCTGCTGCGCCAGCGCATGATGGAATGCGTGGATGGCGACTATCAGACCTTCAAGTCGCAGAACGGTGCCTACGTGCGCGAGCATTTCTTCGGCAAGTATCCCGAACTGCTGGCGCTGGTCGCGGAGATGAGCGATGACGAGATCTGGGCGCTTGCGCGCGGCGGTCACGATCCGCAGAAGGTCTATGCCGCCTACGCGCAGGCCGTCGCCGGCAACGGCCGGCCGAGCGTGATCCTGGCCAAGACGGTCAAGGGGTTCGGCATGGGCGAGGCCGGTGAAGGCCAGAACATCAATCACCAGCTCAAGAAGATGAGCGCCGATGCCGTGCGTGCGTTCCGTGATCGGTTTGATCTGCCGGTCAGTGACGACCAGCTGGAAGACATGCCGTACCTGCGCCCCGCGCCGGGCAGTGCAGAGGCGCGCTATTTCGCACAGCGCCGCCAGGCCCAGGGCGGCCAGCTGCCGGCGCGGGTGACCCACGTCGATCCGTTGCCGGTGCCGGCGTTGTCGGCGTTCGCCACCCAGTTGCAGGGCAGTGGCGAACGCGGCCAGTCCACCACGATGGGCTTCGTGCGCATCCTCACCACGCTGCTCAAGGACCCGGAACTGGGCAAGCTGATCATTCCGATCGTGCCCGATGAATCGCGCACGTTCGGCATGGAAGGCCTGTTCCGCCAGATCGGCATCCACTCCTACCTCGGCCAGCTGTACACGCCGCAGGATGCCGGCCAGCTGAGCTATTACAAGGAAGCCAAGGACGGCCAGATCCTGCAGGAAGGCATCAACGAATCCGGCGCGATCTGCTCGTGGATCGCCGCCGGTACCGCCTACAGCAACCACGGCCTGGCCACGATTCCGTTCTACATCTTCTACTCGATGTTCGGCCTGCAGCGCGTCGGTGACCTGGCCTGGGCGGCTGCCGATGCACGCACTCGCGGCTTCCTGCTCGGCGCCACC
Organism: Stenotrophomonas sp. TWI1151; assembly: GCF_039673135.1. Classification (NCBI taxonomy): domain Bacteria; kingdom Pseudomonadati; phylum Pseudomonadota; class Gammaproteobacteria; order Lysobacterales; family Lysobacteraceae; genus Stenotrophomonas; species Stenotrophomonas sp. TWI1151. The sequence continues at coordinate 303,004 of NZ_JBDJLA010000002.1, forward strand.
TCCGGCCGCACCACGCTGATGGGCGAGGGCCTGCAGCACGATGACGGCCACAGCCACGTGCTGTCCTCGGTGATCCCCAGCTGCGTGTCCTTCGATCCCACCTACAACTTCGAACTGGCGGTAATCATCCAGGACGGCCTGCGCCGGATGTACGTGGACCAGGAGGACATCTACTACTACATCACCGTGCTCAACGAGGCCTATCCGCACCCGGCACTGCCGGAAGGCAGCGAAGCGGGCATCCTCAAGGGCCTGTACCTGCTGCACCCCGCTGCCGCCGACAGCGACCCGGCGCTGCGTGTGCAGCTGATGGGCAGTGGCGCGATCCTGCGCGAAGTGGAAGCCGCGGCCACGCTGCTGCAGCAGGATTTCGGCATCGCCAGCGATGTGTGGAGCGCCACCAGCCTCACCGAACTGCGCCGTGATGGCCTGGCGGCCGAGCGCTGGAACCTGCTGCACCCCGTGGAGGAGCCGCGGGTGCCGTATGTGCACCAATGCCTGGCCGCGCACCCGGGCCCGGTGATCGTGGCCACCGACTACATGAAGATCGTCGGCGACCAGATCCGGCCCTTCATCGACGGCCGCCGCTTCACTGCGTTGGGCACCGATGGCTTCGGCCGCTCGGATACGCGCGAGTCACTGCGTACGTTCTTTGAAGTGGACCGCCACTTCATCGTGCTCGCCGCGCTCAAGTCGCTGGCCGATGACGGCCGGATCGAACGCGGCCAGCTGCAGGTGGCGATCGACCGGTACGGCATTGATGTGGAGAAGGTGGACCCGGCGGCGGTGTAGGGGCTGGGCCACTGCCCTTGGTTGCATCTGAGAGCATCGACCGCAGCCCGGCGGTGCTCGCTTACACTGGCCGGATGCGCCCCGATTCCATCCTCACCCTCTCATGCCCGGACCGTACCGGAATCGTCTACCGTGTGTCCGGCCTGCTGTTCGAGCTGGGCTGCAACATCCTCGATGCCCAGCAGTTCGGCGACGACGAGAGCGGCCGGTTCTTCCTGCGCGTGCATTTCGATCGTGCCGCCGAGCGGTCACTGGGCGATGTGGAAGCCCGCATGGCCACCCTGGCCGCCGAGTTCGGGATGGACTGGCAGCTGCATGACGCCCGCCGCCGCGCACGGCTGCTGGTGCTGGTGAGCAAGCAGGGGCATTGCCTCAATGACCTGCTGTTCCGCGCGCACAGCCGGCAGCTGCAGGTGGATATCGCGGCGGTGGCCTCCAATCACGAGGACTTCGCTGCCCTGGCCGGCTCCTATGGCGTGCCGTTCCATCACCTGCCGGTCAACGCGGACAACCGCGCCGTGCAGGAGCAGCAGATCATCGATCTGGTCGAGCGCGAGCAGATCGACCTGGTGGTGCTGGCGCGTTACATGCAGATTCTGTCGCCGCGCCTGTGCGAGGCCTTGGCCGGGCGGGCGATCAACATCCACCACAGCTTCCTGCCCAGCTTCAAGGGCGCGCAGCCGTATCACCAGGCGCACGCGCGCGGGGTCAAGATCATCGGCGCGACCGCGCACTATGTGACCCCGGATCTGGACGAAGGCCCGATCATCGAACAGGACGTGGCGCGCGTGGATCACGCGATGACGCCGCGCGACCTGGTGCGGCTGGGCAGCGACACCGAATCGCAGGTACTGGCCCGCGCGGTACGCCGGCATGTGGAGCACCGCATCCTGCGCAACGGGCATCGCACCGTCGTCTTCCGCTGACCGGTAGGTACCGACCGTTGGTGGGTACGACGCTCCGGTAGTGCCGGCCGCTGGCCGGCTCATCGCACGCCCCAAACGGTATCGGGAGCCGGCCAGCGGCCGGCACTACCAGCGCACGGCCAGCACCCGCCGATCGTTCTTTGATCCGGTAGGTACCGACCGTTGGTCGGTACGCCGTTCCGGCTGGCGCCCGGGTTCGCCCGTCAGATAACCGCGATCTTCGCCTTGGCCAACGCCTCGCGCACCATCCCATCGTTGGCCTCGGTCACCGGCCGGGTCAGGTCCCACAGGAACTTCACCCGGAACCCGGATTTCATCGCGTCCTGCGCGCTCCACAGCACGCAGTAATCGCGCGCCAGGCCGCACACATGTACCTCGCGGATGCCGCGCTCATGCAGCCAGCCGGCCAGGCCGGTGGCGGGGCGGGTGCCGTCGGGACCATGGTTTTCACGGAAAGCACTGTATGAGTCCACCTCGCGCCGGGTGCCCTTGCGCAGGATCAGGTCAGCCACCGTCCAGTCCACGCCCGGATGCAGCACGGCGCCATCGCTGCCCTGCACGCAGTGGTCCGGCCACAGGGTCTGCGGCTGGGCGTGCAGCAGGATCGCTTCGAACGGCAGATGCCCCGGGTGCTGGCTGGCGAAGGAGGCGTGGTCGGCCGGGTGCCAGTCCTGGGTCGCCACCACGGTGGCGTACCGGCGTTCGGCCAGCAGGGCGGCAATGTCCGGCACGATCGCATCGCCGTCCACGCAGGCCAGTGCGCCACCGGGCATGAAGTCCGGCTGCAGGTCGATCACGACCAGGGCGACATCGGCGGGGTAACGGCTCATGGCGGCTTCACGGCTGTAGGGGCGCCCAGTCTAGCCGACGCCCCTGCAGCGGTCAGTCGGCGTCGTCCTGCTTCGAGGTGCCATCGCCGTAATACAGCACGCCCAGCTTGATCCGCTCGCGCCCGGTCTCGCGGCGGTGGCGGTTGGCGTCGCGCAGCGAGTACACGCAGCCGCAGTACTCCTGCTGGTAGAACTGCTCGCGCTTGCTGATCTCCACCATCCGCGCGGCGCCGCCGCCCTTGCGCCAGTTGTAATCCCAGTACTGGAGGCCCGGATAGTGCGCGGCGGCGCGGTGGCCGCAGTCGTTGATCTGGTTCATGTCCTTCCAGCGCGAGATGCCCAGCGAGCTGCTGATCACCGCAAAGCCGTTCTCATGCGCGTAAAGCGCGGTGCGCACGAAGCGCATGTCGAAGCACATCGTGCAGCGGATGCCGCGCTCTGGTTCGTTCTCCATGCCGCGGGCGCGCGAGAACCAGGTGTCGGTGTCGTAGTCGGCGTCGACGAACGGCACGCCATGCTTCTCGGCGAAGCGGATGTTCTCCTGCTTGCGCAGTTCGTATTCCTTCACCGGGTGGATGTTGGGGTTGTAGAAGAAGATCGTGTAGTCGATGCCGGAGGCGGTGATCGCCTCCATCACTTCGCCCGAGCACGGCGCGCAGCACGAGTGCAGCAGCAGCTTGGTGTGGCCGTCGGGCAGGGACAGGGTGGGGCGGTCGATCGGTGTCAGGTCATGCGGGTTCATGCGTTTCTCGTCGACCCCACCGCCGGCAACGGCGGCGATGGGGTCCTTGGGTCAGTCTACAAAGGGCCGATCAGGCGGCGTTGGCGTCGGCGGTTTCCTCGCGCAGTTCGCGCGCGGCGGCCACCAGTGCTTCCAGCGCGGCACGGGTTTCCGGCCAGCCGCGGGTCTTCAGGCCGCAATCCGGATTGACCCAGATCTGCTCGGGACGCAGCACTTCGGCGGCCTTGCGCAGCAGGGCCAGCATCTCGGCCTTGTCAGGCACGCGGGGGGAGTGGATGTCGTACACGCCCGGCCCGATCTCGTTGGGATACTGGAAGCGCACGAAGGCATCCAGCAGTTCCATGCGCGAGCGCGAGGTTTCGATCGAGATCACGTCCGCGTCCATTGCGGCCACCGAGTGGATGATGTCGTTGAACTCGGAATAGCACATGTGCGTGTGGATCTGGGTCGCATCGCGCACGCCGCTGGCGCTGATCCGGAAGGCTTCCACCGCCCAGTCCAGGTACTCGCGCCATTGCGCACGGCGCAGCGGCAGGCCCTCACGGATGGCCGGCTCGTCGATCTGGATCACGCCGATGCCGGCCGCTTCCAGATCCGTCACTTCATCGCGCAGGGCGAGTGCGATCTGGCGGCAGGTGTCCGCCCGGGACTGGTCATCGCGCACGAACGACCACTGCAGCACCGTCACCGGCCCGGTCAGCATGCCCTTCATCGGCCGCTGCGTGAGCGACTGCGCATACTGCGACCAGCGCACTGTCATCGGCTGCGGACGGGTCACATCGCCGAAGATCACCGGCGGCTTCACGCAGCGCGAGCCGTAGCTCTGCACCCAGCCATTCTTGGTAAAGGCAAAGCCATCGAGCTGCTCGCCGAAGTACTCGACCATGTCGTTGCGCTCGAACTCGCCATGCACCAGCACGTCCAGCCCGATCTGTTCCTGCACGCGCACGCAGTGCTCGGTCTGGGTGGCCAGGAACGCATCGTAATCCGCATCGGAGAGCTTGCCGGACTTGTTGCGGGCGCGGGCCTCACGCACCTCCAGCGTCTGCGGGAACGACCCGATCGTGGTGGTCGGGAAGCGCGGCAGCTTCAGCGCGGCGGCCTGGGCCAGGTGGCGTTGCGGGTAGCGGCTGTGGCGCTGTGCATCGGCCGGGGTCAGCGAGGAAAGACGCGCGGCGACGGCCGGGTTGTGCACGCGCGGCGAACGACGGCGCGATTCGATGCACGCACGCGAATGCGCGAGCGGTGCCTCGGCACGCGCCGGCGCATCGATCGCGTCGGCCAGCACGCGCAGCTCGCCGAGTTTCTGCTTGGAGAACGCCAGCCAGCTGCGCAGTTCGTCGTCCAGCTTCTTTTCGTGGTCCAGATCGACCGGGCTGTGCAGCAGCGAACACGATGGCGCCAGCCACAGCGCATCGCTGCCGACATGACCGTGCGCGTAGCGCGCCAGCACCAGGGCGTTGTCCAGGTGGGTGCGCCAGATGTTGCGGCCGTTGACCAGCCCGGCCGACAGTACGCGACCGGCCGGCAGCGCCTTGATCACCGCATCGAGCTGTTCCGGCGCACGGACCAGATCCACATGCAGGCCATCGACCGGCAGCGAGGCAGCCAGCGCCAGGTTGTCTTCCAGCGCACCAAAGTACGTCGCCACCAGCACCTTGGGGCGGGCGACCTGGCCCAGCACCGCATAGGCGTGCTCGAACGCGGCCCGCGTGGCCTCGTCCAGGTCCTGCACCAGCAGCGGCTCATCCAGCTGCACCCACGCCGCGCCGGCGGCCTTGAGTTCGCCGAGCAACTGCACGTACACCGGCAGCAGCGCATCGAGCAGGTCCAGCGCGTTGCTGCCATCGGTGGTCTTGGACAGCCGCAGGAAGGTCACCGGCCCGATCAGCACCGGGCGGGTCTCGATCCCCAGCGCCTTGGCCTGGCGGTACTCGGCCAGCGGCTTGTCGCCGCGCACCGCGAAGGTCTGGCCGGCGTGCAGTTCGGGCACCAGGTAGTGGTAGTTGGTGTCGAACCACTTGGTCATTTCCAGCGCATGCAGGTCGATGCCATCGCGCTGCAGGCCCCGCGCCATCGCGAAGTAGCCGCTCAGCGGTTCGGCATCGGCGAGCGCGCGGTAACGGGCCGGGATCGCATCGAACAGGAAGGCCGCATCCAGCACCTGGTCATACAGGCTGAAATCATTGCTCGGCGGCACATCCACGCCGGCCTCGCGCTGCAGCTGCCAGTGGCGTTCACGCAACTCGGCCGCGGTGTCCTGCAGCGACGCGGCGCTGCTCTCGCCGGACCAGAAGGCTTCGAGCGCGCGCTTGAGTTCGCGCTTGGCACCGATGCGCGGAAAACCCAGGGTGGTAACAGTGGTCATTGGAACGTGTCCTCATTGCGTAGGGGCATTGAGGAACGAAGGAACCGCGCGCCGTCCGGGGCCTTGCAGCCCGTTCCGCCCCGCCAGCGACCTTCGCCCCCGCGGGCGAACCGGATGCCGTGAAGCGGACGCACGGGGGCAGCGCCATGCAGGCGGCATGGCGGCAGGCCCCGGCAACCTCCCCGCGGACGTTCCAGGTCGAATCGGAGGACGGTCATGTCCTCCGGCCGGGGCCGGTATTCGGGCTGATGGACACGGGCGCGGACGCCCACCTAGTACCTGCCGCTTCCCAGGCGCGAAGGCCCAGTGCTGTTGGCAGGAGTCGTTTCCATTCACCGCTGCGGGGCAGCTCCGGAATGGGCGCGCGAGGCGCCTTCACCGGATTCCCGTTTAAATCCATCCCTTCATCTGCATGAAGCGATGGATACCTTCGGCGAGCACAAGGTAGGCCGAAGGCGAGCGATGGTCAAGTCGTCTGTCCGATTCATCCCACTGCATCCAAACCACTGCCACCTGCGTATCTCCCTGCAAGCCCGCCCGTTTGGACTCCCATGCGCCAGCCCTTGTCCTGCCTGATCCTGCTGCTGTCGGTGATCGCCCCCCCCGTGAGTGCCGCCGATCAGACCGTGCAGCGCCAGGAAGGCCGCGCGTACGCCACCGCCGATGGGCGCCTGCTGTATCGCGAGACCCATTGGCTGCAGGGGCCGACAAGCGCCCAGTCGAGGTTGGTGCTGTACCGCTGCAGCGACGGGCGTCCCTTCGCGCGCAAGTGGATGACCCCGCAGGGCAGCCCGCAGACGCCGGATTTCACCCTGGACGATGGACGCGATGGGTATCAGGAAGGCGTGCGCGGCGGTGCCGCTACCCGCCAGGTATCGGTCCGCGCCAGCGCGCAGGCACCGACCTTCAGCAGGGCCATCACGATCCCCTCGGGGGCGGTGGTGGATGCCGGGTTCGACGCGGCGGTGCGCAGCCATTGGGCCGCGTTGCAGGCCGGGCAGAGCGTGGCCTTCCAGTTCCTGCTGCCCAGCCGCCAGCGCCTGGTGCCGCTGAAAGTGCAACGCACGGGTGCGGTGACCTGGCAGGGTCAACCGGCCGAACAGCTGCAGATGAAGCTCGATGCCTGGTTCGGTTTCGCCGTGCCCGCGGTCACCTTGGTGTATGCCACCGCAGACCAGCGCCTGCTGCAGTTCACCGGCACCGGCAACGTCCGCGATGAGAAGGGCAAGTACCCGCAGGTGCGGGTCGAGTTTCCCGCCGCACCGGTTGCAACGCCCGCCGCCGAGCTGACCGCTGCCCGCACGCAGCCGCTGGTGAAGACATGCGGTGCCTGAGCGCCCCCTTGCAGATGGCGCCGGGAGCAAGGAGGATGCCGATACGCCCGTTATCGACATTGAGCCTGCAATGCCCGAGCTGGACGCCGCCGCTACCGCTGCATCACATCGTCTGGACGAGCTGCTCGTCCGGGTCGCCGGCGGTGATCGCCAGGCGTTCGAATCGGTCTATCAGCTGGCCTCCGGCCGCCTGTTCGCGATCTGCCTGCAGGTGCTGCGCGACCGCGGCGATGCCGAAGAGGTACTGCAGGACGTGTTCACCACGGTCTGGAACAAGGCGGCGCAGTTCGACCGCGCCAAGGCGGCGGCCATGACCTGGCTGTCGATGCTGGCCCGCAACCGCTCGATCGACCGTCTCCGCGCCGCGCCGCCGCGCGCGCTGGATGATCTGTCGGTGGCCGAGGAACTCCCCGATGTCGCGCCGCAGCCGGCCCAGGTGGCCGAACAGGCGTCGGATCACGAGCGCCTGCAGGACTGCCTGGATACGCTGGAGCCGCGCCGTCGCTCGCTGATCCGGCTGGCCTTCCTCGATGGCGCCAGCTATGAGGAACTGGCGCGCCGCATTGGTTCGCCGCTGGGCTCGGTGAAGAGCTGGATCCGCCGGGGCCTGGGCCAACTGCGGGTGTGCCTGGAACGATGAACGCCCGCGACCTCCATGATCTGCATGACGACGGCGAACCGCCGAGCGCCGACATCCTCGCCGGTGAGTACGTGCTGGGGGTGCTCGATGCCGCGCAGCGTGCCGAGGTTGAACGCCGCATCGCCAGCGATCCCGGCTTCGCGCGATTGGTCGCCCAGTGGGAGAACCGCCTTGCGCCCCTGCTCGAATCGCTCGGTACCGAAGCGGTGCCCGCGCATCTGTGGCCGCGCATCCGCACCTCGCTGGGCTGGCCCGCCGCAACGACCGCCTCGCCACGGGTCTGGCAGCGCACCGGTTTCTGGCAGGGCATGACCGCGCTGGCCGCCGCGCTGGCACTGGTGGCGGTGTTCAGCCGCCGCGATCTGGAGCCGACCACACCGTCGCCTACGCCCGTGGCGGTCACGCCGACCCCGCCGACGACACCGGCCGAGCCGGAGCAGGCCACCAAGCCGGTCACGCCGCTGTTGCACGACGACGGTACGCCGGGCTGGCTGGCGTCCGTCGACAAGGCCCAAGGCAAGGTGCTGATGGTGCCGGTCCCGGCCGCGGCCGATGCGGCCGGCCGTGCACCCGAGCTGTGGCTGATCCCGGCCGGCGGCACCCCGCGTTCGCTGGGCCTGGTCTCGATCAACCGCGCGCACACTGTTGCGGTGCCGGCCACGCTGCGTGATGCACTTGTGAATGGCTCGGTGCTGGCGATCACACTGGAACCGTCAACCGGTGCGCCGCAAGGCATTCCGACCGGCCCGATCATCGCCAAGGGCGACATCGCCAACCTGTAATCGCACGGACGCACGGTTTTTTTTCCGGATCCGTGCATCCAAACGGCGCCCGCTCCCGTATCTCCTGATAACGCCTCAGGAGAAGCGAGTCATGTCGGTCAGCCCCACCCCCGACGCAGGACGCACCGCACAGCGACGCCGCTGGGCCACGCTGTGGCGTTGGTTCGATACCAGCACGGATGCGGCGGCTGCGACCGGCCAGCCACAGCGGGTGGACTGGGTGCGGGCCATCCCGTTCGCGGCGATGCACCTGGCCTGCCTGGCGGTGATCTGGGTGGGTGTGTCCTGGGTCGCGGTCGGCGTGGCGGTGGCACTGTACGCGGTGCGCATGTTCGCGATCACCGCCTTCTACCACCGCTACTTCTCGCACCGTACCTTCCGCACCTCGCGCGCCGTGCAGTTCCTCTTCGCGCTGATCGGCGCCTCCAGCGTGCAGCGCGGCCCGCTGTGGTGGGCCGCGCATCACCGCAACCATCATCGCCATACCGACACGGCGGCCGATCCGCATTCGCCCTCGGTGCATGGCTTCTGGTGGAGCCACATGGGCTGGTTCCTGACGGTGGAAGGCTTCCGTACCGACTGGTCGCGCATTCCCGATCTGGCCAAGTGTCCCGAACTGCGCTGGCTGGATCGCTTCGACACGCTGGTGCCGATCGCGCTGGCCGCGGCACTGTTCGGCCTGGGTGCGCTGCTGGAGCGCATCGCGCCGTCGTGGGGCACCACCGGTGGGCAGATGCTGGTGTGGGGCTTCTTCATCTCCACCGTGGTGCTGTTCCACGCCACGGTGACCATCAACTCGCTCGCGCACCGTTTCGGCCGCCAGCGCTTCAACACCGGTGACGACAGCCGCAACAATCTGTGGCTCGCCCTGCTGACGTTTGGCGAAGGCTGGCACAACAACCATCACTTCTTCCCGGGCACCGCGCGCCAGGGCTTCTACTGGTGGGAAGTGGATGTCACCTGGTATGGCCTGCGTGCGATGGCCGCACTCGGCCTGGTGCGTGACCTCAAACCCGTGCCGGCCTGGGTGCTAGCCAAGGCGGAGCACTGACATGCGTATCGCCGTGATTGGATCGGGTATCGCCGGCCTCGCCAGTGCGTGGTGGCTGAGCCAGCAGCATGAAGTGACGCTGTTCGAGGCCAATGACTACCTCGGGGGCCACACCCATACGCATGAGGTGGAGGTCGATGGCCGCACGCACGCGGTGGACACCGGCTTCATCGTGTTCAACCCCGCGCACTACCCGTTGCTGACCGGCCTGTTCGAGGAACTGGGCGTGGCCTCGCAGCCGACCACGATGAGCTTCTCGGTGCACAGCGAACGCAGCGGGCTGGAGTACAACGCCACCTCGCTGGACACGCTGTTCTGCCAGCGCCGCAACCTGGTGTCGCCGCGCTTCTGGGGCATGCTGCGCGACCTGCGCCGGTTCTACCGCGAGGCGCCGGCGCTGCTCGCGCGCGACGATGAAGGTCCCTCGCTGGGCGAGTTCCTGGACAAGGGCCGTTACGGCCGCACCTTCATCGACGAACACCTGCTGCCGATGGCCTCGGCGCTGTGGTCGTCGCCGACGGCCAGCCTTGCCGCCTTCCCGGCGCGCTATCTCGTGCAGTTCATGGCCAATCACCAGATGCTGCAGATGACCGGGCGCGCGCCATGGCGCGTGGTGCAGGGCGGCTCGGCGCGGTATGTCGACGCGCTGCGCCGCCGCTGGCAGGTGCGTGAGCGCCTGGAGTGCCCGGTGTTCGGCGTGGAGCGCCACGAGCATGGCGTGCGCGTGCACAGCGCTGCCGGGCTGGAAGGCTTCGATCAGCTGGTGCTGGCCTGTCACAGCGACCAGGCGCTGGCCTTGCTCTCCGATGCCGATCTCACCGAGCGCGCGGTACTGGGCGCGATCCGTTACCAGCCCAACGAGGTGGTGCTGCATACCGACGCCAGCCTGCTGCCGCGTGACCGCAAGGCCTGGGCCGCCTGGAACGCGCATGTGCCGCGCGACCCGCTGGCGCCGTGCACGGTCAGCTACTGCATGAACCTGCTGCAGGGCATCGATACCCCCACGCCCCTGGTGGTCACCCTCAACCGCAGCGAGGCGGTCGATCCGGCCACCGTGCTGCGCCGCCTGCAGTATGCCCATCCCGTGCACGACCACGCGATGGTGCGGGCGCAGCAGCGCTGGACGGAAATCCAGGGCCATCGCCGGACCTGGTTCGCCGGTGCGTACTGGGGCTGGGGCTTCCACGAGGATGGCATCCGCAGTGCCCGCCGCGTGGTCGATGCATTGCAGGCGTTGGATGCCGAGTCCTACTGGCCGCTGGCCGAGGCACTGCCAGCATGACCGCCAGTGCGATCTATCGCGGCTGGATGCGCCATCGGCGGCACGCGCCGCACGCGCACGCGTTCGGCTACCCGATCGCGCAGCTGCTGCTGGACCTGGACGAACTGCCGCGCCTGTTCGAGCGGCGCTGGCTGTGGTCGGTGGGTCGCCGCAACGTGGTCGAGTTCCGCCGCAGCGACTATCTCGGTGCGCCCGATCAGCCGCTGGCCGATGCCGTACGTGCACGCATCACCGAGGCACTGGGCCACGCGCCCGCCGGGCCGATCCGCCTGCTGACGCATCCGCGGTATGCCGGCCATGTCTTCAATCCGGTGAGCTTCTATTACTGCTATGCCGCTGATGGCACCACGCTGGACAGCATCGTGGCGGAGATCACCAACACGCCCTGGAAGGAACGCCACGCCTACGTGCTGCCGGTGGCGCAGGCCGATGCCCAGGGCCGCGCGCTGTGCTGGTCCTTCGACAAGCAGTTCCACGTCTCTCCCTTCATGCAGATGGACTGCGAGTACCGCTGGCGCTTCACCGCGCCGGGCGATGACCTGCACGTGCACATGCAGGTGTGGCGCGAGGGCGCATGCCAGTTCGACGCCGACCTGGTGATGCAGCGCCATCCGCTCACCGGTCGTGGCCTGGCCGGCGTGCTGCTGCGCTACCCGCTGATGACCCTCAAGGTCGTGGCCGCGATCCACTGGCAGGCGCTGCGCCTGTGGCTCAAGCGCAACCCCGTTCACGACCATCCTTCTCTTGCTGGAAAATCCCCATGAACGACATGACCCGTGCGGTGGCCGTGCCGCAACCGTCCGCCCTTGAAGGGTTCCTGCGCGGGCGCCTGCTGGCGCAGCTGGCACCGCTGCGCGGCGGGCACCTGCGGCTGCGCGATGCGGTGGGCGATGTGGTGATCGGCGATCCGGACGTCGCGCCCCAGGTGACGGTCTGGGTGGACGATCCCGGTTTCTACCGCGCGGTGGCCGCACAGGGCAGCGTGGGTGCAGGCGAGGCCTACATCCGCGGTGACTGGCGCTGCGATGACCTGGTCGCGCTGGTGCAGCTGCTGGTGCGCAACCGCGATCTGCTCGATGGCATGGAGGGCGGCCCGGCTCGCATCGGCGGCTGGCTGCTCAAAGGCTGGAACCGGCTGCGTCGCAACACGCGCGAAGGCAGCCGCCGCAACATCGCCGCGCACTATGACCTCGGCAATCCGTTCTTCTCGCTGTTCCTGTCCCCGGACCTGATGTACTCCTCGGCGCTGTATGCCAGCCCGGAAGATACGCTCGAGGCTGCGTCCGAGCGCAAGCTGGCCCGCATCTGCGAGCAGCTGCAGCTCACCGCGTCTGATCGCGTGGTCGAGATCGGCACCGGCTGGGGCGGCTTCGCGCTGTACGCGGCGCGCCATATCGGCTGCCACGTCACCACCACCACCATCTCGGTGGAGCAGTACACGCTGGCCAGGCAGCGGGTCGAGGCGGCCGGGCTGCAGGACAAGGTCACCCTGCTGCTCAAGGATTACCGCGATCTGGAGGGCCAGTTCGACAAGCTGGTGTCCATCGAAATGATCGAGGCGATCGGCGCGCAGTACCTGGACACCTACTTCGCCACGCTTACCCGCCTGCTCAAGGATGACGGTCTGGCGCTGCTGCAGGCCATCACCATCGAAGACCAGCGTTACGAGCAGGCGCGGCGCAGCGTCGATTACATCAAGCGCTTCGTGTTCCCCGGCAGCTTCATCCCCTCGATCAACGCCATCGTGGCCGCCAAGACCCGCAGCAGTGATCTGCAGCTGATCGGCCAGCACGACTTCGGGCCCTCCTACGCACTCACGCTGCGCGCGTGGCGCCAGCGCTTCCTGGCCCAGCTGCCGGCGGTGCGCGCACAGGGCTTCGATGCGGGCTTCATCCGCATGTGGGAGTTCTACCTGGCGTATTGCGAAGGTGGCTTCCTGGAGCGCTCGATCGGCGTCTCGCACCTGTTGATGGCGCGCCCGGGCTACCGGCCCGCGCTGATGGCCGGGGAGGCCTGACGTGCCACGCTTCTGGGCCAACGTGATCGGCAACCAGCTGGTCTGGCTCTGCGCCGTGATCGGGGCCGGTCACGGGCTGCGCTGGCCCGCGCTGTTGGCAGCGGCGGCTTACGTGGGCACTCAGTTGGCCTGGTCCGCGCAGCCGTCAGTGGAGATCAGATTGATGCTGGTGGCGATCGCCTGCGGGTTGGTCGTAGACGGGCTGGCCGGCGCCTCCGGTTGGGTGACGTACGCGGCCGGCAATGATCCGGCGTGGCTGGCCCCGGTCTGGATCCTCGCGCTGTGGGCTGCCTTCGCAATGACGCTCACGGTGTCGTTCGCGACGCTGCAGCGGCATCTGCGCCTTGCGGCGCTGGTCGGTCTGCTGTTGGCGCCGCTGGCGTATCTGTCCGCCGCGCGCGGCTGGTCGTCGGTGGTGTTCGCCACACCGCAGTGGCGCGGTGTGCTGCTGCTCGGCCTCGGCTGGGCGATCGCACTGCCGGTGCTTGCGGCGTGCGCCCGTCATTGGCAGACCCGCGCGGTACCGCTCGCCACCCTTGCTCCAGGAGACACACGATGAAGATGCTGTGGGTGGTGTGGCTGTACGCCGCCGTGATCATGACCTGGGGCTGGTGGTGGCAGCGCCGGCACCAGAACATCGGCGTGGTCGATGTGCTGTGGGCCAAGGGTGTGGGTGCGTCTGCCCTGTTGCTGGCACTGCTCGGCGATGGCGCGGCGATGCCGCGGATCGCGTTGGCGGTGCTGGGCGGCCTGTGGGGGTCACGTCTGGCGCTGCACCTGTGGCACCGCGTGCGCAGCGAGCCCGAGGACGGTCGCTACCAGCATCTGCGCAAGCATTGGAACGGCCATCAAGGAAAGATCTTCGGTTTCTTCCAGTTCCAGGCAGTGCTGATCGTGCTGTTCGCGCTGCCCTTCGTGGCGGTGTCGGTGAATCCGGAAGCACATGGCTGGGGTTGGGTGATCGCGGCCGTGGCGATGTGGCTGCTGAGCGTGGGCGGCGAATCGCTGGCCGACCGTCAGCTGGCGCGCTTCCGTGCCGATCCGGCCAACAAGGGCAAGACCTGCCGCGATGGGCTGTGGCGCTACTCGCGGCATCCCAACTATTTCTTCGAATGGCTGCACTGGTTCACCTACGTGCTGCTGGCCGTGCAGTCGCCGTTGTGGTGGCTGGCGTGGTCCGGCCCGCTGGTGATGTACGTGTTCCTGCGCTGGGTCAGCGGCATTCCCTTCACCGAGGCGCAGGCGCTGCGCTCGCGCGGTGAGGATTACCGCGAGTACCAACGCACCACGCCGATGCTGTTTCCGTGGTTCCCCTCCCGTTCGTCGTCTGCCCGCAAGGAATCTTCACCATGAATGTCGCCAGTGCCCGTCTTCCGCTGCCGGACTACGCACCGGGCCTGACCGGCCTGGCCGAACGCGGGGTGCTGCCCGATGCGCTGTTGCGGCTGGGCATCCGCCGCCAGTGCGAGCAGCGCCTGCGCGAAGAGCTGGCCGGCGGTCAGCAGGTGCAGTCGCAGCGCTTTGCGGCGCGCATCGCCGGGCTGGCCAGCAGCGCGGTGGCGCTGCACGTGGATGCGGCCAATCGCCAGCACTATGAAGTGCCGGCCGAATTCTTCCACCGCTGCCTCGGCAAGCGCCTGAAGTACAGCAGCTGCTACTACGCCACGGGCACTGAAACCCTGGACGAGGCCGAAGAGGCGATGCTCGCGCTGTACGGTGAGCGCGCGCAGCTGGCCGATGGGCAGCATATTCTTGAGCTGGGCTGCGGCTGGGGTTCGCTGACGCTGTGGATGGCCGAGCGCTATCCGAACGCGCAGATCACCGCCGTCTCCAACTCCAACAGCCAGCGCGAGTACATCCTGGGGCAGTGTCGTGCACGTGGCCTGATCAACGTCACCGTGCTGACCCGTGACGTGAATCACCTGACGCTCGATGCCGAGACCTTCGACCGCTGCGTCTCGATCGAGATGTTCGAGCACATGCGCAACTACCCGCAGCTGCTGCAGCGCATCCACGCGTGGCTGCGGCCGGAAGGCAAGCTGTTCGTGCACATCTTCGTGCACCGCACGCTGATGTACCCGTTCGAAACCGAGGGCGACGACAACTGGATGGGTCGCCACTTCTTCACCGGTGGCCTGATGCCTGCCGCCGACACCCTGCTGTTCTTCCAGCAGCATCTGCAGCTGCAGCAGCGCTGGCTGCTGGATGGCACCCACTACGAGCGCACCGCCAACCACTGGCTGGCCAACCAGGACCGCGAGAAAGAGGCGGTGATGGCTGTGCTGCGCCAGACCTACGGCGATGCCTCGGCCGCGTTGTGGCACCAGCGCTGGCGCATGTTCTGGATGGCCTGCGCAGAGCTGTTCGGCTACCAGCAGGGCCAGCAGTGGCAGGTGGCCCACTACCTGTTCAACCGTCCGTGATCACCCCACGTTCCTGGAGGAAGCCGTCATGTCCATCCGTGCTCTCGTTCCCCTGCTGGTTGTCGGCATGATGCTCGGCGGCTGCAGCGGCAACACCCGTCCGATCCCGCCCGTGGCGCATGTGGACGTGCCGCGCTTCATGGGCGACTGGTACGTGATCGCGCATATCCCCAGCCGACCCGAGCGTGAGGCGTTCGATGCCGTGGAGTCCTACGCACTGCGTCCGGACGGCCGCATCCAGACCACCTTCCGTTATCGCAAGGGCAGCTTCCAGGCACCGATCAAGACCATGCACCCGGTCGGGACGGTCAAGGAAGGCACCGGCGGCGCGATCTGGGGCATGCAGTTCATCTGGCCGATCCAGGCCGAGTACGTGATCGTGGACCTGGATCCGGAGTACAAGCAGACCATCGTGGGTCGCAGCAAGCGCGACTACATGTGGCTGATGGCGCGCACCCCGACCATCTCCGATGCCGACTATCAAGCGGCCATGACCCGCATCGCAGCGCTCGGTTACGACCTGTCCCAGGTGCGGCGCGTGCCGCAGTCCGGCAACGCTGAATAAGCGGTTCCGTGCCGCGCTTCTCAGGCCCTGAGAAGCGCGCAGGCGATACTGTCGGCATCGATCTTCCGGTTGCCTGCCTCGTGGTGGGTACCGCTGGGGAGGGTGCGTGGATCGGCCACGCACGGGCGGACAGAGGACGGCAACGTGGCGGACAAGTACTGCGATCTGGTCATGAAGGGCGGCATCACCAGCGGCATCGTGTATCCCAACGCGGTGCTGTCGCTGGCCCGTGAGTACCGCTTCAAGAGCATCGGCGGTACCTCGGCCGGCGCCATTGCGGCCGCCGTGGCCGCCGCGGCCGCGCTGGGCGATCGGCGTCGCCAGGCCGGGGAGCCGCTAGCGGCGGCGGTGGGCTTTCCGGGGCTGGCCGACGTGTCCGCGCAGCTGTCCCGGCAGGGCTTCATCCACAGCCTGTTCCAACCGGCGTATGGCGCGCGTACCGCGTATCGCCTGCTGGTGATGCTCACCGGCAAGGCGGGCCTGCTGCGCAAGGTCGCCTGTCTGCTCGCCGCGGTATTCGCCATCGCGCCGGTGGAGCTGCTGGTCTCACTGGCCGGCCTGCTCGGGATCGGTTATCTGGCAGGGGGCATCGACGGCATCTGGGCAACGTTGCTGCCCTCGCTGCTGTGCGCCTACGGGGCCGGTGTACTGGCCTCGGCGCTGCGCGTTGCCCGCGTCGCCCGCCGCAACCTGCTCGGCCTGTGCAATGGCAGCACCCAGCCAAACGCCTCCGCGCCGGCGTTGACGGATTGGCTGCACACCCAGCTGCAGGCCTTGGCCGGCAAGCCGCATGACCAGCCATTGACCTTCGGCGATCTGCACACGGCCCCGCGCTATCCCGGCGAGCCCAGCGGCGCGCATGCGATCACGCTGCAGATGATCACCACCTGCGTGTCGCACAGTGAGCCGCGCACGTTGCCGTTCAACGCGGCGCACTTCTGGTTCCTGCGCGAGGAATTCGCGCAGCTGTTTCCGGCCAGCGTGGTCGAGTGGCTGATGGCACGAGCGGGCCCTCCGCAACAGGTCGATGGGCGCGACTACTACCGCCTGGTTGATGGCGAGGATCTGCCGGTGCTGGTCGCCACGCGAATGAGCCTGAGCTTCCCGCTGCTGATCAGCGCGGTACCGCTGCATGAGCCGGCCCGTCGCGAACGCCGCTGTGAGCCGGTGGCCGATGCCGAACCCCGGCGCGACAACACCAACGTCGCCGACAGCATGGAAGGGCTCACCAGCGGTGGCCAGAACTGCGGCCCGGTGATCACCGCGTTCCGTGTGTGCTGGTTCTCCGATGGCGGCATCAGCAGCAACTTCCCGATCCACCTGTTCGACGCCGCGTTGCCGCGCTGGCCGACCTTCGGCATCAATCTGGTCTACGCGCAGCCTGCCGACGCCGTGAGCATGGTGGCTGAGGGCGACGCGCATGCACGCGCGGAGCAGGCCGTGTTCCTGCCCACCGAGAACCGCCATGGCTGGCAACGCACCTACCACGCCATCGCGCAGCCGATGGCCGCGGCGGAGATGTCCGGTTTCCTGTTTTCGATCGTATCGACCATGCAGAACTGGCGTGATGTGCTGCAGGCCCGCGCGCCGGGCTACCGCGACCGCATCGTGCATGTCGCGCTGGAGGGCGACGAGGGCGGCATGAACCTGGACATGCCGCAGGCCGTGCTCAGCCGCATCGCCGACAAGGGCAGCATCGCCGGGGAGCGGTTCTGCGATTTTTCCTTCGCCAACCATTACTGGATCCGCTGGCGCAATCTGGCCTCGGCCTACCAGCGCTACACGCTGGATGTGGCACGCACCGATGACCCCGCACAACGCGTGGCGGCATACGAAGCGGCGTATCAAAGTGTGGCCACCGGCATGCCGGTGCCGCCGTCCTACCGATTGAGTTCGGAAGACAAACGGCGCGAATCGCAGCAGCTGTGGCGGCACATGGTCGAGCAGGGCCAGACCTGGGAAGACCTCGGGCCGGACCTCACCGACGGCGCACCGCGTCCGCTGCCGCAGATGAAGGTCACGCCGATCTACTGAGTCGGCGATGGACCGCATCCCGATCCGACCTGCCCGCCGTTGGTCGGCTTCCCGTTAAACGTCACATGACCGGTAGAGCCGACCGTTGGTCGGCAGCTCTTCGCAACGGTGCCAACACTCGCGGCATCGGACGCAAGTCGACCAACGGTCGACGCTACCCGCGTCCCGGCAGCTGCGGGAACGCGCGCTGCATGCAATCCTCGCGCGGGCACACCCGGCAGCCCGGGCCGATCGAGACCGAGTTGCCCGGGCTCTGGATATCCAGCCCACGTGTGTAGATCAGCCGTTCGGCATGCTGCAGGTCGCAGCCCAGCGCCACCGCGAAGGTCTTGCGCGGTTGCCCGTGCCCGATAGGCCCACTGCTGACCTGCCGCGCCAGCCAGAAGTGGCGGCGTCCGTCGGGCATGCGTGCGGTCTGGGTCAGCACCCGCCCCGGTTGGTTGAAGGCTTCGTACACGATCCACAGCGGGCACGAGCCGCCCACCTGTGAGAAGTGGAAATCGGTGGCCGAATGCCGTTTGGAGACATTGCCGGCGCGGTCCACGCGGATGAAGAAGAACGGCAGGCCGGGCGCGCTGCGTCGCGCCAGCGTGCTCAAGCGATGGCAGACCGCCTCGAAGCCCACGCCAAAGCGGTGGGCGAGCGCATCGATGTCGTATGCGCTGTGCTCGGCGGCGCGCAGGAACTGCGCATACGGCATCACCAGCGCACCGGCGAAGTAGTTGGACATGCCGATCCGCGCCTGCGCGATCTGCTCCGCTTCGCCGAAGCCCGCGCGGGCGATCACCGCATCGATCTGCGCCGCATAGCCCAGCAACGCGAGCTCGGCGGCCATCTGGAATGCCTGCTGGCCCGGCTCCAGATAGTCGGGCAGCCACAAGGTGCGGCTGCCGCCGTCGTAGACGCGCTTCTCGCGCCCGGCCTGCAGCGGCCCCACTTCCACCAGCACGCCATGGCGGTCGGCCAGCAGCTGGCGCAGGCGCGGCGCCACGTGCCCGGCTACCAGCCCCCATTCGCCGAACAGCTGCTCGGCCAGGTCATCCAGCTCGGGGATGTGGTTGTGCATGCGGTTGAAGAAATCGCGGACCTGATCGCCCGCGGGCAACGCCTGCCCGGCGTGCACATCACCCAGCTGGAACTCCAGCGCGGCGGCATGCTCGCGCAGCATCAGGTGGCGGCGGTGCAGGTCGAGCAGGGCACGGCTGATCTGCGGCAGGTTGCCCGCCATCGCGCGCAGTTCGGTGCTGCTGACATCGGCCAGGCCCAGGTCGCGCAGGGTCTCGCCCAGCGATTCCTGCAGCGCGCCGGGGTCATCGACCTCGAACAGCTCGCTGACGTCGCCCAGTACGGCGCGCAGCTTGCCCTGCACCGCCGGGGTCAGCGGCCGCTTGTTGCGCTCGATCTGGTTCAGGTAGCTGGCCGACAGCCCCAGCGCCCTGGCCAGGGCCAGCTGGCTGTAGCCGCGCTGCTCGCGCAGCTTGAGCAGGCGCAGGCCGATCTGGCGTTGGACGGACTGGCTATTCACAGAATTCACAAGAATCGTAGCGGGCATTGGCCAGATTAAGCGCATACAGGCCGGAAATCGAGGGTGGCACTGTGAATAATGCCAACAACTTTCGACCCGCCGGGATTGTCCATGACTGTTGCAGCGCCCCGTATCCGCATGTTGATCGATGGCCAGTTCATCGAATCGACCAGCTCGCATTGGCAGAACGTGGTCAATCCGGCCACCCAGGACGTCCTGGCCCAGGTCCCGTTCGCCACCCCCAGCGAAGTCGACGCCGCCGTCGCCTCGGCCAAGGAAGCGTTCAAGACCTGGCGCAAGACCCCGATCGGCACCCGCGCGCGCATCTTCCTGAAGTACCAGCAGCTGATCCGCGAGAACATGAGCGAGCTGGCCCACATCCTCAGCGCCGAGCAGGGCAAGACCGTGCCGGATGCCGAGGGCGATGTGTTCCGTGGCCTGGAAGTGGTCGAGCACGCTGCCGCGATCGGCAACCTGCAGCTCGGTGAGCTGGCCAACAACGTGGCCAACGGCGTGGACACCTACACCCTGCTGCAGCCGCTCGGCGTCTGCGCGGGCATCACCCCGTTCAACTTCCCGGCGATGATTCCGCTGTGGATGTTCCCGATGGCCATCGCCACCGGCAACACCTTCATCCTCAAGCCGTCCGAGCAGGACCCGATGGTCACCATGCGCCTGGTCGAACTGGCGCTGGAAGCGGGTATCCCCAAGGGCGTGCTGAACGTCGTGCACGGCGGCGAAGAGGTGGTCAACGCGATCTGCGATCACCCGGATATCAAGGCCGTTTCGTTCGTCGGTTCCACCCGCGTCGGCACCCACGTGTACAACCGCGCCTCGCTGGCCGGCAAGCGCGTGCAGTGCATGATGGGCGCCAAGAACCACGCCGTGGTGCTGCCGGATGCGAACAAGGAACAGAGCCTCAACGCGATGGTCGGTGCCGCCTTCGGTGCGGCCGGCCAGCGCTGCATGGCCGCCTCCACCCTGGTGCTGGTCGGCGAAGCACGCGAGTGGGTGCCGGACCTGGTGGCCAAGGCCAAGACGCTGAAGGTCAGCGGCGGCAGTGTCGCCGGTACCGATGTCGGTCCGGTGATCTCCTGCGCCGCGCGTGAGCGTGTCGAAGGCCTGATCGCCTCGGGCGTGGAGCAGGGCGCCAAGCTGGTGCTCGATGGCCGCCACCCGCAGGTCGATGGCTTCGAGAAGGGCAACTTCGTTGGTCCGACCATCTTCGCCGGCGTGACGCCGGGGATGCGCGTGTACGACGAGGAAATCTTCGGGCCGGTGCTGGTGATCCTGGAAGCGGACACCCTGGAAGATGCCATCGCACTGATCAACGCCAACCCCAACGGCAACGGCACCGCGCTGTTCACCCAGTCCGGCGCGGCCGCCCGCAAGTTCCAGGAAGACATCGACGTCGGCCAGGTCGGCATCAACGTGCCGATCCCGGTGCCGGTGCCGCTGTTCTCGTTCACCGGCTCGCGTGCCTCCAAGCTCGGCGACCTAGGCCCGTACGGCAAGCAGGTGGTGATGTTCTACACCCAGACCAAGACCATCACCTCGCGCTGGTTCGATGACGAGACGCTGGGTCATGGCGTCAACACCACCATCAGCCTGAAGTAAGCAACAGCAACAACGGAGTTCGACCATGAGCCACTCGATGACGACGGAACTCGACGAAGCGCAGCAGGCCTATAGAGAGGCAGCGCGTGACTTCGCCCAGGCCGAACTGGCGCCGCACGCCGCGCGATGGGATGCGGAGGGCATCTTTCCGCGCGAGGCGATCGCCAAGGCAGGGGAACTCGGGTTCTGTGGTTTGTACATGGATCCCGAGGTCGGTGGCAGCGGCTTGAGCCGTCTGGACGCCGCCGTCGTCATCGAGGAGCTCGCCAATGTGGATCCGTCCACGGCGGCCTATGTCAGCATCCACAACATGGCGTCGTGGATGGTGGCCAAGTGGGGCCAGCAGAGCCTGCGTGCCGCGTGGGGCGCAGACCTCTCCTCCGGCACGAAGCTGGCCTCGTACTGCCTGACCGAGCCGGGTGCCGGTTCGGATGCGGCCTCGCTGAAAACCAGCGCGGTGCGTGACGGCGACGATTACGTACTCAATGGCTCCAAGGCCTTCATCTCCGGCGCCGGTGCCACCGAACTGCTGGTGGTGATGGCGCGTACGGGTGGCCCGGGCGCGGGCGGCATCAGCGCGATCGCGGTGCCGGCCGATTTGCCGGGCATCAGCTACGGCCGCAAGGAAGAGAAGATGGGCTGGAACAGCCAGCCGACCCGTGGCATCACGTTCGAGAACGTGCGCGTGCCGGTCAGCCATCTGCTCGGCGAGGAGGGCAGCGGTTTCAAGCTGGCCATGAAGGGCCTGGACGGCGGCCGCATCAACATCGCCGCCTGTTCGCTGGGCGCTGCCCAGGGTGCACTGGATGCCGCCCGCCGCTACATGGGCGAGCGCCGCCAGTTCGGCAAGGCGCTGTCGGAATTCCAGGCGCTGCAGTTCAAGCTGGCCGACATGGCCACCCAGCTGGTCGCCGCCCGGCAGATGGTGCACACCGCGGCGCGCAAGCTCGATGCCGGTGCCAGCGATGCCAACGTGTGGTGCGCGATGGCCAAGCGCTTCGCCACCGACGCCGGCTTCAACATCTGCAACGACGCGCTGCAGATCCACGGCGGCTACGGCTATATCCGCGAATACCCGATTGAACGGTTGCTGCGCGATTCGCGCGTGCACCAGATCCTGGAGGGCACCAACGAGATCATGCGTGTGATCGTGGCCCGCCACCTGCTCAACACTGAAGAGGAACTGCGATGATGGAGTGGCGCCAGCATGATCATGTCGGCCTGAAGGTCGAGGCCGATGGCCACGTCGCGGTCATCACCCTCAACAATCCGCCGGCGCATACCTGGACCGTGCACAGCCTGTCCGCGCTGCGCGATCTGGTCGACGCACTCAATGCAGACCGCGATATCTACGCGCTGGTGATCACCGGCGATGGCGAGAAATTCTTCTCTGCCGGTGCCGACCTGAAGCAGTTCGCCTCCGGCGACAAGGCCGCCGCACGCGAAGCTGCACGTCGCTTCGGCGAGGCGTTCGAAGCCCTGTCCGGGTTCCGTGGTGTCTCCATCGCGGCAATCAACGGCTACGCGATGGGTGGCGGCCTGGAATGCGCGCTGGCCTGCGACCTGCGCATCATCGAAGAACACGCCCAGGTGGCGCTGCCGGAGGCCACCGTCGGCCTGCTGCCGTGCGCCGGCGGCACCCAGAACCTGCCGCGCCTGGTCGGCGAAGGCTGGGCCAAGCGCATGATCCTGCTTGGCGAGCGCATCGATGCGGACACCGCACTGCGTATCGGCCTGGTCGAAGAAAAGGTCGCCAAGGGCGAAGCCAAGGCACTGGCGCTGGCGTGGGCGCACAAGGCGGGCAAGCAGAGCCCGACCAGCATCGCCGCGTGCAAGACGCTGGTGCAGGCCACCCGCACCGGTACCCACGCCTCGGCGCTGGTGGCCGAGCGCGAGGCCTTCGTCGATCTGTTCGACAGTGCCGACCAGGCCGAAGGCGTGAACGCCTTCCTGGAAAAGCGCGCTGCAGAGTGGAAGAACGCATGAGCACGCCGGCCGCCAGCGACGAGGCACCGGTGCTGTTCGAAGAGCGCACCGCCGGTAATGGCACGCGCATCGGCATCGCCACGCTCAACGCCGCCCGCACCCTCAACGGGTTCTCGCTGCCGATGGCGCACCTGCTGCGCGAGCGGCTGGAGACCTGGGCGCTCGATGATGGCATCGCGCTGGTCGTGCTGCAGGGCGCGGGCGAAAAAGCGTTCTGCGCCGGCGGCGACCTGCACAGCCTGTACCGCAGCATGGTCGACTACCGCGAGAGCGGGAAGACCGACATCCGCGACAACGCCTACGCCGCCGAGTTCTTCGACGTCGAGTACCGCGTCGACTATGCGATCCACACCTATCCCAAGCCGATCCTGTGCTGGGGCCATGGCATCGTCATGGGCGGCGGCATCGGCCTGATGTCCGGGGCCAGCCACCGCGTGGTCAGCGAGCGCTCCAAGCTGGCGTTCCCGGAGATCACCGTGGGCCTGTTCCCCGACGTGGGCGGCAGCTGGCTGCTGCCGCGCGTACCGGGCAAGGGCGGCCTGTTCCTGGCCCTGACCGGTGCGCCGCTCAACGCCGGCGATGCGATCTATGCCGGCCTGGCCGATATCCACATCGCCGAGGCACAGCGCGAGACCGTGTTCAACGCGCTGGCGGACGTGCACTGGAGCCGCGATGCCAAGCGCAATCACGAACAGTTGACCGCGCTGCTGCAGCAGCACGCCAGCGATGCGGCCACCGGCCCGCTGCTGCGCAATGCCGCCGCCGTGGATGCGCTGTGCGCCGGTGACGACGTTGGTGCGATCGTCGAGACGATTCTTGCCTTGGAGACCGAGGACGCCTGGTTGAAGACCGCGCAGGCCACGCTGGCCGCCGGTGCACCCGGCTCGGCGCGTCTGGCGTTCGAGCTGCAGCGCCTCGCCGACGGCGCAACGCTGGCCGAGGTCTACCGCATCGAGTACATCGCCGCGCTGCATGCGGCTGCCCACGGCGATTTCGCCGAAGGCATCCGCGCACTGCTGATCGACAAGGACCGCACCCCGCAGTGGCAGCCGCGCACGCTGGCGGACGCCACGGCCGAGTGGGCCCGCACCTTCTTCGTTTCGCCGTGGTCCGATGCCGCGCATCCGCTGGCCGACCTCGGTGCCACCGTCCCTGAAAGGAGCCACGCATGAGCCGTATTGCATTCATCGGGTTGGGCAACATGGGTGGCCCGATGGCCGCCAACCTGGCCAAGGCCGGTCACGCCGTGCGCGTGTTCGATCTGGTGCCCGCCGCCGTGCAGGCCGCCGTCGATGCCGGCGCCACCGCCGCCAGCTCGGCACTGGATACGCTGATCGACGCCGAGATCGTCATCTCGATGCTTCCCGCGAGCCGCCACGTGGAAGGCGTTTACCTCGGTGATGATGGCCTGCTGGGCGATATCCCGGGTGGCGCGCTGGTCATCGACTGCAGCACGATCGCCCCGGCCACCGCCCGCAAGGTCGCCGAAGCGGCCGCCGCGCGTGGCCTGCAGATGCTGGATGCCCCGGTGTCCGGCGGTACCGCAGGTGCCCAGGCCGGCACGCTGACCTTCATCGTCGGCGGCGAAGCCGAGGCGCTGGAGCGTGCGCGCCCGCTGCTGCAGGCGATGGGCAAGAACATCTTCCACGTCGGTGCCAGCGGTGCCGGCCAGGTCGCCAAGCTGTGCAACAACATGGCGCTGGGCGTGATCATGGCGGTGACCGGTGAGTCCATCGCCCTGGGCGTGGCACACGGGCTGGACCCGAAGGTGCTCTCGCAGATGATGGCGGTCAGCACCGGCCGCAGCTGGGCCACCGAAGTGTGCAACCCGTGGCCCGGCGTGCTGGAAAACGCCCCGGCCTCGCGCGGCTACAGCGGCGGCTTCGGCAGCGACCTGATGCTCAAGGACATGGGCCTGGCGGTGGAAGCGGCGATGAGTGTCGGCGCCTCGATCCCGCTGGGCGAGCTGGCCCGCAACCTGTATTCGATGAACCACCAGGCCGGTCGCGGCAAGCTGGACTTCTCCAGCGTGGTGCAGCTGATCACGCACGACAAGTAACGGGTAGTGCCGGCCGCTGGCCGGCAACTTCACTATCGAAACCGGCGACATCCGGCTTCACCGGTAGGCAACGACCGTTGGTCGTTGCAACGGAACAAGATGCATCCCATGGGTACGCCCACGGGATCCACCGCGGTGGGATGGGCGGTTGCCAGACGTTCGCGTCAGGCAGCCGCCCATTTTTTTATCGGGTCACTCGGCCGTCGACGGCGCGCGCGGCAAGTCCCGGCAGCGTGCCTGCATGCGCTCGCCACCGGGTGTGCCAGCGCGGATCTCCCCGTCCTGCAACCACCCGTAGATTTCGCGCCGCACGCGATACGCCGCATCCGCTGACTCGACCACATCTGCATTGTCGCTGGCGAGCGGGGCACCCGGCAGCGCCGCCTCCGGGATCCTGCCCAGGACCGCCAGCTGCGTGCACAGACCGGCGTAGTAGGCCGTGCGCTCGTCAACTGCACCGCGATCACCGGCGGCGAAGCCCAGGGCATGGAAGGTCTCATGCGCGACCAGGTCCACGAGATTGGCCTCGGTCCGCGCGCGCGATTCGTACACGCGTATGGCCAAGGTCAGATGCGGCACGCGGAAGCGCAGCGATCGGGTGCGCAGGTTCAGGCGCGTTCCGTGGGGCATGAGCAGTGCCGTATAGGCCGCGCGTCGCTCGGGATACCACTGCTGCGCGTGGCGTGCAGCGGCATCGATCAGGGCGCAGGCATCGGTAGCCGGCAGGGTCGCCGGCGGATAGGCCGCGATCCGGATGCGGGCTGCCGCGTCAGGGCAGGCGTAGGTCTCTGGCAGCCCGGGTGCAGCCGTGCCGGGCAGATACAGATCGGTCACCACGTGCACGAACCCGGCGCCGCGGAAGAGAGACAGCGCGTTCATCCCGTTCGAGGCGATCGCCTCGGGTGGCGCGATGGGAGCGGTAGCGCAGCCCCCCAGAAAACCGCTGAGCAACAGCGCGGCCAGAATCCTGTGCATGTCCGTTTGCCAGTGAGGATCGTCTGGCCAGTCTACGGTGGCGACGGGGATGTGTGCCCGTCGCCACGGCAGGTCATGCGGGGGGATCAGACCACCGTCAGCGTCACGTCGATGTTGCCGCGGGTCGCATTCGAGTACGGGCACACGATGTGCGCCTTCTGCACCAGCGCTTCGACCTGCTCGCGCGGCAGGCCCGGGACCGAGATTTCCAGCGCCACTTCGATGCCGAAGCCGGTCGGGATCTGGCCGATGCCGACCTTGCCGGTGATCTGCGTTTCCGCCGGCAGGGCGACCTTGGCCTGGCCAGCCACGTACTTCAGCGCGCCCAGGAAGCAGGCCGAGTAGCCTGCGGCGAACAGCTGCTCCGGGTTGGTGCCCGGGCCGCCCGCACCGCCCAGCTCGCGCGGGGTGGAGAGCTGGATGTCCAGCACGTTGTCGGAAGAGACGGCGCGGCCGTCGCGGCCGCCGTTGGCAGTGGCCTGGGCGGTATACAGAACGTTGGCAATGGACATGGGAATCTCCTGCGGAGTGAAAAGGGTGGGCCAGATGGCAGGTGTACTGTGCGCGCCCGCATCGTACTTGTGGCAACATTTCGTCCAGAAAACTTGATCTGGAGTCCGCCATGGTCGACCGACTGCAATCCCTGCTGGACCGTTTCGCGGTGTCTGCCGAGGTCTTCCACGCGGGCGCGCTGTGCGGCATCAACGATCTGCCAGCCGACGGCGAGCGCGGTCAACTGCACCTGATCCGCGAGGGCGATGTACGCGTCGAGCACCCGGATGGCAGCACGCTGCAGATCACCACGCCCAGCGTGCTGCTGTACCCGCGCCCGCTCGCGCACCGCTTCGTCACCGATGCCACGCGGGGCGCGGATTTCGCGTGCGCCAACCTGCAGTTCGAAGGGGGCGCCAACAACCCGGTCGCCGCTGCGCTGCCGCCGATCGTGTGCCTGCCGCTGGAGGGCTTGTACGGCGGCCAGCCGGTGCTGTCACTGCTGTTCGAAGAAGCCTTCGCGCAGCGCTGCGGCCGCCAGGCGCTGCTGGATCGTCTGTTTGAAGTGGTGCTGATCCAGATCCTGCGCGCGCTGATGGAGAGTGGCCAGATCCGCGTCGGCCTGCTCGCCGGCATGGCCCATCCGCGCCTGCGTCACGCGCTGGTGGCGATGCATGAAGCGCCCGCCGACGAGTGGACGCTGGAGTCGCTTGCGCAGCGCGCCGGCATGTCACGCAGCGCCTTCGCCGACAGCTTCCGCGACACCATCGGCAGTACGCCCGGTCATTACCTGCAGGGCTGGCGCACCCGCCTGGTGCAGCAGGCGCTGCGCCGCGGCCATCCGCTCAAGCGCATCGCCATCGACGTGGGCTACGGCAGCGAAGCAGCGTTGTCGCGCGCGTTCAAGGCGCAGACAGGGCAGTCGCCGCGGCAGTGGAAACAGGGCAGTGTGGCCACCGAACGATAACGCGATGCACGCCGACGTCGCTCAGATCGCCCACTCCCGATCCGTCGTGAACATGATCGTCAGCCAGCGGTCCGGCGACTCCTCACCCAGCGCTTCGCCGATCTCATCGCGCAGGCGATCCCATTCGATCAGCGCCCGCGGTGGATCATCGGCGCGCACCACGAAGAACAGCTCGATCTGCTCACCGCGCCCGACCTTGGCCACGTAGCTGCGGTATTCCAGGAAACCGTGCCTGGCCACGATATCGCGCGCCACCTCGTCCACGTGGGTCTGCAGATCCAGCGGGGTGATCAGCAGGATGTCCGACAACGCCTGGCGCACCGTGCCCATCGGCGCCACCACCACGAACAGGCAGACCACCAGCAGGATCGCCGGATCGATGTACGGCACCAGCCACGCCCACTGCGTGCCACCCAGCACATAGCCGCCGACGAAGGCGACCAGATACGCCGCCGACATGCTCGCCGCGACCACCCAGTTCTTGGCATCGAGTGCGATGAAGTCCGAGCCGATCGACCGGTTCGCCCGGCGTACGAACAGTGCCAGCCCGGTTTCGGCCACGATCGAGATCACCGCAAACAGGATCGCCGGCCCGAGCGCGATCTCGCGCCCGCCGGACATCAGGGCGTCCACCGCGTTGACCGCCGCGTACAGCGCCGCGCCGATCATCAACGTCCCGCTCACCCCGAGCACGATCGGTTCCAGATGCCAGAAGCCCATGGTGAAGCGCTGGTTCAAGCGCGACTGCAGGGTATCGACGTGGGTCGACAGGCTGATCAGGCGCACCACCAGCAGCGACAGCCAGGTCATCACCACGTCGATCAGGCCGTAGATGCCGTCGAAGATGATCAGCGAGGAGTTGGCGAGCAGGCCAAAGGCCACCGCTGCGGCGGCCATCGCCAGCGATGCGGCGATCGACAGGCGCAGGACGCCTTGTTCGGTGGTGGGGTCGAAGCTGGGAAGGCGGAGTGCGGGCATGGATGCCTGGCGGGGTTGGTGCAGAGCCGCATTGTCTACCGCCATGGTTGCACGTGTGTACTGCCAGCGCGCTATCGCGCGCGGGCGAGCTGCTCAAGCCCCGCCAGATCCACAATGTCGATCCTGCCGTATCCCACGCGGATCAGGCCTTGCCGCGACCATTGCGCAAGCTGTCGGTTCACCGTTGGCCTGGATACGCCGAGCTGCGTCGCCAGCATTTCTTGAGAAAGGCGCAGCGCGCTGGACCCGGAGTGGGGAAAGTGGCCGATCACGGTGCGCGCCAGTCGGCATTCGAAGGATCGAAGGGTGGTGTCCTCGATCCATTCAATCGTCTGGCGATAGCGCGTGCAGACGAGTTGGCAGACGGCAAGAAGTGCCTCGTTATCCGACCGTATCAAGGCATGAAATGCAGTTGCCGTAACGGTCGCAATGCGGCATTCGCCATGAGCGACGGCGGTAAAGGCGCGGGCCTTCGCATCCAGAAGCGGTGCCTCGCCAAACCACTGGGAGGGCCCCAGAACGGCGACCAGCCGGTGATCCATCGCCTCACCTTCAACACCGACGCGGACGCATCCCTCAAGAACGCCGAACATGGCGGCCGGGCGGGAGCCCTGCTCGAACAGTGGCTGCCCGTTCTTCAGTCTTCGCACTACCGATGCGGCTTTGAACCGCTCGGCGATGTGGCTGGGGAGAGTGCCATCGGCTTGCATCGTTGGAATCCAGTCGGCCAATTGTTCAAGATTTACAGTTTAGACCACGCCTGGCGAGCATCATCTGCGCATCGGATAGAGCAGGAGGTGATTCATGTACGTAGGCCATTTCGCGATTGGTTTAGCCTTGAAGGCGCGATTTCCAAAGATCCCCACGCTGCCCCTGCTGATGGGGTGGGATTCCTGGACATCCTCGATGGCCTCTTCATCATTCTCGGCTGGAACCACGTAACGCCCAACCTGCTGGCGGGCCCCTATCTGTTCTTTGATCTGACCTTCATCGACTGGGACCATTCGCTCGCCGCCGCGCTGCTGTGGTCCTGCGTCTGGGGCGCGTTTTTCCTCAACGACAAGCGGGTCGCTGCATTCGCCTTCGTCGCCTGCTTCTCGCATTTCCTCGCGGATTGGCCGATGCATAACGCCGATCTGGCTCTCTATCCCTTCTCGACCCTGCATCTGGGCATGGGGATGTGGGGGAAGCTGGGCACGATGTCCTGGATCATCGAAGGGCTGTTCGTCGCGGTACTTGCAGGCTATGCGTACCTGTCGAGCATGCGCCGGGGCGTCGACCTGCGCTGGCCGATGGTGGTGATGGTGCTCGCTTTCATCAACCTCTCGCCGTGGTTGTCGCCCATGAAGCATGTCGCCACGCTGGGCCAGCCGTCTGCCACGCTTGTTCACGGCGCGCTGGTCACTGCCGGGTTCCTGATTCCCGGTGCCTTGTTGACGTGGCTGATCAACAAGGCAGAGCGAAAGGGTGCCGCAGCGCACTAAGGGCAGCATTCATCGGAAGCGGGTAAACTATTGATTGCGCTGGCAATGCCAGTGAATCCAGATGCGCCTGCAGCCGATGACCACCCAGCCCGCCACCGACGCCAACGCGCGTTACGCCGCCTCCCTGCGCCTGTCCGTCGCCCCGATGATGGACTGGACGGACCGCCATTGCCGGTACTTCCACCGGTTGCTGGCACCGGGCGCACGGCTGTACACCGAAATGGTGCACGCCAACGCGGTGATCCACGGCGACCGTGAGCGTCTGCTGGGCTTCGACGGCAGCGAGCATCCGCTCGCGCTGCAGCTCGGTGGCAGCGATCCGGCCCTGCTGGCCCAAGCCGCGCGCATCGCGCAGGAGTGGGGCTACGACGAGGTCAACCTCAACTGCGGCTGCCCCTCCGATCGGGTCCAGGCCGGGCGCTTCGGTGCCTGCCTGATGCGCGAGCCGGCCTTGGTGGCCGAGTGCGTGGGCGCGATGGTCGCCGCGGTGGACATCCCCGTCACGGTCAAGTGCCGCTTGGGCGTGGATGACGACAACGACTACGAAACCTTCCTGAACTTCGTCGATCAATCGGCCAACGCCGGCAGCGCGATGTTCGTGGTGCATGCCCGCAATGCGTGGCTGAAGGGCCTTTCGCCGAAGGAAAACCGCGAAGTGCCGCCGCTGCGCTACGACTGGGCGCACCGGCTCAAGGCCGACCGCCCTCAGTTGCAGATCGTCCTCAACGGCGGCCTGGCTACGGTCGAGGCCGCGCAGGCCCAGTTGCCGGCGCTGGATGGGGTGATGCTGGGCCGTGCGGCCTACCACGACCCCTACGTGCTGCATCAGCTGGAGTCCGCCCAGACCGGTGCACCGCTGCAGTCACGCGAGGCGCTGCTGCGCGCCATGCAGCCCTACATCGAGGCCCAGCTGGCCCGTGTGCTGGCGCTCAAGCACATCACCCGCCACCTGCTGGGCCTGTTCCACGGCCAGCCGGGCGGGCGCGCCTTCCGCCAGATCCTGAGCGAAGGCTCGCACCGCGTCGGGGCCGACTGGAGCCTGATCGAGCAGGCGCTGGCGGTGACCCGTGCCCAGGCCGAGCGCGTCGCGGCGTGAGCCGCGTCACCTTGTCAGCTTGACAAGGACCCCGGTTTAGCCGCCAATGTTCACTTAGATGAACAAAGCGGGGAGGCAGGCGGAAAAGTTCAGACCGGATTCACTGGCTAAAACCAAGAATTCGCTAAAGATTCGTAAAGCGCCGGCCCAGGCTGGCGGTTGCCGATTCACAACTTTTGAACGTTTAGCCGCGCTCCGCTAGGATCAGACCGATGTTCTCCGTGACCCGCCACCGCCGCATTGCCGCCTTCGCCCTTCTGGCGACGGGCGCAGCTGCCTCCACCAGTGCGTGGGCGCAGATGCCGCCGCCGGAAGCGGCCCGTGCCGAGATGATGCGTACGGCCGAACGCGGCGGTCCGCAGGAGCGCTCGCTGTCCGATGCCGTGCGTCGGGTTCAACGTACTACCGGTGGACACATCCTTGGCGCCGAGCGCGTGCCCTTCGATGGGCGCGATATCAACCGGGTGAAGTACATGGATGACCGCGGTCGCGTCCGCTATATGGACGATCCGGCGACATCGCGTTCACAGCCCCGCACGCCGCGCTCGGATATGTCATCACTACGCGGCGATAACCCCTGAACAGGGATAGTTGTCCGCAGTCATCTGCATTACCCACTGGCCCCATGGGGCCATACCCAGGACACTAGGGAGAGTTCATGCGTATCCTTCTGGTCGAAGACGAAGCCCCGCTGCGGGAAACACTGGCAGCCCGGCTCAAGCGCGAAGGCTTTGCCGTCGATGCTGCGCAGGACGGTGAGGAAGGTCTGTACATGGGCCGCGAAGTTCCGTTCGACGTCGGCATCATCGATCTTGGCCTGCCCAAGATGTCGGGCATGGAGCTGATCAAGGCCCTGCGCGACGAGGGCAAGAAATTCCCGGTGCTGATCCTGACCGCGCGTTCGAGCTGGCAGGACAAGGTCGAGGGCCTCAAGCAGGGCGCCGACGATTACCTCGTCAAGCCGTTCCACGTCGAAGAGCTGCTGGCCCGCGTCAATGCGCTGCTGCGCCGTGCCGCCGGCTGGAGCAAGCCGACGCTGGAGTGCGGCCCGGTCGCGCTGGATCTTGCTGCACAGACGGTCAGCGTCAACGGCAGCAACGTGGATCTCACCAGCTACGAGTACAAGGTGCTGGAGTACCTGATGATGCATGCCGGTGAACTGGTCTCCAAGGCCGACCTCACCGAGCACATCTATCAGCAGGACTTCGACCGCGACTCCAACGTGCTGGAGGTCTTCATCGGTCGCCTGCGCAAGAAGCTCGATGCCGACGGCGAACTCAAGCCGATCGAAACCGTGCGTGGCCGCGGTTACCGCTTCGCCATTCCGCGCAACGAAGGCTGAGCTGCGGCTGGCGATAGATGATGTCCGGCCGTCTGTGGTTCTTTAAACGCTGGCGGCCGCGCTCACTGCAGGCGCGCCAGCTGTTGGCCGCCTCGGTGGGCCTGGTGGCCTTCCTGGCCCTGGCCGGCTACGCGCTGGACGCCGCCTTCGCCGATACCGCGAAGGCCAACCTGCGCGAGCGTCTGAAGAACTACGCCACCGCGTATGCGGCCGGCATCGACTTCACCCGTGACCGCTCGCTGTACATCCGTGAGCAGCCACCGGATCCGCGCTTTGACGTCCCGGGCAGCGGCCTCTATCTGCAGGTCGTGATGCCGGACGGCAAGGGCAACTC
Source organism: Stenotrophomonas sp. TWI1151 (assembly GCF_039673135.1). Taxonomy (NCBI): domain Bacteria; kingdom Pseudomonadati; phylum Pseudomonadota; class Gammaproteobacteria; order Lysobacterales; family Lysobacteraceae; genus Stenotrophomonas; species Stenotrophomonas sp. TWI1151. The sequence continues at coordinate 335,645 of NZ_JBDJLA010000002.1, forward strand.
CATGTCTGCCGAGGGCCCGATGCTGCCCACGGTAGGCGGCGGCATGCTGGCCCCGCGCCAGGAAGTCTTCGAAGGCCCGTTGCCGATGATCCAGATCGATGGCAGCGAGGGCTCGGCCTACCGCTATGGCATGGGCCTGGTCTGGGATGCCGACGCCGACCCGGCCACCGAATTCCCGTACACGATCTACGTGCTCGAAGACTCGCGCGCGCTGGGCGCACAGCTGCGCGTATTCCGCGGGCGCGTGTGGTTCTACCTCGGCGGCATCGGCCTGATCCTGCTGCTGCTGCAGACGGTGATTCTGCAGTGGAGCCTGCGTCCGATGCGGCGCGTGATCAATGAACTGACCAAGGTCCAGCGCGGTGAAACCGAGCGCATGAGCGAACGCCATCCGCGCGAGCTGGAACCGCTGACCGACAGCATCAATGCCTTCATCGAGAGCGAGCGCGAGAACCTCGAACGCCAGCGCAACACCTTGGCCGATCTCGCGCACAGCCTGAAGACGCCGCTTGCGGTATTGCGTACGCAGCTCGACAGCGGCGCACGCGATGAGGATCTGCGCGAGGAATTCGACGTGCAGCTGCGACGCATGAACAACCTGGTGTCCTACCAGTTGGCGCGCGCGGCATCCTCCGGTCACAAGCTGTTCTCCGCCCCGCTGCCGATTGAATCCAACGCCGAAGAAATCGTGCGGGGTCTGGAGAAGGTGTACGCGTCCAAGGGCGTGCTGTGCGAATTCGATATCGACCCGGCCGCGCGTTTCCACGGCGAGCCCGGCGATCTGCAGGAACTGCTCGGCAACCTGCTGGAAAACGCCTTCAAGTGGGCCAAGCGTCGCGTGTTGCTGACCGCGCATCCGTTGCCGGCACCCGGTGCGCGTCGCGCCGGGCTGGTGCTGTCGGTGGATGACGATGGCCCGGGTATCGCACCGGAAGACATCGCCAAGGTGCTGCAGCGTGGCGTGCGCGGCGATGAGCGGGTGCAGGGTCACGGCATCGGCCTGTCGATCGTGCAGGACCTGATCAAGGATTACCGCGGCGAACTGCAGGTGAAGCGTTCGCCGGAACTGGGTGGTGCACGCTTCGAAGTGAAGCTGCCGCCCGGGCCGTAAGCGCCGTACCGACGAACGGTCGGTACCTGCCGATGGCCCGTACCCCGGCATTCCCACGGGACAGGTAGCCCACGACCGTTGGTCGTGGCGCGCGTCACCGCATCAGCGGTGACGGACCATAGAACCGCTGCAGATGCCCGGCGACCGCCGGCATCTCGCGCGCGAGCAGAGCCGGTGCGGAGAAGTGGTACTCGCTCACCACCGCGAAGAATTCTTCCGGCGCCTCGGACGCATACGGATCGATCAGCGTCTCGCGGCCCTGGTCCACCTCGGCGCAGAACGCGTCATAGGCCTGCTGGAAATCCGCCGCCCATTGTTTCTGCCACGCGCGCGGCAACGGCGGCGTGCCGTCGATCGCCCCGTCCAGCGCATCGATCTTGTGCGCCATCTCATGCACCGCCACGCAGAACCCGGCCTCCGGATCGGCGATGTCGGCCTGGATGTCGGCCCACGACAGAATCAGCGGACCGCTGTCCCACGATTCGCCGATCAACGCATCGTCCCATTCGTGCAGCACGCCGGCCGCATCCACCTGGCTGCGGTGCACGCGGAATGCGTTGGGATAGACGATCAGCTGCGACCAGCCACGCAGGCCGATCTCGCCCAGTTCCAGCAGCGGCAGGCAGCAGAGCGCGGCCAGCAACACGCCGTCGGTGTCCTCCAGCTGCAGTTCGGCGGCCGGGCTGATGGTCTTCTCGTGCAGGAAGCGGGCGGCGAGGGCACGCAGGCGTTCGCGGCGGGCAGCGTCCAAGTGCTGCAGCCAGGCGGCGCGGCGGCAGGTGGTGTCCCAGAGGGTAGGGTCGATCTCGCGTGGCGTACGGCGCAGCCAGCCCAACAGTCGTTCGATCAGCGGAACATACCCGGCAGGAAGCTGTGCCACTTGGGTGCGCGCAGGCGCGGCAGCACGTCGTCATCGCCACCACCGCCGGTGCTGGTTCCGCTGCTGGCGCTGGGTTTGACCGTGGCCGGTGCGGCGGCGGCCGAGGCCGAGGCCGGTGCACTGCGCTCGTTCTCGCCTGCCGAATAGACACACGCACCGCGACCCGCAGTGGTGAGCGCATCGGAAGCGTGCGCGGCCAGCGGGGCCATCAGGAGGAGCAGGCAATGGGCGAACGGGCGCATCGTCAACATCCAGCGGCGGGTCAAGTTCTCGATTCTAGCCCGATTCGGCCGGAGGATTGGAAGGCCTCCGGGCGGGCGCTGGCGGCGGCTTTCCCGCATACTTTTCCCGTTTACCCGATGGAAGCTGCCGTGGACGACCGCCAACTGCTGGCCAAACTGGGCGCCGGGCGCCTGTCCGGCGACGCGCTGGCGCGCGAACTGGGCCAGACCCGCGCCGCGATTTGGAAGCGGATTCAAGGACTTAGGGCGGCTGGCGTCGATATCGACGGCCGCGCCGGTGACGGCTACCAGTTGCAGCAGCCGCTGGATCTGCTGGACGCCGAGGCCATCCAGGCGGCGTTGTCGGGCGCCGTCGGCGACCAGCTGAGCTCCCTGCAGGCGGCCTGGTCGGTCGCGTCAACGAACAGTGAATTGCTGCGCTGCAGCGCGCCGGAGCGCGGCGCGATCGTCCTGCTGGCCGAGCGCCAGACCCGCGGCCGTGGCCGCCGTGGGCGGGCATGGGCCTCACCGCTGGCGGCGCATGTCTATCTCTCGGTGCTGCGGGGGTTTGCCGGTGGCCTGTCGCGGCTGGGCGGACTGAGCCTGGTCGCCGGGGTCGCGGTGGCCGAGGCACTGCGCGAGGCCGGCTATCCGGACGTCGCCCTGAAGTGGCCCAATGACCTTGTCGTCGACGGGCATAAGCTCGGCGGCCTGTTGATCGAGGGCGGCGGTGAGTTCGCCGGCCCCGCACGTGCGGTGATCGGCCTGGGCGTCAACGTGCGCATGCCCGCTGCGTTCGCCGCGGAGATCACCCAGCCCTGGACCGATCTGGACACGTTGTCCGGCGCACAGACGTCGCGCAACGTGGTGGTCGCGCGCATCCTGGCCGGCCTGCTGCCGGCGCTGGATGCGTTCGAGCAGGACGGCCTGGCACCGTTCCTCGCGCGCTATGCCGCGCTGGACAGCCTGGCCGGGCGCGAGGTGCAGGTGGAAGAAGGCGGCGTGCTGTTTGCCGGCACGGCGTTGGGTCTGGCCGACGACGGGGCGCTGCGCGTGCGCATCGACGGCAACGAACGGGTTTTCCATGCGGGCGAAGTCAGCGTGAGGGCGCAATGAGCGACTGGTTGTTTGATCTGGGCAATTCGCGCTTCAAGTTCGCGCCGCTGCAGGGCGTGCGCGCGGGCGACGTGCAGGCGTGGCCGCATGGCGCTGAAGCGATGCCGGCCGCGGCACTGGATGCGCTGCCGTCAGGCGACACCGCCTACGTTGCCAGTGTCGCCGCACCTTCGTTGACCGCGGCCATGCTGGATGTATTGCAGGCGCGCTTCCGCCAGGTCCGCGTGGCACGTACCGAAGCCGAGTACGCCGGTGTGCGGATCGCCTATGCCGACCCCGCCCGCTTCGGCGTGGACCGTTATCTGGCGCTGTTGGCGGTGGCTGCACGTGGCCAGGCGGTGCTGATCGCCGGCGTCGGCACCGCGCTCACCATCGATCTGCTCGACGCCGAGGGCCAGCACCACGGCGGGCGCATCTCGGCCTCGCCGACCACCATGCGCGAAGCGTTGCACGCGCGTGCCGTGCAGCTGCCGGCCGCGGGCGGTGACTACAGCGAGTTCGCCAACGACACCGCCGATGCGCTGGCCTCCGGCTGCGATGGGGCCGCGGTGGCGCTGATCGAACGCAGCCGCGTGCAGGGCGGCGAACGGCTCGGTGCGTTGCCGCATCTGCTGGTGCACGGCGGCGGTGCGCCCGCGTTGCTGCCGCTGCTCGGCGATGCCGAATTCCAGCCCTCGCTGGTGCTTGATGGGCTGGCCCGCTGGGCCGTGCATCAACCGCCATCGGCAGGCTAGGATCAGCCGATGCTTACCCGTGCCCTGATCGTCGTCCTGGTCATTCTCAACCTCGGTGTCGCGCTGTGGTGGCTGTTGCGTGGCGAACCGGCCAGCGAACCGCCGGCCTCGCCGGCCGGTGTGGCGCAGCTGGAGGTGTTGCCGGCCACCCAGGCGCCGACGACCATGGTGGCTTCCCCGGATGCCACGCCAGCCCTGCAGGACGTGACGCCCGCCTCCGCGCCGGTGGCCCAACCGCCGGGGCCGGTCTCCGCGCCGGCGACCGCCGTGGCTGACACCTCTGCGCCCAGGCCCGCCGCCAGCCTGCCTGCGCCCGCTCCGGTGGCCGCCGCACCCGCAGCGCCCGCCGTACCCGCACCCGTCACCGCACCGCCCGCACCCGCACAGTGCGTGAGCCTGGGGCCGTTCGCTGACCGCGCTGCCGCCCAGGCCGCCCAGTCGCGCGCCGGGGCTGTCCTGCGTGGGGCCAAGCTGCGGGAGGTGGCCGACGCCGGCGCCACCCGTTACCGCGTGCTGCTGCCGCCCGCCGCCAGCCGGGAGGCGGCGCAGGCCACGGTCAAGCGGATCGTGGCAGCGGGCGTGAGCGACTACTACATCATTGCCCAGGGCGAGGACACCAACGCCATCGCCCTGGGCCAGTACCGCAATCGCGAAGGCGCCGATCGCCGCCTGGCCGCCCTGAGCGCGGCCGGTTTCAAGGCAACCATGGTCGCCAGCGGAGGCGATGGCAGCGCGCAGTGGTGGCTGGATGCGACCCTGGCCGACGGTACCGGCACCGCCGTGGCCCGCCAGCGCAGCGGCGCGGCCCAGCAGCGCTCGCTGGAATGCGCGCGCTTGCGCTAGAATCCCGGCTCCGCGACGGGTCGTCCCGCCGCGATGCCGATGCCGGCATAGCTCAGTTGGTAGAGCAACCGCCTTGTAAGCGGTAGGTCCCCAGTTCGAATCCGGGTGCCGGCACCATTGATGCACGGTCGATGACGACTGCTGCAGCGCCGCGAGTCGTATCACGCCGCGCTGGCTATGCTGGGCCTCTTTGCAACGGAGGCAACAGCGATGGCGATGTATTCCCCGGTTTCCCTGATTGGCGTGCCCACCGATATCGGTGCGGGCCACCGTGGCGCGGGTCTGGGACCGGACGCCCTGCGCATTGCCGGGCTGGGGGATGCACTGGCCGCGCGCGGCGTGGAGGTGCGCGACCTTGGCAACCTGGCCGGTCCGCGCAACCCGTGGACGGCACCGGTGCACGGCTACCGCCATCTTGACGAAGTGGTGGCCTGGAACCGCGCGCTGATGGACGCCACCTACGGCGAACTACAGGCCGGGCGCATGCCGATCATGCTCGGCGGCGACCACTGCCTGGGCATCGGCTCGATCACCGCGGTCGCGCGCTGGTGCCGCGAGCGGGGCAAGGACCTGCGCGTGCTGTGGCTGGATGCGCATTCGGATTTCAACACCAGCGAGGTCACCCCGTCGGGCAACGTGCACGGCATGCCGGTGGCCTGCCTGTGCGGGCTCGGCCCGGACGCGTTGACCCGGCTGGGTGGCGATGCGCCGGCGATCCGCCCGCAGCAGGTGCACCAGATCGGCATCCGCTCGGTGGACCAGGAAGAGAAGCGCCTGATCAAGCAGCACCAGGTGGATGTCTATGACATGCGCTACATCGACGAAGCCGGCATGAAGCGCACGATGGAGGCAGCGCTGGCCGGCATCGATGCCAACACGCACCTGCACGTCAGCTTCGACGTGGATTTCCTGGATCCCAGCATTGCACCCGGCGTCGGCACCACGGTGCCGGGCGGGGTGAACTACCGCGAAGCACAGCTGGTGATGGAGATGATCGCCGACACCGGGCGCATGGGATCGCTGGACATCGTGGAGCTGAATCCGCTGCTGGACAACCGCAACGCCACCGCGGAGCTGGCGGTGGATCTGGTCGAAAGCCTGTTCGGCAAGTCGACGCTGATGCGTGATTGAGGATGTCTGGCTGAACAGCGTTTTCCTGCATTCACATCCGCTGCACGCCTCTCCCGCCAGATTGCACGTCACGCGGCGCCGTGTGTTTCGACCCACAGCGCTGCAGGTCAGGAAGAGGAGTTGCGCTGGCGTGCTCATCTGACAGGCGGGACCGGATTCCGGTATTGAATTTGATCAACCAGGAGAACCCTATGAAGCGTGTTATCGCACTGATGCTGTTGTCGATGTTCTCGGTCGCCATGCTGTCCGGCTGCAACACCGTTGCTGGTGCTGGCAAGGACGTGCAGAAGGCCGGTGAAACGGTCGAAGGCGCTGCCAAGGGCAACTGATCCACGGATCAGGCGTCAACGGAAAAGGCCGGGGATTCCCGGCCTTTTTCATGTCCAGAAAATGACCGCGCAACGTGTGTGTGGTGAATCCATTCAAGCTCGTGAGTGTGCGCTTCATCGTCGCTTGACCGCGTGCCAACGCGGGCGGGCGCATTCTGATCCCACGGCGAGATGGCCGTTGCAATCGAGGAAGCGAACCCATGAACAAAGACATCATTTCCGGCAAGTGGACGCAGCTCAAGGGCAAGGCGCAGGCCAAGTGGGGCGACCTGACCGACGACGATTTCAAGGTGGCCGAAGGCAACGCCGAGTACCTCGCGGGCCGCCTGCAGGAACGCTATGGCTGGGCACGCGACCGTGCTGAAACCGAAGTCCGCGACTTCGAAGCTGCCATGCGCAAGGATTATCCGGATTACCACTGAGGGGTGATTCGTGACGACGGCACCGCCGTCGGGGAGTTGAAACCGGAACGGGCCGCGAGAGCGGCCCGTTTTTGTTGGGGTGCCTTGGCGATCAGCGGCGGCGATACAGCGGTGGATCGGGCACGTACTGGCCGGGGAAGGCCTGTGGCTCGCCACGCACGGGCCCGTTCACCCGCGCAATAATGCCGCGTGCCACCAGGTTGCGTTCGCTGTCGTAGCGCACCTGCACCTGTTGCGCCGGAGACGCGGTATTGCGCTCGAATGTGGTGTTGCGCACCCGCGACGGCTCGCGCTGGCCATGGCCGGTGCCCAGTTGCGGTGCCGGCGCGGTGGTGGAACCGGTCACGCGGGCGGTCTCCATGGAAGACGACCGTGCCTGGGGGCGCGCCTTGGCATCGGCCGCGCCGGCCACGGCGGGCGCGGCGTCCCAGGACACGCGCCCGGCTTCGTGGAAGACCGCCACACCGATCACGCCGATGTTGGCCGGGCGCCCGGTGCGGCCGGCGTAGCTGCGGTCCGGATCGGTGAACACGAACTGCGCGACTTCCTCGGCGGATTTGCGCCAGCCGTGGATATCGGTGGTCTGCCACGGGTTGAGCACGTAGCCGGTCTGGTGGGGCGCGGCCACCTCGCCGCTGATGGCATTCAGACCATCCACCGAGAGCACCACCAGCACCCGCTCGGCGCTGCCGTTGCGCAGGCGCACGCTGTAACGGTGGCCCTGCTGCCCCGCGATCCAGCGCTGGCCGTCCTGGCGGTACTGGGTCAGGGCCTGGCCGCTGTCGCGGTCGATCACCGTCAGGTGGACCGGACCGGTGTCGTGACGCAGCGGGACCGCCGGTTTGAAGCCGCACAGGGCCAGCACGGCAAGCAGGGGCAGGATCAGGTGTTTCATGGGAAGGCTCCGCAGGGCAGGTGCAGGATCAAACGCACGGCCCCGGCCAACGGGGTCGAGCGCGGGCAGGTAAACTGGGGCGGTTCATCTGTCCGCATCGATTCCCCATGACTACCCGCGTTCTTACCGGCATCACCCCCTCCGGCACGCCCCACCTGGGCAACTACGTCGGCGCCATCCGTCCGGCGATCACCGCCAGCCAGGCCTCGGAGATCGAGAGCTTCTTCTTCCTGGCCGACCTGCACAGCCTGATCAAGGCGCAGGAGCCCGAGCGCACCCAGCGCTCCACGCTGGAGATCGCGGCAAGCTGGCTGGCGTGCGGGCTGGATCCGGACAAGGTGTGGTTCTACCGGCAGAGCGACATCCCGGAAACCACCGAGCTGATGTGGTTCCTGACCGTGATCGCCAGCAAGGGCATCCTCAACCGCGCGCACGCCTACAAGGCGGCCGTGGACAAGAACCGCGAGGAGCAGCTGGATGACGACGCCGGGGTCAGCGCGGGGTTGTTCATGTACCCGGTGCTGATGGCCGCCGACATCCTGATCTTCAAGGCCAACCGCGTGCCGGTCGGCCGCGACCAGATCCAGCACATCGAGATGGCGCGCGATTTCGCGCAGCGCTTCAACCATGTCTACGGCCAGGCGTTCTTCCCGCTGCCGGAGGTCGTGATCGATGAGCAGGTCGCCACGCTGGCGGGCCTGGACGGCCGCAAGATGAGCAAGAGCTACCACAACACCATTCCGCTGTTCGCCCCGCGCGCGGAGCTGAAGAAGCTGGTGTTCTCGATCCTGACCGATTCGCGCGCACCCGGCGAGCCCAAGAGCACCGAAGGCTCGGCGCTGTTCCAGATGTACCAGGCGTTCGCCACCCCGGAGCAGACCGCGGCGTTCGCGCAGGCCTTCGCCGAGGGCATCAGCTGGGGCGATGCCAAGCAGCAGCTGTTCGAGCGCATCGACAGCGAGATCACCCCGCTGCGCGAGCGCTATGACGCGCTGATGGCCGAGCCGGAAAAGATCGAGGCGCTGCTGCGTCGTCGTGGCCAGCAGCTGCGCGAGCAGTTCGCGGTGCCGTTGCTCAAGGAGCTGCGTCATGCGGTCGGCCTGCGTGATCTCTCCACCGCCGGTGACGTGCCCAGCGAGGAAAGCGGGGCCGCACGCGCTGCACCGCCGCTGTTCAAGCAGTACCGCGAACAGGATGGCCGCTTCTACTTCAAGCTGCAGGCCAGTGACGGCACGCTGCTGATCCAGAGCGAAGGCTTTGATTCGCCGCGTGACGCCGGCCAGCTGATCGGCGTGCTCAAGCAGACCGAACATGGCGACGGCCTGCAGAGTGAGCTGTTCAAGCTCGAGGCCGAGGTGGACGTCGTGCTGGCCGCACTCCAGGCGCTGCGCGGGTAATGCCGGCGGCTGTCCGGCGCAGGTAACCGCAGCATCACGTAGTGCCGGCCGCTGGCCGGCAACCAGGCGAACGCCCCATCACGCAGGCATCGACCGTGGGTCGATGCAACCGCTATGGCATGATGCCCCTGCACGCCGCAGGGGCGTGTTCCTGCACGGGAGACTGCGATGGCCTGGTTGTCGTTGTTGTTGTTCCTGCCCTGGTTCGTGCTGCTGGGCACGCTGTACTGGCTGTTTCCGCGCCAGCCGCGTGGCACCGCGCGCCGCGTGTTCGATGGTGCTGCGCTGGTGCTGGCCTTCGTGCTGAGCATCCTGGCGATGCTGTGGGGCCACCACATCGGCGTGGTCCAGAACGATGCCGGACCGATCTGGCGACAGGTGCTGGCGGTGCTCTATGCCTACGGTGCATTCCTGGCGGTGATGGTGGCCGCGGTGCTGCTGCGTGGGCCACTGCTGAGCGCGACTGCGACCAAAGCCGCATCGAAGCCGCTGCACTGATCGACGTAAGATGGAGGCGTTTCGTGCCAGGGATGTGTTGATGCACTCCGAGCCCAGCATTCATACGATTGACACCGCGTTCCAGCGCGATGATTTCGATGCCGCCTACCTGATTGTCGAGAACGGCCGGGCGGCGTTCATCGATTGCGGTACCGGCCTGGCCGTGCCGGCGATGCTCGCCGCGTTGGCGCGCGCCGGCTGCACACCCGAGCAGGTCGACTGGCTGATCCTCACCCACGTGCACCTGGACCATGCCGGGGGTGCCGGCCTGCTGATGCAGCAGCTGGCCAACGCCACGCTGGTGGTGCATCCGCGCGGCGCGCCGCACATGATCGATCCGGCCCGGCTGATCGCCGGTGCCACCGAGGTCTATGGCGAAGCGGAGATCGCGCGCAGTTATGGGCCGATCCTGGCGGTCCCTGCCGACCGGGTGGTGATTGCCGAGGAGGGCCACACCGTGGATCTGGCCGGCCGCCCGCTGCTGTGCGTGGATACGCCCGGGCACGCGCGTCATCATCTGTGCGTGTGGGATGCACGCAGCCGCAGCTGGTTCACCGGCGATACCTTCGGGCTGTCCTACCGCGAGCTGGACAGTACGCAGGGGGCCTTCATCGTGCCGACCTCATCGCCGGTGCAGTTCGATCCCGAGCCGCTGAAGCAGTCGATCGCGAAGATGCTGGCCTACGATCCACAGGCCATGTACCTGACCCACTACGGGCGCGTGGCACCGCCGCGGAAACTGGCGGCGGATCTTGTCGAGCAGATCGATGCGATGGTCGAGATCGGTCGCCAATGCGATGGTCGGCCGGATCGGCATCGCTGCCTGGTCGCGGCGCTGACCGCGCTGTACCTGGAACGCGCGCAGGCGCATGGCTGCCCGCTCGATGATGAGGCGGTGACCCGGGTGCTGGCGATGGACATCGAACTCAACGCCCAGGGCCTGGCCTGCTGGCTGGATCGCGATCGGCGCTAGTGCACGGTCACGGAGGTGTCACGTTACACTCCGGTGTCCTGTTTTCCGTCCTGGTGTCTGCCGTGAATCCGATGCGCATGCTGCTGCTGTCGTCCTGCCTGTTCGTGGGCGGCCTGGCCCACGCCGCCAATGACCTGCCCGGTGGCGGCATCGATCCCCAGGCCCTGTCGCGGCATGTCCGCATCCTGGCCTCGGACGCGTTCGAAGGCCGCGCGCCGGCCACGCAGGGTGAAGAGCGCACCGTCCAGTACCTGATCGAAGAGTTCAAGACGTACGGCCTGCAGCCCGGCGGCGTCGACGGCAGCTGGGTGCAGCCGGTGCCGATGGTGCGTGCGCAGGTCGATGGCCCGGTGCGTGCGCAGCTGCGCCAGAAGGGCAAGCAGCGCGCCCTGGTCAATGGCGAAGACGTGACCCTGCAGAGCCTGCGTCCGCAGGATGCGGTGGCGATCAAGAACGCTCCGCTGGTGTTCGTGGGCTACGGCATCGATGCGCCCGAGCGCCACTGGAACGATTACAAGGACGTCGATCTGCACGGCAAGATCGCGGTGGTGCTGATCAACGACGCCGATTTCGAGGCCGACCAGCCGGGCGCGTTCGATGGCAAGGCGGTGACCTATTACGGCCGCTGGACGTACAAATTCGAAGAGGCCGCGCGCCGCGGTGCGCAGGGCGTGCTGATCGTGCACGAGACCGCGCCGGCCGCGTATGGCTGGGCCACGGTGAAGAGTTCGGGCACCTCGCCGCTGTTCGATATCGAACGCACCCGCGAGCAGGCCCTGGCCCAGCACGTGCCGGTGCGCGGCTGGATGCAGCGCAGCCTGGCCGAGCAGCTGTTCCGCGATGCGGGCCTGGATTTCGAGGCCGAGAAGCGCCGTGCGATGACCCCGGCCTTCAAGCCGGTCGCGCTGGGCGATGCGCAGCTCTCGGTGGACTTCAAGCTCAAGCGCGAGCAGGTGATCACCCGCAACGTGGTGGCCAAGCTGCCGGGCGGCGCGCATGCCGATGAAGCGGTGATCTTCTCCGCGCATTGGGATGCCTTCGGTATCGGCCAGCCCGATGCCAAGGGCGACCGCATCCGTCGCGGCGCGATCGACAACGCCACCGGCGTGGCCACCGTGCTCGAGCTGGGCCGCGTCTTCGCTGCCGGCCCGCAGCCGCAGCGCACGCTGTACTTCGTGGCGCTGACCGCCGAAGAGAAGGGCCTGCTCGGTGCCAGCTACTACGCCGCGCACCCGCTGGCCCCGCTGGACAAGACCGCCGCGGTGTTGAACATCGAGATGTTCAGCCCGGATGGCCCGACCCGCGATATCGCGTCGTGGGGCAAGGGCCGGGTTTCGCTGGAAGGCGACCTGGAGCGCGTGGCCAAGGCCCGTGGCCGCACCTATTCGCCGGATCCGAACCTGGAAGCGGGCTTCTTCTACCGCGCCGACCACTTCGCCTTCGCCCGCCTCGGCGTGCCGGCGATCACCATCGGGCCGGGGCTGGACATGCGTGAGGGTGGGATCGAGAAGGGCCGAGAGCTGCGCGATGCCTACTTCGCTGCCTGCTATCACCAGGCCTGCGATGCGTGGACCCCGAGCTGGGATCCGAGCGGCCACGCCGCCGATACCCTGCTGGTCTACGACCTGGGCGCAGAGCTGGCCAACAGCCGTCGCTGGCCGCAGTGGGAAGAAGGCTCCGAGTTCCGCGCCGAGCGCGAGAAGAGCGAATCGGCGCGCCGTTGAGGCGTACCGTCGGCGGCGCTCAGCGCCGCCGCAACAGACGCCAGGCGCCCCAGCCGCTGGCCGCGAGCGCGGCCAGGTAACAGGCGATCATCCAGCCGAACCGCGCCGGCTGGGTGTCGGCACTGGCGGCATGCCGGCCGAAACGCAGCTGCAGCGCGCTGTGCCCGCTGCCGAGGTCGGCCGCCAGTTGCAGTGCCAGGGCGACCATCACTGCCAGCAGCGCCAGGCCGAAACCGATCCGCGGCCAGCGGGCCTGTGCCGATGGGCGACCCAGCACCCACGCCACGGTCGTGCCGGTGGCGAGCAGGGCAGCCCCCCATAACAATGCAGCGCCCGCAGGGGCGCTGATTGCATGAGCAGCGGTGCCGGCCTGGGCGAAGCCCGGGACCAGCATCGCGAGCATCCCCCCACCCCGCGCGATCGCGGGGTGGGCCGTGCCGCGGTTACTTGCGCGTGCCATCAAGCCAGTTCGGGCCCTTGTTGGTCAGGAAGAACATATAGACCACCAGCGAGACGGCGATGATCGCCGTGACGTACACCGCGAACATGCCGACCTGGCCGGTCTTCAGCGCGCCCTGGTACAGCAGCGGCGCGGTACCACCGAACAGCGAGTTGGCCATTGCATACCCAAAGCCCACGCCCAGTGCGCGCACATGGGTGGGGAACAGTTCGGCTTTGACCACGGCGTTGATCGAGGTGTAGCCGGTCAGGATCACGAAGCCGAGGCCCAGCACCAGGAAGGCCATGAACGGATCGTGCTGGTTGGGCAGTTCAGTGATCAGGTACCAGCTGTACAGCACGCCGCCGATACCGAAGAACACCAGCAGGCTCTTGCGCCCGACCATGTCCGACAGCCAGCCGCCGATCGGCTGCAGCACCATCAGGAAGGTCAGCACGCCGAGGTTGATCATCGTGCCGGTCATGACGTCATCGCCCGCGAATGCGCTCTGGATCATCTTCGGCCCGTTGACCGAATAGGTATAGAACGCGACGGTGCCGCCGGCGGTGATCAGGAAGCACAGCAGCAGCGGACGCCACTGGTTGACGAACAGCTCACGCATCGAGCCGGAGGCCTTGGCGCGGCCATCGCGTGCGGCTTCGATGGAATCGGTCTGCAGCGATTCGTCCATGCTGCGGCGCAGCCAGAACACCACGATCGCCGCGATGCCGCCGATACCGAACGCCACGCGCCAGCCCCAGGCGGAGATCTCCGGCTTGTCCCAGAAGGTCAGCATGCCCAGCAGGGTCAGCTGCGCCAGCACGTGGCCACCGACCAGCGTGACGTAGTGGAACGAGGACAGGAAGCCGCGCCGGCCGGGGATGGCGGCCTCGGACATGTACGTCGCGCTGGTGCCGTACTCGCCGCCGGTGGCGAAGCCCTGCAGCAGGCGCGCGAACAGCAGGATCACCGCCGCCCAGATGCCGATCTGCGAGGCGGTCGGGGTGATCGCGATCAGGAACGAACAGGCGGCCATCACCGTGACCGACACCGTCAGCGCCAGCCGGCGGCCGTAGCGGTCGGCGAAGCGGCCGAAGTACCACGCGCCGATCGGGCGCATCAGGAAGGTGGCGGCGAAGATCGCCCACACGTACATCGTGGAGTTCTTGTCGGCGGCCGAGAAGAACTGGGATTCGAAGTAGACCGCGAAGACCGAGTAGACGTAGACGTCATACCACTCGACCAGATTGCCGGCCGAGCCTTTGAGGGTATTGGAGATGGAACGCCGCAGGGCGGCCCGGTCGGAAGGTGCCGCGGTGGCGGGGACGGATGTACTCATACAGGGTAGGGGGTCCTGGCGGGGAAGCGTGGATTGCTCTTGTTACCTTACCGCACGTCAAAAACGGGTGCGTGTCAGGCAGCACGAGGCGGCCCGGTGAAATCAGCGTGCCAGCACAAGGGGTGCCGCGCCATCGGCAACGGCCTAGAATTCGTGTTCCCCCGCACTGTGGTGGCCCATGGCCGTCCTACCCGAATCCCCGTCGGCCGCTCCCCGCAGCGGCCTGGTCGTCCTGGCGCTGCTGCTGGTGTACGTGGTCTGGGGGTCCACCTATCTCGGGATCCGGCTGGCGCTGGAGGGCGGCGCGCTGCCGCTGACGATGGTTTCCGGCGGCCGGTTCATCATCGCCGGCTCGCTGATGTACGCCGTGCTGCGCTGGCGTGGCTCGCCTGCCCCGACCCGGCGCCAGTGGCGCAACCTGGCGATCATGGGCCTGACCATGCTGGTGCTGGGCAACGGCATGGTGGTGCTGGCCGAGCGCACGGTGTCCTCGGGCCTGGCCGCGACCGCCGTGGCCTCGGTGCCGCTGTGGATGGCCCTGTTCGGCGCGATGCGCGGGCAGAACGCCAGCCGTGGCGAGTGGCTGGGCATCGCGATCGGCTTCCTCGGCGTGGTCTGGCTCAACGCCGGCAGCAGCCTGACCGCCACGCCGCAGGGGTTGATCCTGCTGCTGATCGCCCCGATCGGCTGGGCCTTCGGCTCGATCTGGGCGCGCGGCCTGGATCTGCCCAGCCCGTTCATGACCGCCGCCGGGCAGATGCTCTGCGGTGGCGCGATGCTGATCGTGCTCGGCCTGCTCAGTGGCGAACGCCCGACCACCTGGCCCAGCATGAATGGGCTGCTGGCGGTGGCCTACCTGTGCATGTTCGGTTCGATCGTCGCCTTCACCGCCTACGTGTGGCTGCTGCACAACGTGCGCCCGGCGCTGGTGGCCAGCTACGCCTACGTCAATCCGGTGATCGCGGTGATCCTGGGCGTGATCATCGGCAACGAGCATTTCGGCGGCCGCGACTTCCTCGCGATGGCGGTGATCCTGGCCGGCGTGGTGGTGCTGACCCTGGCCCGGACGCGCGCGAAGTGAGCCTGCCCGCCCAACACAGCCTGCAGGAACAACGCCGCGGGTTCGCGATCACTGCCTTCACCTTCACCCTGTGGGGCCTGGTGCCGGTCTACTGGCACCTGCTCAAAGCGGTCCCGTCGCAGCAGATCATCGCGCACCGCATCATCTGGAGCACGGTGCTGGTGGTGGCCTGGCTGCTGCTGAGCAACGGAGTGGGCTGGTGGAAGGCCATCGCCGCGCAGCCGCGCGCGCTGCCGACGCTGGCACTGAGCAGCGTGGCGATCGCGTTCAACTGGGGCCTGTACATCTGGGCGATCAACGCCGGGCACGTGATCGAGACCAGCCTGGGGTACTTCATCAACCCGCTGGTCAGCGTGGTGCTCGGCGTGGTGGTGCTCAAAGAGCGCCTGCGCCGCCTGCAGTGGCTCGCGGTGGGCTGCGCGGCCCTCGGTGTGGCATGGCTGACCCTCGATGCGGGAACGCCGCCCTGGATCGCGCTGGGGCTGGCCTGTTCGTTCGGCCTGTACGGACTGCTGCGCAAGATGATCTCGGTGGACCCGGTGGCCGGCCTCGGCGTGGAGAGTCTGTATCTGTTCCTGCCGGCGATCGGGTTCGCGCTGTGGAGCGAGAACGGGCACGGGGGCGGTTTCTTCAGCGGCTGGGGCTGGCGCAATGATGCGCTGTTGATCTTCGGCGGTGCGGTGACGGCGTTGCCGTTGATCGGCTTCGCGTACGGGGTGAAGCGGATTCCGTTGTCGCTGGTCGGGATTCTGCAGTACATCGCGCCCAGTATCGGGTTGTTGTTGGGCGTGTTCTTTTTCCGCGAGCCGTTCGATACGGCCAAGGCGGTGGGCTTCGCGGCGATCTGGACCGGGCTGCTGCTGTTCATCGGCGACGGAGTGTGGCGGTCGCGGGTGGGTGGTGCGTTGAAGCGCTGAAGGCTGAAAGCCTGAAAGCCTGAGCCCTGGTTTGCCGGGGTGCGTGGCCAGGCGGGGTGTGGGTGGGTGCGCGGGACCCGCCGTGAACCCATCCATGGCGGCATATGGTCCCGCGCACCCACCCACACCCCGCCTCCGACAGTGGGCTGGTGGCCAAAGTCAAAGCGACAGGCGGCACGGCGCTGCGGCGCCATTGCTGCAGCGCCGAGCGTATTGATCCGGTGGAAGCAACGCCCGTCGAAGCGTAGCGAAGTCATAGCGCAGCCAAGACAGAGGGCGGCCAGGATAGAGCGCAGCCACGACAGAGCGTAGCCAAGCAGGTGGAGCGGAGTCTGTGAGGCAGAGCAAAGCAACGCTGAGCCCATCAAGCTGGGCGGATCAACGCTGAGCAGATGAAAGCCGCGCAGATCAAAGCCGGGCAGATCAAAAGCCGCAGCCGCGGTGCTGCTGTTCCATTGCGCACCAGCCCACTGTCAAAGGGTGGGCACGGGTGGGTTGGCGGGACCGTATGCCGCCATGGATGGCGGCATACGAGCTTACATGGACGTACTTGCAGCGGGTCCCGCGAACCCACCCCGGGCCGCCCCCACCCCCGCCACCCCCGCCCCAACCAGCGCGACCGCAGCCCTACGCGCTTTTGCGCTTTTGCGCTGTTGCTCTGCTGTTGCGTCTCAACTCACACCTCCTGCAGTCTCGCGAGATCAAAAAAAAGACGGCGCCCGAAGGCGCCGTCTTACTTCCACTCAGCGGCTTGGAGAGAGTAAGCCGCAGATTAGAAAAGGGTGATCAGGCGAACCCGATCAGAAACGCTGCTGATACTTCATGTACATATAGCGGCCGATATCGAACCCACCGTAGTACGTGAAGCTGCTGTTCGGCTGGCTGTACATGATCGGACCCTGATGGTCGAACACATTGTTCAGGCCCATCGAGACCGTGCCATTCCACGGCAGCACATAACGCACCTGGATATCGTGGAACGTGTTCGAGCCCACCTTGTTGATGCCCTGGCGGCCCGTGTACGCCGAACTGAAGCCCGGATTGCTGCACTCGGTCGTGTACGCACAGTTCTCCTTCATGCTGGAGTAGTAACGCGCCGTCCAGCCGAGGCCGAAGTTGCCGTACTGATAGTCCAGATTGAGGTTCGAACGCACGCGGAAGTTGCCCTCCCAGCCCGTGTACTGACGCACCGGGGTGGTGTCGACGTTGTCGTTCTTGCGCTCCAGGTAGTCCACGTACGTGGTGTTCCAGGAGACCGCGAACTTGCCGATCGCCAGCTCCGGCAGACGGTAACGGACCGACAGGTCATAGCCGGCCGTTTCCTGGTAGCCCGCGTTCAACAGCGTGCGGTCCAGACCGTTGACCTGACCGATGGTGCGGCCCGACTTGGCACGGGTGAAGCGGTCGCATGCGGCATCCACACCCAGCACGTAGCACTGGTTGAGCATGTCCGTGGCCGACTCACCGACGATCACGTCGTTGATGCGGATCTTCCACCAGTCCAGGCTCAGGTCCAGGCCCGAGACGAACTCCGGGCTGTAGACCACGCCCACGGTCCAGGTCTTGGCGGTTTCCGGCTTCAGTGCGGCGTTGGAGCCCGAGCTGAAGTCCGTGCCACCCTGCTGGCCCGGTACCGTCGCGGCGGTGCCGTCAGCGGCGAGCTGGCGGAAGTTGGCCGGGACCCCGTTGGCCAGGCAGCGCGCCAGGACCTGCGGGTTGTTGGCAGCCGCGCCGAAGCTGGTGTCGCACGGATCGGTGTACGAATCGCGCGTGCTGGTGGTGCCGCCGTACAGATCTTCCACGGTCGGTGCACGGAAGCCGGTGCCGTAGGTGGCGCGCACCAGCAGGCTGTCGATCGGCTTCCACTTCAGGCCGAACTTGGTGTTCGTGGTCGAGCCGAAGTTGTTGTAGTCCGAATAGCGACCGGCCATGTCCAGCGACAGTTCACGCGCGAAGGCCATGTCGGCCAGCAGCGGGACCTGCAGTTCCAGGTAGACCTCGTTGAGCGAGTAATCGCCCTGGGTCGGCTGGCCGGTGGTGCCGGCGATCTGGCCCTTCTGGACCATCAGGTCCGGCGAGTAGCTGGCTTCTTCACTGCGGTGCTCCACGCCCAGTGCACCCAGGATGTCACCGGCCGGCAGGCTGAACAGCGAGCCGGAGATGTTGGCGCTGGCCACCTTGGTGGTGCTCTGCATCTTGTCGGTGAAGCGGGTGAACAGGAAGTCCTGCACGTCCTGGTTGCTCAGCGAGCCCGGGCCGGTATAGCCCATCGGGGCCAGCGGGTTCCACGGGGTGCAGCCGGCAATCACGTTGCCGACGCTGCCGCAATGGGCGAAGTTGTTGGCATCCAGGAACGACGGGCCGACCGACTGGTTCACGTTCGGCTGGTACATGCTGCCCGTGCCGATGCGCTCGCCTTCATTGCGGTTGTACATGTAGCTGACGTTCCAGTCCCAGTACCGCGAACCGGTCTCGAAGCTGCCTTCCAGGCCCAGGCTGGCGCGCTTGGTGGTCAGGTTGTTTTCGGTGCCGCGCGGCAGCTCTTCGGTGCGATGCGCGAAGGCAACGTCACGACCGAACGGGTTGAACGCGCTGTCCTTGGACAGCAGCGCACGCGAACCGGTGCTCTGGTACGGGTAGCCGGCCAGCTGCTTGCTGGACTCGCGCTCGCTGTACAGTGCATCGGCGACCAGGCGCAGGTCATCGGTGATCGAGAAGCCACCGTTGGCGAACACCGACTTGCGCTGCAGCCCGGTGACCAGGCTCATGTTGGTCTTGGTGTTGGCGTCGTTGGCCTTGTCCGCCGGCTTGAAATTGCCCAGCTGGGTCGGATCGCCGCCCGGGCCCACGCTGAGGTTCCTGCCATCCACGGTCGCGTAGCCCCACGGGGTGACGCCGCTCAGGCCGTCGCCGGTGTGGCGCGGGCCGTTCGGGTATGCGGTGAACGCACGCGCGCCGCCCAGGACCGGATCTTCGTCGGTGTACTCGCCACCCACGGTGACCCAGCCACGGTCGAAGGTCTTGCCGAAGGTCGCGCTGTAGGCGGTCTTCTGGCCGTCGCCTTCGCTGTACTGGCCGACGTAGGCGCTGACTTCGGCACCGTCGAAGTTCTTGCGGGTGATGATGTTGACCACGCCGGCAATGGCGTCCGAGCCGTACAGGGCCGAGGCACCGTCGGTCAGCACTTCCACGCGCTCCACGATCGAGGACGGGATCGAGGCCAGATCGGAGTAACCGCCAGCGCTGACGCCCATGCGGCGGCCGTCGATCAGCACCAGGCTGCGTTCCGGGCCCAGGTTGCGCAGGCTCACGTACATGCCGCCGAAGTCGCGACCCGATTCCAGCGAGGAGGCACGGCTCATGCTCGGCGAACCGGCGGCGGTGACGTCCTGCAGGATGTCGGCGACGTTGACGTAGCCCTTCTTCTCGATCTCGGCGCGGTTCAGCGCGACGACCGGCTGGGCCGATTCGACACTGGCCTGGCGGATGCGCGAGCCGGTGATCTCGATGCGATCCAGGTTGGTGGTGCCGTCATCGGCACTCTGTGCGAAGGCGGGGGCACTGCAGCTGGCGACAAGCGCGATGGCGATCGCGTTGCGCAGCGGATTGGTCTTCAAATACATCCGTGCGTTTCTCTTTCTCTGTAAAAACATTCGCCCGTTGGGGCGGCGTGGGGAACAACACACCACGACGTGGGGGGCGGGAGTCTAATGACTTTTCAAATTTTTTACTTTCATTTGAAAGCGTAAAAACCGCTGTAAATGAACGATGGCTGACAAAACCACGCATTCAGACGAAACCTTTTTCACATCGTCGTGCAGCGCGAAGACAACAGCACCCTCGCAGTGGGCCGAGGCAGCAATAGCGGCGACGTGCGAGGCAACTTGAGTGCGTGCGGCGTGTCGTCGCAGCGCGCGTACAGCTGCGTGATCGACAGCTAAACGTGCAGTGAACACGCACGCACAAAAAAAGAACCGCACTCTTGCAAGTGCGGTTCCAGACTTGGTATTTCGCGTGCGCGATCACGCGCACGCGCGTTGTTCAAACGTATCGCTCAGGTCTCGCGCAATGCCGTGGTGATCGGCAGCCGCGCCGCGCGCAGTGCCGGGAACAGGCCGCCGACCAGGCCGATGCCGAGTGCCCACTTCAGGCCCGTCCACAGCAGCTGCGGGGAAACCTGGAACTGAAACACCACCTGGCTGAAGTTGTTGCCCAGCGTGGAGACGGTGTAGTTGTTGAACACCAGCCACGCCACCAGCCCACCGAGCAGGCCGCCGAGCAGGGCCAGCAGCATCGTCTCCAGCATCACCGCGGTCACCACCGGCACGCCGCGGAATCCAATCGCGCGCATGGTGGCGATCTCGCGCGCGCGCGTGGCCACGGCCGCGTACATCGTGTTGAGCGCACCGAACACCGCGCCGATCGCCATGATCGCGCCGATCACCGTGCCCAGAATGCTGATCAGCTTGCTCAGGCCGCCGGACTGCTTGCGGTAGTAGTCACGGGTAGTCTCCACATCCAGCTTCAGGCGCGGGTCCGCCTCCATGGCGTCCTTGAACTGCTTGAAGCCCGCCGCCCCCTCGGTGCGCACGTTGACCGACTGATACGCACTGCGGTTGTAGGTGGTGGACAGCGTCTGCGTGTCCGACCACAGCTCCGACTCGTGCACATCGTTGGAGGCGAACACGCCCACCACGGTCCATTCCTGCTTGCCCAGCTGCAGGGTCTTGCCGATCTCCAGGCCCTCGAACTGTGCCTGCGCGCCCTTGCCGACCACGATTTCGCGCAGGCCGGGCTTGAACCTGCGGCCCGCGATGATGCGCACGTTGTCGCGTACCGCCCACGCCTGCTCGCCGACGCCACGGAACTGCACGTTGGTATCGCTGTGGTCGCTGCGCGAGAGCAGGCTGATCACCTGCGACAGCTCGGCGGAGATCAGCGGCTTGCCGTCGCTGCCACGGGCCACGCCGGGCAGGTTCTCGATCAACGGGACCTGGTCGCGCATGATCACCGAGTTGGTTTCCGCCTGCGATCCGCCGCGCAGCACGATCGCCACGTCATCGCTGCCGCTGCGCTCCAGGGTGGCCTTGAAGCCATCGCCCATCGCCAGCATCGCCACCAGCACGCCGACCACGCCGGCGATGCCGACCACGATCACCGAGGAGGCACCCCAGCGCTGCGGCAGGCTGGCAATGCCGATCCGTGCGGCTGCCAGCGACAGCCGGCCACTGCGGGTAAGCACCAGCCACGCGGCCAGCAGCACGGCGATCGCCAGCACCATCCACCACGGCAGCACGATCCACACCACCAGGGCGACCAGCAACGCCACCACGGTCACTACGTTCCACATCCAGTGCGTTTTCATGGTGGTCTCCTCAGCGCCCGGCCAATGCATCGACGATCTTCAACCGCTGCGCCCGCAATGCCGGCAGCAGGCCCACCACGATTCCGATCACCGCCATCAGGCACAGCGCCACCCCCCACGTCTGCGCTGGCACGCCGGGCAGGCTGATCATGCCCTGGCTGCTGGCGCTGATCACGGGCATCACGATCGAGGCCAGACCCATGCCGATCAGCCCGCCGAGCACGATCAGCAGCACCGACTCGACCATCACCAGGACCAGCACGGTGCCATCCTTGAAGCCCAGCGTCTTGAGGATCGCCAGCTCCGGGATGCGCTCGCGCACGGCCTGGGCCATGGTGTTGCCAGTCAGCAGCACCAGGGTGAAGAACACCGCGGCCATGATGCCGGTGACGATCAGGCCGATATCGGCGAACTGTTTCGCGAAGGCCTGCGAGAACGAGGCCTCGGTCTGCGACTTGGTCTCATGATCGGAGTTCAGCGACAGCGCATCGATCGCCTGCGCCACGCGTGAGGCATGGGCAGGGTTCTCCAGTTGCACGGTATAGAAACTGACCTGGTTCTTGATGTAGTCGTTGGATTCATCGAAGTAGCTCCAGTGCAGCATCATCTGGTTCTCCGCACCGGCGTTGTTGCGGTCCCTGGCCCGGAAGATGCCGGTCAATTCCAGCGGCCAGTCGTTGCTGCCCTTGCGCGGGAAGATCGTGGCCTGCATCGGAATGGTGTCGCCCAGCTTCCAGCCGAAGCGCTTGGCCAGGGCTTCACCGACCAGGGCACCGGTGCGGGTGTTCTTGAATGCCTCGGCCTGCTCGGGCGGCAGCTCGAACTCCGGGTACAGGTCCATGTAGTTGTCCGAGACCGAGAAGCTCGGGAAGAAGTTCTTCTGGTCCTGGTAGATGCCGCCGAACCACATGGCGTAGTTGACCTTGCGCACGCCCGGGGTGGCTTCGATATCGCGCAGCAGCCGCAGGGGCAGGCTCTGGGTGATCGAGAGCTTGGAGGAGACCACCAGCCGCTTGGCGCCTTCGATGGTGTCACCGCCGGAGTTGAACGCCACCCGGACCGAATCGAGCATGCCGAACAGCAGGAAGGCCGCCACCACCGACAACAACGTCAGCAGGGTGCGGGTCTTGCTGCGGAACAGCTGTGCCCAGACCAGCGAAAAGTATTTCATCGCCGCCTCCTCCGTCAGTGGGCCGCTGGCGCGTCGGCCAGTTCGCCCTTGTCCAGGTGCACCGTGTGCGTGGCGTACTCGGCGGCCTTGGGATCATGGGTGACCATGATGATGGTCTTGCCGTGCTCGCGGTTGAGCTGCTGCAGCAGCCCCAGGATCTCCTCGGCGGACTGGCGGTCCAGGTCACCGGTGGGCTCATCGCAGATCAGGAAGGTCGGGTCGGAAACGATCGCACGGGCGATCGCCACGCGCTGCTGCTGGCCACCGGAGAGTTCATTCGGGCGGTGGCTGCGGCGGTCGGCCAGGCCGACCAGGGTCAGCGCGATCTCGGCATTGCGCTTGCGCTGCGCTGGGCCCAGGTGCGTGAGCAGCAGCGGCAGCTCCACATTCTTCTGGGCGGTCAGCATCGGCATCAGGTTGTAGAACTGGAACACGAAGCCGACGTGGTGGCTGCGCCAGGTCGAGAGCTGGCCGCCGCTCATGCGGTCGATGCGCTCGCCTTCGATCTCGATCTCGCCGGCGGTGGGCGTATCCAACCCACCGATCAGATTCAGCAGGGTCGTCTTGCCCGAGCCGGAGGGGCCCATCAACGCGACGAAATCGCCCGCCTGGATGTCCAGGTCGATGCCGTGCAACACCTGCACTTTCTCGGGGCCGCGCTGGTAGGTCTTGGTGATGTTGCGGAGCGAAACCAGGGTGGACATGGGTGGTTCTCCATGGATCGGGAAGAAAGAGCGTACGGCGCGCCCGGGCGAGGGCCGCCGGGTTCCGCGGTGACGGACAGCCGCCACCGTGCGCGCCGTGACGGCACGAGGGAATCGCACTTGCCGCGAGCGTGAGAGCGGCTCGCGTGACGCAGCTGCTGGCCCGTCAGGGGGTTTCGGTGACCTTGCTGCCGTCATGGAGCTCGGCCGGTGGGGTGGTTACCACGACCTCGCCGGCGCTCAGGCCTTGGGTGACCTGACGGTCGTTGTTGAGCGTGGTGCCCACGGTGATCGCGCGCTGTTCCACCCGCGCGTCGTCCTTGACCACGAAGGCGACGGTCTTCTGCTCGCGCTCCACGATCGCCGAAGCCGGCACGCGCACGCCCTGCGGCTTGGTCGCTTCGGCCGGTTGGGCGCTTTCCAGGAAGCTGACCCGCACGCCCATCTCGGGAACGATGCGCGGGTCCTTCGTCTTCAGCGCCACGCGCACTTTCACGGTGGCCTTGCCGCGGTCGGCGGTGGGAATGATCGCGATCACTTCGGCCGGAATCTTCCAGTCCGGGTAGGCATTGAGGGTGGCTTCGACCGGCATCTTCGGCTGCACGCGGCCGATGAAGGATTCGCCGACCTCGACTTCGATCTCCAGCGACTCCATGTCCACGATGGTGCCGATGCCGGTCCGGGTGAACCCGCCGCCGGCTGACAGCGGCGAGACGATCTCGCCCGGCTGCGCGGCCTTGGCGGTGACCACGCCGGAGAACGGCGCGCGCACGATGTTGTTGTCCACGCCGAGGTCGGCGATCGCCAGCGAGTCGCTGGCCACGGTGGTGTTGCGCTGGGCGGTCTTGAGCTGGGCGCGCAGGTTGTCGCGCTGGGCGATGGCCAGGTCGTACTGCGAGCGCGAGACCAGCTGCTGGCCGACCAGTGCCTGCAGGCGGCCGGCTTCGGCATCGGCCTGGGCCACCTGGGCCTGGAGACCGGCGAGCTGGCTGCGCGCCGCCTCCAGCTGCGAGGCCGAGAGGCTGCGCTGGGCGTTGGCATCGATCGGGTCGAGCGTGGCCATCACCTGGCCCTCTTCCACGCGCATGCCTTCTTCGATCATCACCTCACGCACCTTGCCGGTGATCTTGGCCGAGACCGTGGCCATGCGCCGGGCGACCACATAGCCGCTGGCGTCGAGCACCGAGCTGCTGGCACCGCCCTGCTGGATCGCCACCACGGGCGCGGTGGTCACGGCGATCGGGCGCTCGCGACCGAGCACGAACCAGGCCAGGCCGGCCAACACAATGAGAAGGACGATCGCCAACACGATCCAGCGGCCGCGTCGCGAGGGCGACGGGGGCGGGGAACCGGCCTTGCGGTCGATGCGGAGTTCCTTGAGCAGTTCAGCGGATGCGTTCATCGTGAGTCTGGACGGGGAATCGGGCCGAGTGTGACCGCATCGGCGGCCGGGGGGCAAACCGGCACGGTGGCCGGGGTGGTGCACAGCATGCCCGGCGGCCTGCGGCGGCGGCAGTGACAGCTGTCACCCGCATGGGCTGACGACGGCCACTGGGGTGGCCGCGGCCGGCAGCAGAAGCTGTGGGTGTCCTCTCCGGGAGTCCGCCATGACTGAATCCACTGCCTCGCCACTGGCCTGTCTGCACGACGTCCAGGTCCACTACGGTGACGTCGCCGCCCTGCAGGGCGTGAGTTTCTCGCTGCACCGCGGTGAAGTGCTGGCCCTGCTCGGCCGCAACGGCGCCGGCAAGAGCACGGCCATTTCGCTGCTGCTGGGCCTGCGCCGCGCGGATGCGGGTCGGGTGGAGCTGCTCGGCGGCGACCCGCAGGATCGGGACCGTCGCGGCGGCATCGGGGTGATGCTGCAGGCCACCGCGTTGCCACCGGTGCTGCAGGTCCGGGAGCTGATTGATCTGGCGCGCACCTGTTACGTCGATCCGCGCTCACTGGCGGACTGCCTTGCACTGGCCGGGCTGACCGATCTTGCCCGGCGTCGCTACGGAACGCTGTCCGGCGGCCAGCAGCGCCGGGTGCAGTTCGCCATCGCGGTCTGCGGGCGGCCGCAGTTGCTGTTCCTCGATGAGCCGACCACCGGCCTGGACATCCAGGCGCGGCAGCAGCTCTGGCAGGCGATCCGGCAGCTGGCGGCCGAGGGCTGCGGTGTGCTGCTGACCACGCATTATCTGGAAGAAGCCGAGGCGCTGGCCCAGCGCGTGGTGGTGATCGAACAGGGCCGGGTGCTGGCCGATGGTCCGCTGGCGCAGTTCCGCCAGCAGCTCGCGCCGCGTCGCATCCGCTGCCGCAGCGCACTGGACGTGGAGACGCTGAAGACCTGGCCGGGCGTGCGCGAGGCGGTGCGCGATGGCCTGCACCTGCAGCTGCTGGCCGAACCGGCCGAGCCGGTGGTCGCGCGGCTGCTCGCCGAAGATCCGCAGCTGCAGGAACTGGACGTGCATGGCGGCGGGCTGGCCGACGCCTTCGTTGAACTGACCCGGGAGGCCGCATGAACACCGTGACTGAAACCGTATCCGCCACGTCCGCCCGCGTGCCCGCGTGGCCGATCTACCGCGCCGAGATCGTGTGCGAACTGCGGCGTGCCTGGCGCTACCCGGGCTTCGTGCTGCCGTCGCTGCTGTTCCCGGTGTTGTTCTATTCTTTGTTCGGTGTGCTGCTCGGTCGCGGCCAGGCCTCGATCTATCTGCTGGCCACCTACTGCGTGTTCGGTGCAATGGCGCCGGCGCTGTTCGGCTTCGGCGTGCAGTTGGCGCTGGACCGCGAGGGCGGCCTGCTCACACTCAAGCGTGCACTGCCGATGCCACCGATGGCACCCCTGCTCGCACGCCTGCTGATGGCCGTCCTGTTCGCGGTGCTGGTGGCGGTGCTGCTCATGGCGGTGGCGATGGGCGCCGGCGTGTCTGTCACCCCTTGGGCCGCGCTTCATCTGCTGGCGGTGGCGGCGTTCGCGGCGCTGCCGCTGGGCGCGATCGGCCTGTTGATCGGCAGCCATGTCAGCGCCAACGCGGCGCCGGCGGTGGTCAACCTGGTCTATCTGCCGCTGGCGTTGTTGTCCGGGCTGTGGCTGCCGCTGTCGATGCTGCCACCGCTGTTCAGCGCCATGGCGCCGCTGTGGCCGACCTGGCATCTGGCCCAGCTGGCATTGCCGGCGGTCGGTCAGCCGGCGCAGGGCAGTGCCTGGGTCCACGTGGCCGTACTGCTTTGCATTACCGTCGTGGCGCTTGGGCTGGCACGGCGCCGCCTGCGGCGGATCGGCTGAAGTGGCATGATCGCGCCTGTTCGTTCTGCCTTGGAATCGTCCGTGTCCTTCAGTCGGCTCGCCTCCCTGCTGCGCCCCGCGCCGGATTCGGCCGTGGCCGAGAACCTGCGGCGCGGCAGATCGCCGTGGGTCGATGCGATCCACCTGCTGTGGACGCTGTGGGTGTTCCTGACGCCGCTGTTCGGCGGTGGCTACACGTGGCGATGGGCGGCGCTGACCCTGCTGACCTACCCGGTGTTCCTGGTCCTGTACGCCGGTGTGCTGCTCGCACCGCGTTGCCACGCGCCGCGCTATGCGCTGTCGATGGTGGTGCTGGGGCTGGTGCCGCTGGCGTGGTACCCCTCGGCGGTGAGCTACTTCATTTTCGGCTGTGTCACCCTGCGCGTCTCGCGCCGCAGTGGCTATGGGCGCTATCTGCTGCAGCTGGTGGGCTTGAACGCGTTGTTCGTGGTGGTGGGTTTGTTGGCCCACTATCCGTGGCAGGCGCTGATCTGGATCCCGAGCATGGCGATGATCATCAGCCTGGTGGTCAATTTCGAAACCGCGAGCCATGAACAGGATGCAGCGCTGCAGCTGTCCCAGGACGAAGTGCGTCGGCTGGCGGCAACGGCCGAACGTGAGCGCATTGGCCGCGATCTGCACGATCTGCTGGGGCATACGCTGTCCTTGATCACCTTGAAGCTTGAGCTCTCGCGCAAGCTGGCCGACCGCGATCCAGCCGGCTCGCGCCGCGAAGTGGACGAGGCTGAAACGATCGCGCGGCAGGCGCTGGCCGAAGTGCGCAGTGCAGTCACCGGTATCCGCGCCAGCGATCTGGCGGCCGAACTCGCCTCGGCGCGGTTGCTGCTGGAGTACCAGCATGTGCATCTGCACTACGCGCCACCGCCGCCGATGCCGGTCGATACGGAGCGGGCGCTGTCGCTGGTGCTGCGCGAGGCGGTGACCAATGTCGCCCGTCATGCACAGGCGCGGCAGGCGTGGATCACCTTCGAGCAGGACGGGCGCAGTCTGTTGATGCAGATCCGTGATGACGGGCGCGGCGGCGCCCACGTCGATGGCAACGGCCTGACCGGGATGCGCGAACGCGTCGCTGCACTGCGTGGCACCCTGGCGGTGCAGTCCGCAAAAGGGGAGGGCACCTGCGTGACGGTGCGGGTCACCTTGCCGGCCGCGACCACCGCCGTGGTGGCGCCGGTGGAGGTGCCGACAGCGCCGTCGCTGCCTGCCGGGGGTGCATCATGATCCGCATCGTGCTCGCCGAAGACCAGGCGATGGTGCGTGGCGCCTTGTCCGCGCTGCTCGGGTTGGAGCCGGATATCGAGGTGCTGGGCAGCGCCGCCGATGGGGAAGCCGCGTGGCGGATGCTGCAGCAGCTGCACCCGGACATCCTGGTCACCGATATCGAAATGCCCGGTCTGTCCGGGCTGGAACTGGCGCAGCGGATCGCCCGCCAGGGCCTGCCGATCAAGGTCGTGATCGTCACCACCTTCGCGCGCTCCGGCTTCCTGCGCCGCGCGCTGGATGCCGGCGTCTGCGGCTATCTGCTCAAGGATGCCCCGGCCGAACGCCTGGCCGATGCACTGCGCCAGGTGCAGCACGGCGGCCGCGCGATCGATCCGCAGCTGGCGCTGGATGCCTGGTCGCAGGCCGATCCGCTCAACGACCGCGAGCGCCAGGTGCTGCGCCTGTCCGGCGACGGCCGCTCGGCCAGCGAGATCGCCACCCAGCTCGGGCTCTCGCACGGGACGGTGCGCAACTACCTGTCCGAATGCATCGGCAAGCTCGGCGTGGCCAACCGCATCGAAGCGTATCGGCTGGCGCGGCAGAAAGGCTGGCTGTAGTGCCGGCCGCTGGCCGGCTCTGCACCCTCTCTGTCGAGAATAACGGGAGCCGGCCAGCGGCCGGCACTACCGGGGTGCCAGCGATGCATGCGATCCGATACCACCGACCAACGGTCGGTGGCTACCGGGGATCGGTGTCGGTGGGGGAGGTGCGGCCCGGCCCCTTCGCCATCGCCTGGAACACGCCATCGCGGCGCACCCACAGGTGGAACAGCGCGGCTGACAGATGCATCACCACCGTGGCGAACAGCACATAGGCGAGCAGGCTGTGCGCATTGCGCAGCGCCGCGTACAGCGCCGGGTTGTGCGGCAGGATCGCGGGCAGGTGCACGCCGCCGCCCATCACGATCGGGTAGCCGCCGGCAGAGAGCATGCCCCAGCCGACCAGCGGCATGGCCAGCATCAGCCCGTAGAGCACCCAGTGCGAAGCATGCGCCGCCGCGGCCTGCCAGGCGGGCAGGTCGGCCGGCAGCGGCGGCGGGCGATGCCGCAGGCGGTTGTACAGGCGCACCAGCACCAGCAGCAGGATGGCGATGCCGAGTGGCCGATGCAGGTCGATCAGCATCGGCCGCCAGTGCAGTGACGCGACCATGGTCACGCCGACGAACAGCATGGTCAGGATCATCGCCGCCATCAGCCAGTGCAGGATGCGCGCGAGGAGATTGAAATGGCCGGCATCACGGTTCATCGCGCACCTTCCTTGCCCGTGGCGGCGGGCGCTTTGCCGCTGGCGATTTCGCGCTCGCGGCGATTGAACGATTGCGAATACACCGCCGAGCGTGCGGCCAGGATCGGATCATCCGTGCCGGCCACGCCGCTGGGCAGGATCAGCGGATCGTAGTTGAGGTCGCGGCAGGCACCGGTGGCCTGCGGCTGCATGCTGCTCAGGGTCAGCGTGCCGGCCTTCACCTGGCGGCGGTCTTCCGGCCACACCTGCGAGGGGTCATTGATCGGGTCGCCGTCGTTGGCGATCGTCACCCACATGTCCCAGCGCACCGGGCCCTGTGCCAGCCGCTGCGCGAACTCCTCACTGAGGAAATCATCGTCGGACTGCGCGCGCTGTTCCGGCGTCATGTCCTCGAAGGGCGCCTGTGGGCGCATGCTCCAGCGCACGAAGTGGTGGCTGCCATCGGCGGCGGTGAAACGAAAACTGTTGACGCCGTTGTAGGGGGTGTTGGCCCAGCTGTTCGACCACGGGGCGGTCTTGGCCCACTGCTGGAAGGCAAGCGCGGAGGGGTACTTCTCCAGCACGGCGGCCATCTTTGCCGGGTCCGGTTTACCGGTGGCCGGGTCCGGCGTGCCGGCGCGGGTCTGTTCCAGGAAGGCCTCGGCGGTGGGCACCGCGAAGAACGGGAAGCTGTTCATCGCCATGCGCCATTCCTGCCCATCGTCGCTGACCAGCTGCAGCGCCATGCTGCGCACGCGGGCCTTGTTGTCGGCGCCATGCGGGTCGCCGCCGCCGATCGACAGGCGGCCCAACACCGGTACCTGGCGCTGCCGGAACACGCGGGCCGAACTCAGCGCCGCGCCTTCCGGCGTGCCCTGGAACACACCGCTGACGCAGACCCCCTTGGTATGCGCGCGGCGGAAGCCGGGCTGCGGGGGGCCGGTCGCCTCGATGGCATCGGTGAAGGTCTGCGCGGTGACGCGGTCGCGGCCGATCCAGCCGGCCAGCCAGGCGAAGGCCAGCACCAGGCCACCCGCGATCAGGGCGATCAGCGCGATCCACAGCAGCGGTGATTGAGGGCGTGGAGCGCCCGGTTCGCGACCAGCGCGGGTATAGCCGAAGAGCGACATGTCCGGATTCCTGCCTTCACGATGTGTGTGGGTGGGCGACAGGAGCATGGTGTCAGAACCCGGCGCAGGCCGATATTCACATTTTCGCCAACTCTGCAGAAACGACGATCCCCGCCGGAGCGGGGATCGTGGGAACAGCGCGTTCCGGGTACTACCCGGTGCAGCCTCAGGCGTACCGCGTCTTCAGCATCGCCCACGCCGAACGCAGCGCCAGCGCTTCGCCACCGGCCGGACGGCCCGGGCGTTCGCCGTCGTTCCAGGCGTAGACATCCAGATGCGCCCAGGTCTGGCCTTCGGCGATGAATCGCTCCAGGTACAGCGCGGCGGTGACCGAGCCGGCCATGCGCGAACCGGCGTTGGCCAGATCCGCGATGTTGCTGTGCAGGTAGCGCAGGTACGGGCGCCACAGCGGCATGCGCCAGACCGGATCGCGCACCGATTCACCGGCCTGCAGCCACTGCTGGGCCAGGGTGTCGTCGTTGCTGAACAGTGCCGGCAGGTCCGGGCCCAGCGCGATGCGGGCCGCGCCGGTCAGGGTGGCGAAATCGAGCACGATCTCCGGCTGCTGCTCGCTGGCGTAGGTCAGCGCATCGGCGAGGATCACGCGCCCTTCTGCATCGGTGTTGTCGATCTCGATGCTCAGGCCCTTGCGGCTGGCGATCACTTCGCCCGGGCGGAACGCATCCGGACCGATCGCGTTTTCCACCGCCGGGATCAGCAGGGTCAGCTGCACCGGCAACTGCTGGGCCATGATCAGGCCGGCCAGGCCCAGTGCGTGCGCGGCGCCGCCCATGTCCTTTTTCATGTTGCGCATGCCGTCACCCGGCTTGATGTCCAGCCCGCCGGTGTCAAAGCACACGCCCTTGCCGACCAGCGCCACGTGCGGCTGGCCTGCGTTGCCCCAGCGCAGCACGATCAGGCGGGGCGCGCGATGCGAGGCGCGGCCCACGGCGTGGATGGACGGGAAGTTCTGCTCCAGCAGCGCATCGCCGGTGATCACGTCGATCTGCGCACCATGCGCGGTGGCCAGTTCGCGCGCGGCATCTTCCAGCTGCTGCGGACCCATGTCCTCGGTCGGGGTGTTGACCCAGTCGCGCACGCGCAGGCTGGCGATGATCACATCGCGCACTTCGGCCGAAGGCGTGGCAGCCAGCTGGGCCGGCGCGCGGTTGGGCGTTCGGTAGCGCGCGAAGCGGTAGCTGCCCAGGCCCCAGCCGATCTGCAGCAGGGTCTCGATCTCCGGCGCCAGTGCATCCGCCAGTGTCCAGACGGTGCCTTCCGGCAGCGCGAACGGCGCGTGCGCGTAGCTGTAGACATCCCCCGGGTCGCCAACACCGACGATCGCGCCGGCCAGGCCGTGCTCGCCCGGCAGCAGCACCACGCTGCCACCGCTGCCGTTGAAGCGCTGCGCGTCCAGCCACGCGCCGAGCGCGTCGGATTGCTGCGCACGCCAGCCGGCGTACTGCTCGCGGGTCATCACATGCAGCGGCAGCGCATGCGAGGTGTCGGACGTGAAACCGTTGATCTGGGACATGGGACTCGAGTGCTCCTTGGGCGGCGGCTTACGCGTGCTGGGCGGATGCGTTCGCATCCAGCCAGTCGGCCAGCCCGGTCAGGGTGTCGAACTGCAGATCGGGCTGCAGTGAAGGGTGGGTCCAGGGGTGTTCTTCGCGGTTGATCCAGCAGCCGCGCAGGCCGGCCTGCATCGCACCGACCACGTCCATCTCGGCGTGGTCGCCGACGTGCAGCACGTGGGCAGGGGCCACCGCGAGGCGCTCGCAGGCCGCATGGAAGATGCTCGCTGCGGGCTTGGCCGCGCCGTGCTCGCGCGAGCCGAGCTGGAAGGTGAAATGGTGGGACACGCCGATGCGCTGCAGGTCGGCATTGCCGTTGCTGAGGGCGGCGACCGGCACGCGTGCGGCGATCCGGGCCAGCGCGTCCATCGCATCCGGATAGAACTCGACCTGGTTGCGCGCGGCGTAGAACGCCTCGTAGGCCGGTTCCAGCAGGGCCGGATCGGCGCCGCTTTTCTCCAGCGCCTCGCTCAGCGTCAACCGGCGCAGCGCGCTCAGGTCGTAGTGCAGGTGCGGGTTGTCATGGAAGGAGCGCTCGCGCAGTTCGCGCATCGCCGCCACCGGGTACATCGCGGCGGTGGCGGGGCTGTGCTGGAGCATCCACTCGTACAACACCTGGTCGATGCGGGCGCCGATGGGGGCGAACGGCCACAAGGTGTCGTCGAGGTCGAGGGTGATGGCTTGGACGGGGAAATTCACCCCGCCATTCTACGCCTGCGCGCGCGGGCTTTCATGGCGCGCGCAGGCGCCGAGGTGAGGTGCTTCAGCGCAGGTCGTAGGAGCAGGCGATGGAGGCCTGGCCCTCGTCCTGCCGCACGCTCAGGTCGTGGCGGCCCACTTCCAGGGTGTAGTCGCCGGCTTCGTTGCGCGGAATCTTCGCCAGCGCTGCGATCTGTTCGATACCGGCTGTGCTGAAGTAGGCGGTATAGCTGTCGATGCTGTCCTCGCCGTTGGCACCGTCGTACAGGTGCAGGCGGTTCACTGGCTGGCCCAGCACGAGCAGCGGCGTGGTCAGCGCATACTCGCCATCGGACAGTTCGCCGTACGCCTGCAGCTCGGTCGGCTTGAGCACCTTCGCCAGCGCGGCGAACTGCGCAGGCGTCAGGTGACGCTTGCAGGTGACCGCCTCGACCAGCTGGCGGCTGGCCACCTCGGGGCTGGGTGGGGGAGCAGCCAACGTCGGGGCAGCGAGGGTGACAAGGCCGGCGAGGGCCAGGCAACGGGTAGCGAGGGAAGACATCAGGGCCGGGATCCATCCGAAAAGGTGCCGGTATTCTGGCACCACCGGGGATCGCGCAGCCAGCCGTACCCTTGGCCTTGACGGCTTATTCCAGCAGCTTGGCCCAGCCCTGGGTGCCATCCAGCCGCGCCAGCACCAGCTTGATGCAGACCAGCAACGGCACCGCCAGCAGCAGGCCGACCATGCCCCACAGCCAGCCGAACACCATCAGCGCCAGGATCAGGATCAGCGGCGAGATCGCCATCTGCCGGCCCAGTACGATCGGGGTCACCACCTGGCCTTCGATGGTGTGCAGCGCGAGGTAGCAGGCCGCGGGCAGCAGTGCTTTGAAGGGATCGCTGAACTCCACGAACCCCATCAGCAGCATCAGGGCCACGCCGATCAGCGGGCCGACGTAGGGCGCGAAGTTCAGCAGGGCCGCCACGGTGCCCCATAGCAGCGCCTCCTGCAGCGAGATGCCGAGCAGCAGCAGGATGCCGGAGAACACCAGGCCGACCAGCGTGTTGATCACGGTGATGGTCAGGACGTATCGGGAAACCTCGCGCTCGATCGAGCGCAGGATGTCCGTGGTGAAACGTTGCTGCTGGCGGCTGGGGAACAGCGCGATGGCATGCTTCTGCAGGTTCTGCCCGTAGATCATGAAGAACAGGGTCAACAGCACCACCGCCAGCACCGAGGCGGCCAGGCGTGGCGCGCGGGTCAGCACCTTGTAGGGATCATCGAGCTGGGTGCGCACGATCTGCACGCGGCGGCTGCCTTCGCCACCGGCGACGCGCGCGAAGTTCTCGGCGGCCTGGTTGGCCTGCTGCACCGGCTTGGTCAGGTTCTGCACCTGGCGGGCGACCTTGCGCAGCTGCTGCGGTGCTTCCTGGGCCCATTCCATTGCCGGGCCGACCAGCTGCACGCCGAGCGCGGCGGCACCACTCAGGCCGGCGCCGAGCACCAGCACCGCGCCGAGAAACCGGGGAATCCAGATCTTCTGCAGCATCCGCAGGATAGGGTTGCCGACCAGTGCGAAGAACATGGCCAGCAGGATCGGCAGCACCACGTCCTGTGCCGCCCACAGGGTAAAGGCCACCGCCAGGGTGGCCAGGATCACCAGCGACATCGGCGCGCGCGGGCGCGGCGCAGGCGGTGCGACGACGGCTTCGGCAGAAGGGGGAACCGGGACGCTCATTCGGATCGCACACGGGAAAGGAGCGCCATTATTGGGCAAGCCGGGTGCGCATGGCGTGTGGGGTACGTGCAGACGAAGAAAGGCCCCGCGGCGGGTGCCGCAGGGCCTTCGGATGTTGCTGCCGACCGCACTGCGATCAGCGTTCGGACAGGTCCGTGGCCGCTTCGGCCGGTTGCGGCTGATGGGGCGAGGCCGGTTCGGCACGCCGTTCCGGGTTGAGCCGTGGCGTTGCCGGGGCCGCAGGCCTCGGAGCCGGAGCCGCCTGACGCGGCGCCTCATCGGTGGCCTCATCCACCTTGTCAGCAGCCTGCTCGGCGGTATCGGCCGCTTCGCTGGCCTGCATCGAGGCGAACGCGGCCTGGGTACTGGCCACCAGATTGGAGACCGAGCCGATCATCTGCAGCCACCGCGCGCCCTGCACCTTCGCGCCCAGGCCGGTGGGCTCCAGCTTGCCGGCCAGGAAACCGCCGGCCAGACCCACGGTGATGATGCGCAGCGGCGTCCATCCGGTCCGCCAGACGGTGCTGAGGGTGGACCAGCTGCTGCGGGTCTTCTCGACCCGCACCGCCACCACCAGCTCGGCGCGCTGGACGCGTTGCCGCAAGGCTTCGAAGTTCATCGCTTCACCCCCGTGGTATCGACGTCGGCATCGGGATCTTCCTCGCTGGGCTCGTCATACAGCCCCAACCGCGACAGCTGGCGGCGGGTGGCATGCATGCCGGTATGGCGGAAGAAGAACGACACCCGCCACATCGCGTAGCCGGTCACCAGCAGGCTGACGATCGAGGTGATCAACAGCGAATGGAACCAGGACAGGCCCCAGCGCTGCATCAGGGCGATCAGCGTGCCGGCCAGCAACAACCAGGCCGACGCGCCGAACACAATCGCAACGCCGGCCCAGGCCAATGCCCGGCCAAATGCGCTGCGCGCCAGTGCGAAGTCGGCCGAAGCCAACCGTCGCAGGGAGCGCAGGGTGTGCTTGGCCGAATCGACGGTCTCACGGCCGGCCTCACCGACCTGGCGGATGCTCTCGTCCAGGCGCGGTGCTTTTTCACCGCTGTCCGGTGGCGGGATATCCGCGCCACCGGCAGCGCTCGACTGGGCTTGATCGCTCACGCCGCTGCTTACTTGTCGCCGCCGCTGCGGGCCAGCTTGGCGATGATCCAGCCGGCTGCGAAGGCCACGCCGAACGACGCCAGCGGACGCTCACGGATCAGTTCAGCGGCGCTGTCGACAAGGTCCTTGCCCTTGTCCATCAGTGCATCAACCTGTTCCTTGGCGGCGGCACCGCCGAACTCGGCCGCGGCCAGGCCGGAGAGCGCGGTATCGGACAGTTCGGCCTTGACGTTGGCCTTGCCGATGCGCAGCTCATCACCGGCAGCGCCGGTGGCGCCCTTGATCGCACCGCCGGCAGCGGTGGCCGCCGACTTCAGGTGCGAGCCGGCTTCGCCCAGGTGTTCCTTCAGATTCTCGGTATTGGTGGGGCTCATCGTGTATCTCCTGCTATGCGATGGGGAAGGTGACCGCGGACGATCCGACGGCAACGAACACAAGGTAATAGCATCGGCCGGGTGTAAGCGACGTTACGGCTGACGCCGCGTTCAGCGCATCACCAGCTGGCCGCCGCCATTGCCACGGATGATCCTGAGGACCAGCTGTGCCGGGCGCTGCTGGAAGTTGGCGCGCCAGCTGGCGAGGTCGGCAAACTCACCTGCCGTTGCCGCGGTGATCACGTCACCCTGCGCCAGCCCGGAGGCTGCCGCGCGGCTGCCGCGTTTGACGTCACTGACCAATACCCCGCTGACACCGGCCTGGCGCAGCGATTCGGGCAGGTCGACGAAGGTGGCCCCGCCCAGGCGCGGATCAAGCGACTCGCCGGTGACCGCGCGTGCCTGTTCCTTCAGCGTGGCCTTGATCTGCAGCGGCTTGCCCTCGCGGCGCACGTCCAGGGTCAGCGTACTGCCGACCGGCTGCAGGCCTTCCACGTTGTGCAGCGCCTGCGCGCTGTCCACGCGCTGGCCGTTGGCCGACACCACCACGTCGCCCGGCTTGAGCCCGGCGGCCGCGGCACTGGACCCGGCCAGCACGCGGGTCACCAGCGCGCCCCGCGTCTCGGTCAGGCCCAGGCCCTGCGCGATCTGCTGGGTCAGGTTCTGCGCCTCGATGCCGAGCGTGCCACGCACCACCACGCCGTGTTTGACCAGCTGGTCGACCACATCGCGCGCCAGGTTGGAAGGGATCGCCAGGCCCAGGCCGATGTTGCCGGCCATGCTGCCCTGCGGATTGAAGCTGGCGGTATTGATGCCGACCAGCTGACCCTGCAGATTGACCAGCGCACCGCCGGAATTGCCCGGGTTGATCGAGGCATCGGTCTGGATGAAGTTCTGGTAGCCCAGCCCGCGGATGCCGCTGCGGCCCACCGCCGAGACGATGCCGGAGGTGACCGTCTGGCTGAAACCGAACGGATTGCCGATCGCCACCACGAAGTCGCCCACGCGCAGCTGGGCGCTGTCGCCGAGCTTGATCTCGGTCAGGTTGCCGGTCGGAATGCGGATC
Organism: Stenotrophomonas sp. TWI1151; assembly: GCF_039673135.1. Classification (NCBI taxonomy): domain Bacteria; kingdom Pseudomonadati; phylum Pseudomonadota; class Gammaproteobacteria; order Lysobacterales; family Lysobacteraceae; genus Stenotrophomonas; species Stenotrophomonas sp. TWI1151. The sequence continues at coordinate 372,394 of NZ_JBDJLA010000002.1, forward strand.
AACGCGACATCGGTATCGGCATCGGAGCCGATGAATTCAGCCTTCACCGTCCGCCCGTCGGCCAGGGTCACCTGCACGTCGTCGGCGTTGTCGATCACATGGTGGTTGGTCAACACCAGCCCTTCGGCGGCATCGATGATGACGCCAGAGCCCAGCGATTCGTTGATGCGTTCCTGCGGCACTTCGGGGAACAGGCGGCGGAAGAACGGGTCGTTGAAGTAGGGGTTGCGCACGCGCACCACCTGCTTGGTGTTGACGCTGACCACGGCCGGCATCACCCGTTCCAGCATCGGTGCCAGCGACGGCACCGCCTGGCCGGCAACCGCTGCGGGCAGCGCCGCTGTGGTCGGGATGGTGTATGCGGCCGGCGCCGCCTCGGCACGGTTGTCCAGGTGCGCGTTGATGGCCGTGGCGGTGAACCCGCCGAAGGCAGCGGCGAGGGCGAGCGTGAGCAGGGTCGGGAGCGGTCGCATGGTCCGGCGGTTCCGTGTCGGTGGGGACGGGGCAGGGAAAACACGTATACGGTAATTCAACCTGAATGAGTGTGTCCGCAATCGGCTAAACCCGGGATGAAATTCGCCGCGTCGTCGGCCATCCGGTGACGCAGCCTGGGCACGGATGGCGGTGCCGAAATCGGCCGGTGGCGAGGTGCCAAGCAGGGCGGTGCAGTGCGCTCGGCGACGTCCAAAGCAACGCTGGTCGTGCGCCTGCAGGGCGCATCCGCGTCATCGAAACCAGCGCAAATGCCGGGTACGAGGGCAGGGAATGGATCAAGTGCGACGATCAATCATGGGCGCATTGAATGCAGCCGACATGCGCATCGAGACACATCGCGTGCGCCACGCGCTGGAGCGCCGATGCTGTTTTCAAGGGGTTTCGTGCAAGAGGTTGGTGCGTTGCTTGCTGCCGACGATGGGGGTGCTACTGTCGGCTTGGCACGAGCATCGCATCAAGACCGTTCCACGATGGACCGCGCCGGTATAGCATCGCCAGCGATTTGACTAACCAGGCCCCTCAGGAGGCACTCAATGAGCAACGGTAATGGTGTGACCACGGTTCTCTCGCAGACCGTCGAAGACGCAAAAGAAACCGCCACCAACGTCGGCGAGACCATCGCACACGTTGCGGAGGATGCAGTGGCTTCGGTGAAGAAGACCGCCAAGCGCGCACGCAAGGCTGCCACCACCCAGGTCGCCAAGGTCAAGAAGGCCGTGACCAAGGTCGAGAAGACCGTCGCCAAGAAGGCTGACAAGGCGGCCAAGTCGGTCGGCAAGACCCTGGCCACCGCCAAGCAGAAGCTGGAAGCGGCCAAGAAGAACGCCAAGGCTGAAGCCACCGCCATCAAGAAGCAGGTCGCCAAGAAGAAGGCCGCCGCTGAAAAGGCCGTGACCAAGACCACCAAGGCTGCCGGCAAGAAGGCCACGACCGCCAAGAAGGCCGTGACCAAGAAGGCCGCCGCTGCCAAGAAGACCGTGACCAAGAAGGTCGCCACCGCCAAGAAGGCTGTCGCCAAGAAGACCGCGACTGCCAAGAAGGCCGTGACCAAGAAGACCGCTGCCGCCAAGAAGACCGTCGGCAAGAAGGTCGCCGCTGCCAAGACCGCTGTTGCCAGGAAGTCGGCGACCGCCAAGAAGGCCGTGACCAAGAAGACCGCAGCGGTCAAGAAGGTGGCTGGCAAGAAGACCGCCGTCGCCAAGAAGACCGTCGGCAAGAAGGTCGCCACGGCCAAGAAGGCCGTTGCCAAGAAGTCGGCGACCGCCAAGAAGACCGTGACCAGGAAGACCGCGACCGCCAAGAAGGTGGCCGGCAAGAAGACCGCCGTCGCCCGCAAGTCGGTTGGCAAGAAGGTCGCCACCGCCAAGAAGGCCGTGACCAAGAAGACCGCGGCCGCCAAGAAGACCGTCGGCAAGAAGGTCGCTACCGCCAAGAAGGCTGTGGCCAAGAAGGCCCCGGCCCGCAAGGCTGCGCCCGCCAAGCGTGCCGCCGCCAAGCCGGTTGCCCGCAAGGCACCGGCCAAGCGCGCCCGCAAGTAAGGCCTTGCAACGTGCTGCTCCTGCCTGAGGGCGGGAGCGGCATGGTGGGGTGGGCCTGTGTCCGCCCGCGGTCATTTGCCCGTTCCCGGTCATTTCGGCATCCCCGGTCGAGCGCATCGCGTCACTGTGCGATCAGGCTCCCGGACCCTGCCATCACCATCACCTCCCTGCGTCCCTTGCTAACCTGATCGGCAGACGTTCACGGGAAGACGCAATGCGCGGACTCGATTTCAGCTCCTGGCAGGCCATGCTCTCGACCCTGGTCGGCCTGGCGGTCATCACCCTGATCGGTGTCGGCATCCGGCTGCTGGTCATGCAGACCATGCAGCAGCGCCGCGAGCGTGAGAATCGCCAGATCAACGAGCGTCTGCGCACGCTGATCGCGGCTTACAAAGTCCTCGGCGGATCGTTCACCGGCACGCTCGATGTCGATCCACGTCATCGCCGCGATTTCCGCGCGCTGCCCGAGGGGAGCGAAGAAGGCGATGCGCTGCATCTGCCGGCGGAGGCCGAGAGCGGTGGCGAGCGTGCGCGTCGGATCCGTGATGCAGTGGAAGCGGCCCTGTCGGACATCGTGCTGCTGGGCACGGATGAGCAGGTGCGCCTGGCTGCGCACGCCGCCAACGAGATGGCCCAGGGCCGCGTCGTTCCTACGGCCGACCTGGTGGTGTCGCTGCGCGACTTCATCCGTCAGGCACTGGACCTGGATCCGATTCCAACCACGGTTGCCATCCCGCGCCAGGGTCCGGCACGACCTTCGGCCGGTGCGAAGGGCAAGGGCGATGCGGGTGACAAGGGTGGCGGTAAAGGCGGCGGTGGCGGTGGTATGGGAGGAATGGGAGGAATGGGCGGTGGTGCCATGGGGGGCGGGCCGGACGATACCGATACCCACCGCTGAGCGGCCCGCATCACCTCATGGCAAAGCCGCCGCCCCGATCCGGTACGGTGGCGGCGTCGCACCCATCAGATGGGTGACGAAGTAATCCCACATCCGGCGCATGTAGTAATCATCGTTGCGGAACAGTTCGTGGTCCTGGTTGGGCAGGTACAGCAGATCGTAGTCCTTGTTGGCCAGCGTGAGGGCGCGCGCCAGCTGCAGGGTCAGGGCCGGCATCGCGTTCTCGTCCAGGTCGCCGTAGACCAGCATCAGCCGGCCCTGCAGGCGGTCGGCCAGGGCATCGTTGGCCAGCGGCTGGAACAGCGCGGGCACCGCATCCGGTTGTGCGCGCACCGCGGTACCGTCGGCATAGACCGGCTGGCCGCCGACCAGGCGGTCCATGCCGTGGATCGCGCCACCGTACATGCCCTGGAAGCTGTGGCTGCCGGCCGAAGCCACCCCGACCTTGTAGAACGCCGGATGGCGCAGCAGGGCACGCGCCGCGCTGTAGCCGCCGAAGGAATGCCCGTAGATGCCGACCCGTGTCAGGTCCATGCCCCGATAGCGTTTGGCCAGGTCCCCGATCGCTGCGACGTGATCATCCAGCTGCAGATCGGCTGCGGTCAGGAAGCTGGCATCGTGGAAGGCCTTGGAGCGTCCGGGCGTGCCGCGCGCATCGATGCTCACCACCACGAAGCCGAGCTGGGCCAGGCTGGCGCGCGCGACCGGATTCATCGTCGCGGTGGCCTCGACGAAACCGACCGGCGCATTGGTGATGTGCGGTCCGCCGTACATCGCATCGATGACCGGATGACGTCCGTCCTCGCGGTAGCCGGGCGGCAGATAGACCGTGGCCTGCAGTTCGGTGTGGCCATCGGCGGCGAGGACGCTCACCCGTTGCGGGGGCGTCCAGCCGGCGGCCTGCACCGCGTGGGCGTCGGCGCGTTCCAGTTCCAGTACGGCACGGCCATCGCTGGTGGCGCGCAGCACGCTGACCGGCACCTGGTCCACCCGCGAGTAGCTGTCGACCACGTAAGCCGCGGAGGGCGACAGCAGGTGGGAGGGCCGCCCGCCCATGAGCACGCCGGTTCCGCCATCGATCGCATGATCGGCTGCCTCCGGTGTGAGCAGGACCGGGGCGCCACCGTCCAGCGACACGCGGTACAGGCGCCGCTGATAGGGATCGCCCGGCTCGCGCCCGCCGGCGGTGAACAGCACCTGGCGACGCACCTCATCGACGCCGACCACATCGCGCACCAGCCATGCGCCCTTCGTCAGCTGACGCACGACACGTCCATCGCGGCGATCGACCAGGTACAGATGGCCCCAGCCATCGCGCTGCGAGAACCAGACGATGCCATCGTCGTGCTGCAGGACGTGCACCGCCGGCCGGTTGTAGGGATAGCTGTTGAGCTGCACGCGGGTATCGCTGCGCTCTTCCCGCACGGTACGCACGCTGCCGGTGCGGACATCCACCTCGACCAGGCGCAGCCGTGCGGGGGGGTCATAGCGCACGATCGCCGTATAGACCTTGCCGGCATCGGCCGACCAGCCCAGCACGCCGGCTTCGGTCAACGTGTGCCAGCCCTCGGGAACGGCGATGCTGCGTGTGCCGCCCTCCATCTCGGTGACGAACCAGGTATCGCGGACCTGCTCGGCGTCGCCCAGCAGGCCCAGGCGCACTTCATGCACGACCGGGCGGAACCCGGTGGTCGGCGCGGTCGCCAGGTAGGGATAGGGCAGGACCTGACGTTCGTCGTAGCGCACGCCGAACAGGCGCTGGCCGTCCGGCGACCAGGTGACCGCGAACGGCGGCATCTGCATCCGGCCTTCCCGCCGCGGAATACCGCGCAATGCAAAATCGGGCAGTACCCCATAGCCGTACGAGGGCTCGCCATCCACGGTGAGCGCCCGTCGTTCACCGTCGGTACCGCGCCGCAGCCAGAGGTTGTCCTGCTCGACCCGCACGCTGTGCCGACCGTCCGGCGCAGGCAGGTCGCGCGGGTCGGCGACCGGTAACGCGTGCATCTCGCACGGCATCGGCAGCGTGCACATCACCACCCGCTGTGGGTCCACGCGCAGCGTGATCCGCACTCCATCGCCGCTAAGGGCGACGCGGTCCACCTGCTGCATCACCGCGCCTGGATCGGCGACCCCGGCAACCTGCAGTGCCGCCTGCATGACGTCCTGGTCAAACAGCGCCGTGCGCGTGGAGGCCGCCGGATCGACCAGCAGGTAGCGGGTGCGGCCATCGTGCTCCTGGCGCGCATACCAGAAGCGGCCGTCCTCCAGCCAGCGCGGCGCGACGGTGGCATTGCGGACCTTGCCGCGCAGCCGCTGGTCGAGCACACGTTCGGCGCGCTGGTACTGCATCAGGCCCGGCGCGTCGGCGTGGGCCGACGGGCTGGCGGTCGCGGTGACCGCCAGCCCCAGGAAGAGCAGAAAGTGAAACATTCCCGAACGTGCTGCGGCCATGCGTCTCGCTCCCTGATGACGGTCGCCTGGCAGGCAGCATCGTCATCATGGCGCGTGCTCCCTGTCAGCCTGGAGCACCGAGCATGCCGGTGCCCCAGCGCGCACTCAAGCGGCGCTGCCGCAGCGGCTGTACCCCTCTTGGCCCCCGCTCACTGCTTCAGTTCCACCACCGGCACGAAGCCGCCGTAGATCATCCGCTTGCCGTCGAACGGCATCGGATTGTTCTCCGGGTTCATCCGCGGGTCCTCCATCATCTTCTGCATGCCGGCATCGCGCGTGGCCTTGTCCGGCCATTCGATCCAGGAGAACAACACGGCCTCATCGTCCTTGGCCGCCACCGCACGATGGAAGTCGGTCTGCTTGCCATGCGGGACATCGTCGCCCCAGCACTCCACCACGCGCAGCGCGCCATGCTCGATGCAGATCGCATCGCCCATGTGGGCGTGTTCCAGGAATTTCGCTTTGTTCGCGTTCGGCACGGCAAGTACAAAACCATCGATATAGGCCATGGCAGTGCTCCAGATGACGCGCCGGGATGGGCGCCTTCATGACATACGACGAACCGGGAGACGGAACCTCGACACTGCGCGCGGTGGCCTTTGCGGCCGGTGAATGTGTCCAGGCAGGACACGAGGTGAACAGATTCAGCATTCAATCGGACATTTTCGGCCGCCTTCGGGACAAAGGTCAGAAAACTCTGAGTCATTGTGCGGAACATCCTGATAGGCGCGCTGACGTATTCAGCACATGATGGGGTTGCCGGGCAGGACGCCCCACGGCGCCCTGCGGTCCAACGCCCCACGGCACGGACCTCGGTGCATCCAGGAGGATGGACGCGTTAGCCGATAACTCCCCAAGAGCGGCTTCCCCAGCGCGTGACGCCCCGAAAGGGCACCGTCGTGACCAGAATCCTTTCCGGCTTGCCCGCCGCGACTCCCTGCCTGACGGCTCCGCGTGATCATCCCGCCAGGCCGCACTCACGCCGTCATCGCCTGAAAAAAGCCACGCGCGTATGCCAGAGCGCGTCTGAACGCCGCCCCAAAATTCACTTTTGTGGACGCGGTCAACTTCAGGGCGGGTTGTGTCGAATAACGGAGAATTTACATTCCCGATGCAGTCCGGCCTCCATGCCGGGTGCAAGTAGTCCAAGACATAAAGGTGTACCCCCATGAAGACTTCGTTGATTGCTCTGGCCCTGGCCGCCGCCCTCCCGTTCACCGCTTCGGCGGCTGAAGGCCTGTCCTACAACTACGCTGAAGCCGACTACGTCAAGACCGACGCAGATGGCGGCAAGGCCGATGGTTGGGGCGTGAAGGGTTCCTATGCCTTCCTGCCGAACTTCCACGCCTTCGGTGAGTACAACCAGCAGAAGACCGACATCGGCAACTTCAAGGTTGACCAGTGGCGCGTCGGCGTCGGCTACAACCAGGAAATCGGCAACAGCACCGACTTCGTGGGCCGCGTTGCCTACAACAAGTTCGACCCGAAGGAAGGCCTGGACTTCAACGGCTACAGCGCTGAAGCCGGTATCCGTACCGCGTTCGGCCAGCACGCCGAAGTCTATGCCATGGCCGGCTACGAGGATTACAGCAAGAAGCACGGCGTCAATCCGGATGGCCAGTTCTACGGCCGCCTGGGTGGCCAGGTGAAGTTGAACCAGAACTGGGGCATCAACGGCGACATCAAGATGGATCGCCACGGTGACAAGGAATGGTCGGTCGGCCCGCGCTTCAGCTGGTAATTCCAGCGTGACCGCATCGCCACGTGCCTGATCGGCGTGGCAGGAAAGGCCCGGCATCGCCGGGCCTTTTTCGTGGGCGCTATCCAGGCACGGGGCCCGAGAGATAATGAGTCACTTCCATGGAGATGCCCGATGTCCCCATCCACCGATCTGCAGCAGCCTCGCCTCGGCTGTGGTGCCGTCATCCAGCGCGCCGACGGCGCGATCCTGCTGGTCCAGCGCGGGCGTCCGCCTGAGCAGGGGCATTGGGGGTTGCCGGGGGGCAAGGTCGATTGGATGGAAACCGTCGAACACGCGGTGATCCGTGAGGTGGAGGAGGAAACCGCACTTCAGGTGACGGTGGAGCGTCTGTTGTGCGTGGTCGATCATTTCGAGCCGGCGCTTGGCCAGCACTGGGTCGCCCCGGTGTATCTGGTGCGGGCGCAGGACACCACGATCGCGTCCGTGCAGGAGCCCGAGGCACTGCTCGGGCTGGGGTGGTTCACCGCGGATGCACTGCCCGCGCCGCTGACGCTCTCTACGCGCAAGGCCCTGGAACACCTCTCGATCGCGCACTGAGTCCTCGCGCGCAGGGCGCTCAGCGTCGTGCGGCGGCCCCATCGCCGCGCGCCACGGCCTCCACTTCAGCCAGGCTGGTGACAGCGCAGTCGCCCGCCGTGGACATCGCCAGCGCGCCATGCGCGGCGCCCAGCTCCACCGCTGCCTGCTCGCCCTTGCCGCTGAGCAGGGCATGCACCACGCCGGCCACGAAGGCGTCGCCACCGCCGACACGGTCGAGCAGGTCTACTTCGCGTGCGGCGGAGACATACAGTTGCGACCGGGTGCGCAGCGCACCGGCCCAGCCGTGGCGGGCGGCGTTGGCGGCGTCGCGCAGCGTGAACGCCACCGCCTGCAGCGCCGGGAACTGCGTCATCGCGCGCACGGCGGCTGCCTCGGCCGGACCGACATCCATCGGTGTGTGGCGGCGACCGAGATCGCTCAGGTCCATGCCCAGGCATGCGGCGAACGAATACTCATCGCCGATCAACAGGTCGCACTCGGCCGCGATGGCGCAGTTGGCGTGACGCGCGGCATCCGGGTCGGGATGGCTGTTCCAGAGGCTGGCGCGGTAGTTGAGATCGTAGGAGACCGCCACGCCGTGCCGGCGCGCGGCCCGCACCGCGGTGATCGCAGTCTGCGCGCTGTGCTCGGACAGCGCGGCGAAGATCCCCCCGGTGTGCAGCCAGCGCACGCCGTGCTGCCCGAACAGCGCATCCCAGTCGAACGCCGCCGGCTGCAGCTGCGAGGCCGCCGAGTACGCGCGATCGGACATACCCAGCGGCGCACGCACCCCGAAGCCGCGCTCGGTGAAGTTCAGGCCCATCCGGGTGTTGCGGCCGATGCCATCGTAGTCGCGCCACACGATCTGGCTGGCATCCACCCCGCCGGCCTGGATCAGCTGCTGGGCCAGCAGACCCAGCTCGTTGCGCGGCAGGGCGGTGAGGACCCCGGTGCGATGGGCGAAGGTGCTGCACAGGCCGCGGGCGACGTTGTACTCGCCACCGCCCTCCCACACGGTGAACTGGCGCGCGCTGCGGATCCGGCCTTCGCCGGGATCGAAGCGCAGCATCACCTCCCCCAGTGCCAGCGCGTCCCAGCGCTGGCCGTTGTCGGCCGCAACCTGGAAGGTCTGGGCACTCATCGCGCCGGGCAGCCGAGCAGCGCCAGATCGATGCCCTCGGCCATGCGCCGGTAGCCCTCGTCGTTGGGATGCAGGTGGTCGCGGGTGATGTCCTCGGGCAGGTTCTCCGGGTGGGACGGATCGCGCAGGATCTGGTCGAAGTCGATCAGGCCATCGAAGCCGCTGCGGCCGCCGCGCATCCAGGCGTTGAGCGTGGTGCGGGTGGCGGCCGCGATCGGCTCGTAGCGGTCCGAACCACCGAACGGCGTGATCGTGGCGGCAATCGGGCGGATGTCGTTGCTGTGCAGGCGTTCGGCGATCTGCCGGTAGCCCAGCACCATGTCCTCGGCGTTGCGGCCGGCCACGGGTGGGGTGCCGCCGTCGTGGCGGATGTCGTTGATGCCTTCGAACAGGATCACGCGGTCCACGTTCGGCAGTGCGATCACGTCGCGGTCCAGCCGCGCCAGCGCGCTGTGGCTGCGGCCGTGATCCATCACCTTGTTGCCGCTGATGCCGGCGTTGACCACCACGACCTGGTCCGGGCACGCCTGCTGCAGACGGGCCGACAGCAGTGCCGGCCAGTCGCCGTTGCTGCCGCGGGTGGCGGTGGCGCCTTCGGTGATCGAGTCGCCCAGGGCGACCACCACCACCGGCTTGCTGGCGCGTTCGGCGAGCACGGCGGAGACCACGTTCTGCCGGTAGGCGAGTTTGACCGCGTCGCCGACCGCAGCAGCGCGACCCTCGGCGATGCGCAGCGCGGTGCGGCGCACGGCCGGGCGGGTAGCCTCGGGGAAATACAGGGTGAGCGAGACGTCGGCCAGCGCCGGCGCGGTGATCGCGACCGGGTCGCTGAGCAGCGCAGCGCCAACCGGCACCACGATCTCGCCACGCCCATTGAAGGTGACCGGCCTGGCCGCCGTGGCGGTGCCGGTGAGGTGGGCCGAGGCCCCGCCGATATGCAGCGGGGCCTGGCCGAGTTCATTGCTGATGCGGAAGCGCAGGGCGCGGGCCGAGCTGCCCAGGCGCATGTCCTGGCGCACGGTCTGGTTCGCGAACTGCACCGGGGCCTCGGGGGTGCCATCAAGACGGTCCGGCGCCGGCGAGGCGGTCCAGGCCGGCACCCAGACCTGGGCCTGGGCGGGCAGCGCCGCGGCGCTGGTGGCAAGTGCAAGAGAGAATGCAGTGATCCAGCGCAGCATGGCGGCCCTCCCAGGCGGTCAGCGGGTCAATCAGGAGAAGTAGGTGCCGCCATTGACGTCGACGTTGGCACCGGTGATGAAACCGGCTGCATCCGAGGCCAGGTACACCGCGGTATCGGCGGCTTCCTGCGGTCGGCCCTGGCGGCGCAGCGGCGTATTGCCGGCCACCGCGGTGCGCACTTCCGGCTTGGTGAATTCATCATGGAAGCGGGTGGCGATCATGCCGCAGCACAGCGCATTGACGCGGATGCCGCGCGGGCCCAGTTCCTTGGCCATGGCGCGGGTGAAGGTCATCACTGCAGCCTTGGCCGTGGCGTAGATCGCCGCGCCCGGTCCACCGCCATCGCGCCCGGCCTGCGAGGCGAAGTTCACGATCGCGCCGCCTTCGGGCATGTGCGGCACCACCGCATGCGTGGTCAGGTAGACCGAGCTCATGTTGAGGTCCATCACCTTGTGGAAGAACGCCTCGTCGATCTCGGCCAGCGGACGGCGCTGGACCATGCCACCGGCGACGTTCACCAGCACATCGATCTGCGGGCCGAACGCAGCCTGGGTCGCAGCGACCATCGCGGCCACGGCCTTGGCATCGGTGACATCGGCGCGATGCACGATCGCGGTGCCGCCGGCGGCTTCAACCTGCTTGAGGGTCTCCTGCGCGCTGGCCTCATCGTTGGCGTAGTTGATGCAGACCTTGGCACCGGCCGCGGCCAGCTTGAGCGAGATCTCGCGGCCGATGTCACGGCCGCCACCGGTGACGATGGCCACCTTGTCCTTGAATTGGGTCATGAAACACTCCTGTGATGCGTTGGGGGAAAGGGAAGAAGAGGGCTCAGCGGCGCTCGACCGGGCCGTGGATTTTTTCCACGCGACCGGTGACCAGCCACAGCGCCAGCAGGGAGGCCGGCACCAGGGCCGCCACCAGGATGAAAATGGGTGCGTAGGATTCGTGGGTCATCGCCGGCACCAGCCAGGTGGTGATCAGCGTGCCGGCCACCGCGGCCATGCCGCCCAGGCCGGCGACCGAGCCGACCGATTTGCCACTGAAGATGTCGCCGGGCAGGGTCTGGATGTTGCCGATGGCGATCTGGAAGCCGAACAGCACGAAGGCGATGGTCACCACGGCCCAGACCGGATCGGTGGCCAGCACCGCGCCCAGCAGCGCCGGGGCCATGATCGCGCCGCCCAGGGTGATCACCACCTTGCGGGCCTTGTCCACGCTCCAGCCCGCGCCGATCAGGCGCCCGGACAACCAGCCGCCGCCGAGGCTGCCGATCATCGCGCCGACATACGGCACCCAGGCGAAGATGCCGATCTGCTTGATGTCGAAGCCGAAGGTGTCGGCCAGGTAGAGCGGCAGCCAGGACACGAACAGCCACCAGATCGGGTCCAGGAAGAACCGCGAGATCAGGATGCCCCAGGTCTGCCGATGGCCCAGCAGCTGGCGCATGCTGGGCACGTACTCGGGGACCGGCACGGCCGGTTGTTCGGTGGGCGCATCCAGGATCAACGCGCGCTCGGCGGCGCTCACCCACGGGTGCTTGTCCGGGCCGGCGCGGTAGATGATCAGCCACGGCAGCAGCCAGATGAAGCCGATCGCACCGATCAGGATGAAGGTGCCGCGCCAGCCCAGCCACAGGAAAAGCACTGCGATCAGCGGTGCCGACACGATCGCCCCGATCGACGCGCCCGCATTGAACACGCCCTGCGCCAGCGCCCGCTCACGCGCCGGGAACCACTCGGCATTGGCCTTGACCGCGCCCGGCCACGCGCCGGCTTCGCTGATGCCGAGCATGGCGCGCACGATGCTGAAGGACAGTATGGAGTGGGTGACCGAGTGCAGCGCGATCGAGATCGACCACACCGCGATCGACAGCGCAAAGCCCAGCCGCGTGCCGATGATGTCGAACAGGCGGCCGAACACGAACTGGCCGGCGGCATAGAACAGCATGAAGACCGTGACCAGCAGCGCGTAGTCTTCCTTGGTCGCGCCGACGTCCTTGGAAATCTGCGGCCACATCACGGCCAGGGCGTTGCGGTCGATGTAGTTGATCACCGTGGCAATGGCGATCAGTGCCACGATCAGCCAACGGACATAGGTGCGGGCCTGGGTGGTGACCTTCATTTGCCGTCCTTGCCGGTGCGGGTGCCGGTATCGAAGCGCTTCCAGCCACCGTCCCAGCGCCAGCTGTGGCCGCCGCCGCTCACTTCATGCGATCCGCCCTTGGCCGGGTCATCGGCGATGCCCACGGCGAGCTGCTTGCCGCCGGCCAGGTCGAGCACCAGCACGTCTGCATCCTTGCCGCGGTAGTGGGTGAGGCGGTCGATGCGGCTGTTGGCGCCCCGCACGGTTTCGGCGGTGCCGTCGTACTGGCCGTGCGGTTCGAGCACGCCGTAGAACGTGGTGGCAGCCTGCCCATCCACCCGCTGCAGCAGCATCGGCTCACGGCGCAGGTTGAACGAGGGATCATTCGCGCCGCTCTCGCCGATCAACGCACGTGAGGGCGCGGTGCTGGCGAAACGGTAGGTATAGAAGCGGCCGTCCAGCAGCCAGGTCAGGCTGCGTGCGTCGCGGGTCGGCTCGCTCGCCGCATCGATCCAGACGTGCTGGTAACCGTTGGCCTTGCCCAGCACCGGACGTGCGGCGAGCGCGGACTGGCTCTTGAAGCCCACGTCCATGATGTGACCGTTGAAGTGCAGCGGCAGGTCATAGCGCGCGGCCTTGCTGCCGGTGACGCGCAGCAGATCCAGTACCACCGGCTCGCCCAGCGAGGGGTGCGAGAGCAGCGCCTGGGTACGGGTGAAGCTGACCCCGTCGTAGGCACCCTCCATCCGTGCCGAAGCGATCTGGGTATCGTCACTGACCGCGAACAGCAGCGGCGTCGGTGCCAGTGGCTGGCCCTTCTTCCAGTCGCCGCCGAAGTGGCTCTGTTCGTTCACCACCAGCGTGTTGTGCGCGATGGTCTGCCGGGCCCAGCTGCTGTTCTCCGGCAGGTAGATGCCACCGGCCTTCGCCTCGATGTTGAGGAAGCGCGCCGCGCCGTAATCGGTGACCACGCGCTGGCCGTTGTCGTAGAACAACCAGTTGAGCTTGTCGAAGTGGCCGTGGCCCATGCCCTGCTTGGTGTTCTTCATCACCAGCGCCTGGCCGTTCTCGCCCCCCATGCGCAGGATCGCCAGTGCGCCTTCGGTGCCGTCCGGGCCATCGCGCAGCAGGGTCGGTACGAAGGCAAACGGCTTGGCCTTGTTCTCCGCCAGCGCCTGGGCCACCTGCAGGCCTTCGGGCGAGAGCAGCACGCGCTTCTGTGTTTTGGCGACCGACAGCAGGCGTGCATCACCGGTCTGCGCGTAGGCGATATCGATGCCGGCCACCAGTTCCTCGGTGTCCAGGCCCTTGTCGAGAATGGCGTCGTTGATCGGGAAGAAGTAGCCGCCGTAGCTGCTCTGCACCAGCGCATCGACCGCCTTGAGCAGCACGCCGTCGCGGCGCTTGAAGATGCCGCGTTGCGGTTCGTTGCGCTCGATGGCGTTGGCGAACAGGATGAATGGGGCCAGTGCATAGCGCTGGTAGTACGGGCCTTCTTCGTAATACCCGTCCGGCGAGAACAGCTGATCAACCTGTTTCAGGAAGCCGGCACTGCCATCGCGCTTGCTGCCCTGCAACGCCTTGTCGACGTAGTTGGTGTCGCGCAGCACGTAGCCGGTCATGCCCACCGCAGCGACCGCCCAGGTGGCGTGGTTGTGGATCTTGTCGAAGTTCTCCGGCGTGTCGGACAGGAAGTCGGCCATCGCGCGGAACACGTTGTCGTCGATCGTCTTGCGGTCGGCGTCACTGAGCGTGTCGCGGATCGCGTCGTAGCCCTGCGCCGCGCTGACCAGCCACACCGAATCGTTGAGGGTCTGCCAGAACAGCCGGCCGGGAATCTGGCCGCGGCCCTGCGGGTGCGCGCCCAGGCCCGGGTAGAGCTTGGCGTAGCCCAGCAGCAGGTCGCGGGCGAAGGTGGCATAGGCCTTGTCGCCGGTCAGCCGATACAGCGCGCCGGCGGCCTGGATGGCCTGGTAATTGCGCTTGTGCTGTTCGTGCGTGTAACCGCCGCCCTTGTCCTTGGGCACCGGCACGTCGATGCCGGCCTTCATCATCGCGCGCACGCGCTGTTCGGCACGCTGCTGTTCCTTGGCGAACAGTGGCGAGCGCGCACCCTCGGCACGCATCTGCGTCCACTGCGCGGCGGTGACCAGCACCGGTGCGGTGGCGGACGCCGCGGGCGCCTGCCGGGCGGCGGGTGCGGCCTGCGCAGCGGGCAACGCGGCCCCGCCAAGCGTGGCGGCGAGCAGCAGCATCAGGGGCGGGGCGTGATTCATGGCAGGGCCTCAACAGGGGTATCGGACAGCAACGGCGCGGTGGCCGTCAGCGGGTTGTCGCCCATGCGCAGGGTCGGTTCCCCGACGCGATGGCTGAAACGGATGCGGCCGCTGTGGTCGAAGCGGTTGTCGCGGATGCTGGCGAACTGCACGCCATGCAGGCGCAGGCTGGTGTCATCGGCCAGCCCTGCCTGCTCGAACTGGTTGCCGTGCACCTGCAGCGCCGGACCGAAGGTGCTTTCGTCGGTGCCGCCGCGATACAGGTTCACCACCGGCCCGCCGATGCGGCGGAACGTGGAGTCCAGCAGATCCACCTGCTCGGCGTTGTAGGTGCCCAGGTCATCGGTCTCGGCGGCCGCGGCGATCACGCTGCCGGTGATGTCCTCCACCGTGACGTGGGTCAGTGCGATCCGCGCGGCCAGTCTGCCCTTGCCGGTGGCGATCACATCGAAGGCCTTGTTGGCGGTCAGCCCGTGTACGCGGCTGTCCTCGATGCGCAGCGTGTAGTTGAAGGCCTGGCTGCCCGGCGGCACGCGGATCACCGCATTGCCGGCGGCATCCGGGGCGAGCGCGCCGTCGATATCCAGCCGCGCCAGGCGCAACGAACCGCGCGCGCCGATCTCGAACAGGCTCGGCCGCGAGAACTGCACGCTGGCCTGGCCACGTGCGGGGCCGACCACGCTGAGCGGATGGTCCACCGCCAGCACCTGGCTCACGGTGTAGCGGCCGCGCTGCAGCTGCAGCCGGTCGCCCGGGGCGCTGGCGGCCACGGCGGCGGTGAGGGTGTCCTCGCCCGGTGCGACCCTGCGCACCGCGCCGCTGTCCAAGGCGGTGGTCGGCAGCGTCTTGGGGTACCAGTCCACGCCGACCTGGTCGCGGGCAATCGGGGTCAGATCGCGCGGGGCACCGGCATCGATGGCGGCGGTGGGGTAGAGCAGGCCGTTGGCCGCGCGCTGCAGGGTCAGGGTCTGGCCGCTGACACCACCAGGAAAGCCGGCAGACGCGGCAGGGCTCTGCACATTGCCCGCGAAGCTGATGCCGGAGAGATCGCCCTGCGTGCGCAGCAGCTCGCGGTGTCCATCGCCGATGAACAGGTTGCCGGCGATGCGGCTGTTCACTGGCATCGCGTTGCGCTCCTCATCCAGCCCCGCGCCCAGCAACAGCGTGCCGACCTGGATGAAGCTGTTGCGTTCGATCACCGCGTGATCGATCTGCTCGTAGCGGTTCAACGGCGCGTTGTGGGTACCGGCCATCACGCTCAAGGCCGCGGCGAAATTGTCGCCGGCGATGCCTTCGAAGTAGTTGTCGCGCACCGTCTGGTTGCGATTGATCACGCGCACGCCGCCGGTATGCGCCTTGCCATGGCCGAGGAACACATTGCGTTCGACCCGGTTGCCATGGCCGTGACGCAGCACCAGTGAGCCGCGCGAGTCCTGGAAGACGTTGCCGCGGTAAGTGTTGCCGCCGGACTTGTTGGAGACGATCTCCACCTCGCCATCGCACTGCTCGAACCAGTTGTTCTCCACCACGGTGCGCGAATCGGACTGCGAATCGTGGCTGGTGCCGATGCGCATCGTCTCGCCGCCGTTGGAACCGAGGTTGGGGCGCGGGCCGAACCAGTTGTGGTCGATGCGGTGCTGGTTGTCCAGGCCGCTGGTGGCGTTGCGCACCACCACCAGGGTGGTGCCCGCATTGGTCTTGCCGACCAGCTGGTTGTGGTCGAAGCGGTTGTGCTGGCCGTACAGCGCCACCCAGTGATCGGACTGCTGGCGATCCGGCTTGTTGTAGCGGTCGATCACGATCCCGGTCACCCGGCTGTGGTTGGCCCACTCACTGGCTGACCGCCGGAACGACACCACTTCGCCACCCGGCGCCCAACCATCGCGGAAGACGAGGTTGGAGACCTCCAGGTGCTCACCGGCCAGACGCAGCTGGGACTGGCCGCTGAGAATCACCTTGCCGGGGGTCTGCGCCGTCAACTTAATTGGTTGACCAATTTTGCCGGTTCCCCGGAAAAGCAGGTCCACGTCGCGCCAGACGCCGTCCGCCAGGATCACCGTATCGCCGGGGGCGAGGGCGTGTACGGCGGTGGCATAGGCAGCAGCGTCGCGCACCAGATAATCGGCCGCCACGGCAGGGAATGCCGCCAGGGACAGGCTCAACAGCAAGGCCTTGGCCATGGGACGCCGCGCCAACGGCGCATGCGAGTGTTGCAAAGTCACGGGCTTACCCTCCCAGATGAACCGTGGCGACTGACGCGAGCCACGATCCTAACAGGTTGCCGTGCGCGGACGTCAACCACAATCGCATACCACTTTAGGCGCATGTGGTATGTGATTTGCGCATTTTTCTGCTGCGTCCGCACATTAATTCCACGCAAAGTGGTCTGGACGGTAGTGCGGGGTAGACTTTAGTACCAATTCATTGACATTGGTTCATCAGTCGTGAATCTTCCGGATCGAATCCGTGTAATCGGACGATCCATCCTGGGAGGGAGATCACGATGTTGCATGACCGCCGTACGGCCTCACCACGAGGCCTCCGCCGCACCGCGCTGCACAGCGCGCTGTTCTATGCCCTGTGTGCCACCGCGGCCCTGCCGCTGGCCCACGCACAGGACGCCGATGCACCGGCCTCGCCGCCGGGGCAAGCCACCACGCTGGATCAGGTCCAGGTGACCGGCATCCGCGGCACCATCCAGACCTCGATCGACAAGAAGCGCGAGGAGACCGTGGTCTCCGATGTGCTGGCCGCCGACGACATCGGTGATCTGCCGGCGCTGTCGATCGGTGAAGCGATCGAAACGATCACTGGTGCCTCCACCCACCGCGAAAAGGGCGGTGCGTCGGAAATCTCGATCCGTGGCCTGGGCCCGTTCCTCGGTTCGTCCACCTTCAATGGCCGCGAGGCCACCAACGGCAGTGGCGACCGCTCGGTGAACTTCAACCAGTTCCCGTCCGAGCTGATCAACACTGTGGCGATCTACAAGACCCAGCGCGCCGACTTCGTCGAAGGTGGCGTGGCGGGCACGATCAACATGGAGACGGTCAAACCACTGGAGTACGGCAAGCGCACGTTCCAGCTCGATGGCCGGGGCACCTGGCAGGACTACGATGACCGTCTGAAGGACAAGGACGGCGTCGGCTGGCGCGGTACCGCCAGCTACATCGACCAGTTCGACATGGGCAACGCCGGCAAGCTCGGTGTCTCCATCGGCGTGCAGGCGCTGGAAGGCAGCAACCCGGAAGAGATGTTCTCCAGCAGCTCCACCTGGGTGGCCTGCGATGGCCGTGAAGTGGTTGGCGCAACGCGCAACTGCACCCAGGTCAACGGCAACCAGGTCGCCAACGGCGTGCCGTATTACCTGGTGCCCAGCAGCCGCATCTACCGCCAGTTCATCGAGCACGACAAGCGCGATTCGCAGTTCGCCGCACTCCAGTGGCGGCCCAGCGATACGGTGGAAGTGAACCTTGATTACCAGCACTCCAAGCGCGATTACACCGAAGACCGCTCGGATCTGTCGCTGTCCTCGATGATGCGCAACCTCAACAACCGCGTCGTCACCGACGATGGCGCGCTGCTGCACCACACCGGCAGCACCACGGTCGATTCCACCGGCAATTTCCTGGAGCGCCAGGAGGAATACACCGGCGGCGGGCTCAACGTGATCTTCCGGCCGAGCCCGGCGTGGACGCTGTCCACCGATCTGTCCTACTCCAACACCGAGCGCGATCAGATCGAACGCAGCACCCGCCTGCGTGCCGGCCGCACCGACGTCAACGGCAGGCCGGTCGGCGGCATCAAGAACACCCGCTACGTCGATTACACCTATGACTACAGCGGTGATGTGCCGAGCATTTACCTGGATCCGGCGTTCGATGTGAACAACCCGGACAACTTCACCGATTCGGCGCTGGTGCGTCGACGTCAGCAGCACCGCGAGCACACCATCCGTGCCGGCCGCTTCGATGCCACGTTCACCCCGGAAAGCGGCTTCTTCACCGCGATCAAGGGGGGCCTGCGCCGCTCCGAGGCGACCTACACCGATTACACCGACACCGTGGATGTCACCACCACCAATGTCGCCGCGATCCGCGCTGCCAACCTGGCCTGCCGCCAGGCGTTCCCGCAGGACGATTTCCTGGCCAACGCCAGTGGCAACACCATCGACCAGTGGGCCAGCTTCGACAGCCGCTGCCTGTTCAAGGCCTTCACCGGCGTGGACGACACCGGGCTGAGCGCGGACCTGCGCAACCCGGCCAACAACGATGTCACCGAGAAAACCAGCGCGCTGTACCTGATGGGCGATTACAGCGCCGAATGGTTCGGCCTGCCGGTGACCGGCAACATCGGCGTGCGGGGTGTGCGCACCGAGGTGCGCTCGGTCGGGCTGCGCAGCGGCCTGGATGTGATCAACAATCCCGACGGCACCGTGACCCTGGAGCCCACCGGCGATTACACCTCGCAGGTGCTCAAGTCCAGCAATACCGAATGGCTGCCCAGCTTCAACGCGGCCTTCGAACTGCGCCCGGACCTGCTGCTGCGCGTGGGCGCGTATCGGGCGATGTCGCGTCCGGACCTGGCCGCTGAAGGCTTTGGCCGCACCTTCAACCTGGGCGAGGTGGATACCGAGTTCAACAGCGTGGGCGACGCGCTGCGCAGCATCACCGCCACCGGCAACCCGCGCGCCAAGCCGTTGATGTCGTGGAACGGCGACCTCTCGCTGGAGTGGTATGCCAACGAAGACACCATGTTGTCCGGTGCGCTGTACTACAAGCAGTTCAACGGCGGCTCGATGCCGGTGATCGTCAACGAATCGTTCGA
The DNA here is from genome assembly GCF_039673135.1 of Stenotrophomonas sp. TWI1151. Classification (NCBI taxonomy): domain Bacteria; kingdom Pseudomonadati; phylum Pseudomonadota; class Gammaproteobacteria; order Lysobacterales; family Lysobacteraceae; genus Stenotrophomonas; species Stenotrophomonas sp. TWI1151. The sequence continues at coordinate 391,562 of NZ_JBDJLA010000002.1, forward strand.
TATCGACGGCCAGAGCGTGACCGTGCCGGTGGAGCAGTTGGCCACCAGCGACCAGAAGAGCGATCTGTTCGGCGTGGAGTTCACCGCCTCGCACAGTTTCTCCTACCTGCCGGGGATCTTCTCCGGGCTGGGCGTGAAGGCCAGCTACAACTACGCCGATTCCAACTTCAAGACCGAAGACCTGCGCCTGGGCGAGTCCACCGACCCCTCGACCGGCGTGGTGACCCCGGGTATCGTCGAGCCGGCCAATATCTTCGGGTTGTCCAAGCATGTGGCGTCGGCACAGGTGTACTGGGGCCTGGGCAAGCTCGATCTGCAGGCGATCTACAAGTACCGCTCCGACTATTACCAGCAGTTTGTCGGCGACCCGTCGCAGAACCGCTATGTGCGGGACAATGGCTCGCTGGACTTCCGCGCCACCTACAAAGTGAACAAGCACTTGTCGTTGTCGCTGTCGGCCAGCAACCTCACCGATGAGCCGCGGGTGTCGGATATGCCCATCCTCGGCAGCTTCCGCGAGTACACCACGTACGGGCGGCGGTATTATCTGGGGGTGCGCTACCGCTTCTGAGGTCAGTGGCGCGGTTTTTCCGACCGCGCCGCTCTCTGAAGGCGCGGTCGCGTGTCGGTCCCCAGCCACCTGTCAGCAGGCCTTTGATGATGTCCGAACCCCGTCTGTACCAGTCCATTGCTGCCGAAATCGTCGCGCTGATCGAGAAGGGCGAATTCCCGCCGGGCTCGCGCCTGCCGGGCGAGCGCGACCTGGCCGAACGCCTGGGCGTGAGCCGGGTGACGGTGCGCGAGGCGGAAATCGCGCTGGAAGCGCAGGGCCTGATCACCATCAAGACCGGCTCCGGCGTTTACGTGAAGACCAAGCCGTCGCAGGCGCCGGGCGCACTGCCCGACGTCTCGGCGTTCGACCTGACCGCGGCACGTGCGGTGATCGAGGCCGAGGCCGCCGCGATGGCGGCCAGCCGCATCACCGATGCCGAACTGGAGGACCTGGCCGGCCTGATCGCGGCCATGGTCGACCCGAATTCGGGCGAGGCGGCGGCCAGCGAGGCGGATCGTCAGTTCCACCTGTCGATCGCGCGGATCGCCGGCAACCCGGTGGTGGAGCACTGCGTGCAGCTGATCTGGCGGATGCGCAACGAGCTGCCGCGGGTCAAGCAGGTCTACGCCAACGTCTGCCACAACGACGATGACACCCGCGACGAGGAACACACCCGGATTCTGGATGCACTGCGCCAACGCGACCCGGCAGCGGCGCGGTCGGCCATGCGCAACCACTTCCAGCGGCTGTTCGAATCGATGCTGGAAGCCACCGAGAATGAAGCGCTGGCCGAAATCCGCCGGCGTACCCAGCAGGACCGCGAACGCTTCATGGCCGCGACCGGGCACTGAGCCCGGCGCGTACCCGCGGGCTTACTCGCCCTGGTACTGCTTTTCTTCGACCAGCTGCGAGCCGGCGATGCGGTTGATCTCGTTCTTCACTTTGACCCGCTCGCCATTGGTGCCATAGACACCGCGCGCCAGCTGGATGAAGGCATCGTCGAACACCTGCGCTGCTTCCTTGTCGCGCAGCTGATCCTGGATCTCCCACATGCGCTCGTTGATTGCCTTGAGCTGCGTCTTCAACGCCTCCAGCCCCGGCTGGGCGCTTACCTGCTGCTGCCACAGCGGCCACAGGCCCTCGAGTTCCTTGCGGACGTTGGCGTTCTTGCCCGCATCGGCGATGCGTTCGGCCTTGATTTCCAGGATGGTGATCTTGTCGATCAGCTCGCCAATCGATACCGGGGTCAGGATCGCGTCCACGCCATTACTCGCAACAGGTCAGAGCGGCCATGATACCGCGCACCTCCGGGCACCACCCTGACGCAGGATTTACAGAAACGTTGCGCCGATCGCCCGGGTACGCCATGGCGGCGTTACGCCCCGCCTGACGACACTGTCGCTCTCGACGGCGCGGCCGTCATCTGGAGCAGGGCACGTGGTGGGTAAACCTTTGAAACAGCGCCTGCGCTGCGGCGCGGTGCTGGTGGGGCTGGTCATGAGTGGTGCGGCCGCGGCCGCGGTGGAGGGCAATGCGACGCTGACCTCGGACTACGTCTGGCGCGGCAGCTCCCAGAGCGACGGCGATCCGGCCGCGCAGGCCGGCGTGAAGCTCGGTACGGCCACCGGCTGGTATGCCTCGGCGTGGGGCTCGGGCGTCTCGTTCCGCCCGGACAACGGCGCGCGCAGCGAATTCGATCTCATCGCCGGCTGGAGCGGCGCGGTGACGCCGGACTGGAGCGTGGACGTCAATCTGACCCGCTACCTGTATCCCTCGACCACCGTCGATCTGGACTGGACCGAGCTCAACGGCACGGTGACCTGGCGGCAACGCGCGTGGCTGCAGGTCGGCGTCTCCGACAACGCGTTGGCCGGTGGCCACGGCGGCACCTATGCGCAGCTCGGCGCGCGTCTGCCGCTGGGCGGGCAGTGGCGCATCGAGGGCGCGGTGGGCCATTACTGGCTGGACAGCGCGCAGGCCGAGGATTACCTGCACGGCCAGCTCAGCCTGGTGTGGCGGGTGCACGGGCCGTGGGAGCTGCGGGTGACCGGGCATGACACCGACGGTGCCGCGAAACAGCTGTTCCCGGGCAACGCGGGATCGCGCGTCGAGGTCGCGGTACAAACCGCCTTCTAACGTAGCGTCAACCCGGGTAGAGCCGACCGTTGGTCGGCTGCTCCAGGCGGTAGAGCCGACCCGTGGGGGGGGGCCCCACGGGGCGCGCCAATAAGCCCCCCCACCGGGCGCGCAAACCG